>CAJOGK010000054.1:829-33784 GCA_905234145.1 uncultured Prevotella sp. | reverse complement strand
GAGCGATGACTATTTTCTTGTATCGGTGCTTAACCCCGATTACCAAGGTACAGGTGGTAATGCCGGTTCCAGTGGCTATAACATTAGCCAATCTGCTATTGTGGGCGTTCAACCATCAGAAACAACTTTAGAAAAAACAACCCGTTTTAAGACAACTGATTTCTCTGTTTTAGACGGTAAGGATAAATTTGTCCGTTCATCGACATCGGCAGATTTCACAATCTCTCAAATGGCATTTACAGTCTATAACTTCTCTAGACCAGAAGTGTCACGTGATTATGATGCTGCCATTGCGCTTTATCGGGGCAAAGATTTGGTAAAAATCATCAAAGAAATTTCGTTGAAGGAGCTTATTGGTGCAAGCATTGAGTATGGTAAAGGCTATTATATCTACAGTGGTACGTTGGATTTTGGTAAAGGATTGGCTGACGGAACCTATCAGTTAAGGTTGCTTAGCAGAGAGCATGGAAAGACTGATTGGGATTGGTGTATCGGTGCAACGTTCCATTATCTTGAATTGACTATCAATGGCACGACTATGACCGTTGAGACCATTGGAAAAGATTCTGAAACGGAAATTGGAAAGGAGTATGAAAAGATAAAGGTGAACAGTGTTACACTTGGTGAAGAAAAAGAGTTAGGCAAGCCTATTACTATAACCATCAACTTAACGAACCTGAATGACATTTCCAACCTGCCGATATATCTTTGGGGTAATGCCAGTGTAGAGGCGGGTTTAGATAAGTATCAGCTGCTTGGTGGTGGCGGATGCGGGCTCGATCCTGGTACTACAGGCAATATGGTGCTCGAATATACACCACAGCGTACAGGTCATTTCAAATTCTATCTCGCTACTGCACATGAAGGTGAGGATTATGAGAATGGCACTGGGCATAAGCTCTATGAGTTTGAGGCTACAGTTGAAGGTACGGCATTAATCATGGAAATGGAAGTGGTAGGTGCAAAGGTTAACTATACATCACCTAGCGAAGTGGTTGGTACAACACTGGAGGGCACGGTTCATCTCACAAATTATGGCGCAGAAACTTATAATGATAAAGTTGGAATCTTCCCTTTTGAAGTTAAGGACACACAGCTTTATGAAGTCGATCAGCATGTTATCAAGACATGCGAAATAGCTTTCGGTGAAACAGTGGATATTCCATTTAAATTTGAGAATCTGACCCCAAATAGTACCTATGCAATACTTGTTGGAATTCCTGATGGCAAGGAAACTAAATGGCTGAATTGGGTTGATGGAAGTATATTGTATAGACACCTCTTCCACATGGTAGATGATACTGCGATTGAGGCTATTCAGGCAGATGCACCCGATGCCGATGTCTATGATATGCGTGGTGTTCGTGTGGGTAAGGCCTCCGAGCTGCGAAATTTGCCAAAGGGTGTTTATATCATTAACAAAAAGAAAGTACTTAATAAATAAGGTATGTTAGAGTATATGTTGCAACACATGTGGCAGGTATGGGCTGTAGTAGCCGTCATCTGCTTGATTCTGGAGTTAACGGCTGGTGATTTCTTTATCATCTGTTTCTCTATTGGTGCCTTAGGAGCCCTTGTTTCTGCATTAGTGAGCGATAGCCTTTATCTGCAGATTTTTGCCTTTGCAGTGTTTACTATCATTGCTTTGTTATACGTGCGCCCCTTTGCTAAACGCTACCTGCATAAGGGTGAAGATCCTCGTGTAAGCAATGCCGATGCCTTGATGGGGCGACAGGGTAGAGTAGTGGAGACCGTAAAAGCAGGCGGCTATGGGCGTGTGCAGATAGATGGCGACATCTGGAAGGCTGTAACCACTGGCGAGGCCGATATTCCCGAAGGCAGCAATGTCGTGGTCATTGATCGTGCATCGACCATCATAACAGTAGAAATCGTTAAATAGTAAATCTTAAATTTCTAAATTGTAAATATAGTTATGGATATTATGACTTACATTCTGATAGCCATCATCGTTCTTGTGGTTATCTTTGCCAAAATGGCACTTGTGATTATCCCTCAGTCTGAAACCAAGATTGTAGAGCGTCTGGGTCGTTACTATGCCACGCTGCAGCCTGGTATCAACATTATTATTCCGTTTATCGATCGTGCCAAGTCGATCGTGGTGCTGAATCATGGTCGCTACATGTACTCTACCACCATCGATCTGCGTGAACAAGTGTACGACTTCCCTAAGCAGAACGTGATTACCAAGGATAACGTGCAGACAGAGATCAACGCCCTGCTGTACTTCCAGATAGTAGATCCCTTCAAGGCTACTTACGAGATTAACAACCTGCCGAATGCTATCGAGAAGTTGACCCAAACCACCCTGCGTAACATCATCGGTGAGCTCGAACTCGATGAAACCCTTACTTCGCGCGACACCATTAATAAGAAACTGAGTGCCGTGCTCGACGATGCTACCGATAAGTGGGGCGTAAAGGTGAACCGCGTAGAGTTGCAGGATATCACGCCTCCCGATTCTGTGCTAACGGCGATGGAGAAGCAGATGCAGGCAGAGCGTAACAAGCGTGCCCAGATTCTTACTTCCGAGGGACAGAAGGCCGCAGAGATTCTGGCCTCAGAGGGTGAGCGTACAGCTATCGTAAACAAAGCTGAGGCTGCTAAAGAGCAGGCCATTCTTGAAGCCGAAGGTGAGGCTCAGGCGCGTATCCGTAAGGCCGAGGCAGAAGCAAAGGCTATCGAACTGATTTCAGAGGCTGTAGGCAAGTCAACTAATCCTGCCAACTATCTCTTGGCTCAGAAGTATATCCAGATGATGCAGGAGCTGGCAGAGGGCGACAAGACCAAGACGGTTTATCTGCCTTACGAGGCTACCAACTTGCTAGGCTCGATTGGTGGAATAAAGGATTTATTCAAAGCAGAATAACACAAAAATAGAAAAAATCGCAGCAACTTGCTGCGATTTTCATTTAAAATGTGTATCTTTGCACCCGAAAAGATAAAAATCATATATGGTACACAATATTTTCAAGGGCCTGGGCATTGCTCTCATTACCCCATTTAAGGAAGACGGATCGGTAGATTATGATGCACTGATACGTCTGGTTGACTATCAGCTGAGCAATGGTGCAGACTTTTTCTGTATTCTTGCCACTACAGGCGAAACACCAACACTGACTAAGGAAGAGAAGCAGAAGATTAAGGATTTGGTAGTAGATTATGTACAGGCGCGCGTACCTATATTAATGGGTTGCGGAGGCTATAATACAGCCGCTGTGGTTGAGGAACTGAAAACGGGCGATTTTCGTGGTGTCGATGGTGTGCTCAGTGTGTGCCCCTATTACAACAAGCCTTCGCAAGAGGGTCTTTACCAGCATTTCAAGGCCATTGCCGCAGCTACCTCGTTGCCAGTGGTGCTCTATAATGTACCAGGGCGTACGGGCGTGAATATGCAGGCTGCTACTACGGTGCGTCTGGCTCGCGATTGCAAGAATATCGTGGCTATCAAAGAGGCCAGTGGCAATCTGGAGCAGGTAGACGAGATTATCAAGAACAAGCCTCACGACTTTGATGTGATATCGGGCGATGACTCGTTGACTTTCCCCATGGTAAGTTGTGGTGCCGTAGGTGTGATTTCTGTGATAGGTAATGCTCTGCCAAAAGAGTTCTCTAGGATGATTCGCTTGCAGATGCGTGGCGAGTACGATCCAGCCCGAACCATCCACCATCGCTTTACCGACTTGTTCTCTCTGCTCTTTGTAGATGGCAACCCTGCTGGTGTAAAGGCCATGCTCTCAGAAATGGGCTTTATTCAGAATGTATTGCGCCTGCCTTTGGTGCCCATGCGTATCAGCAATATGCAGCGCATGTCGGAAATCCTGAAAGAGCTGAAGATATAAGGGCGAAAAGTAGAAGATTTGAAAGAAAAACCACTTTTTTCTAAAAAAGTTAGGAAAATATTTGGTCGGTTCAGAAAATCTTCGTACCTTTGCACCCGCAAATCAGAAATGAGGAGCCGCTTGGTTCCGTAGCTCAACTGAATAGAGCATCTGACTACGGATCAGAAGGTTGTGGGTTTGAATCCCGCCGGAATCACTAAAGAGAGGAAATCGAAAGATTTTCTCTCTTTTTGTTTGTATATAATGTCTTTTTTCGTATCTTTGCACAAAAAGACAGAAATGATGGAAGATTCAGTATTAAACAGATACCTCGACGAGATAGGCAAGGAGGCTTTACTTTCTGACGAGGAAGAGCGTGCGTTATCAGAAAAGATTCTGCAGGGCGACCAGCGGGCTGTCGGTAAACTCGTTGAGGCTAACCTGCGTTTTGTAGTAACTATCGCCCGTCAGTATAAAGGCAAGGGCGTGGCGATGGAAGACCTTGTGAGCGAGGGCAATATGGGGTTGATGAAAGCTGCCTCTAAGTTTGATGCCTCGAAGGGGACGCGCTTTGTAAATTATGCCGTGGGTCATGTGCGTCAGGCTATCGAGAAGGCCATCGATCAGCAGGCAGGGCTCTATCAGTTGCCTAAGGATGCCAAGGCTGTTGATGCAGCCCGTCAGCAAAGCATGCCGCTGTCGGTAGATGCACCGTTGGGCTATCGCACGAATATGAGCCTTTTGTCGGTGTTGGTTAATCAAGATGCGCCCTTGGCTGATGAGCGCGTGCATTCCGAGGTTATCGAGAGTGCTGTGGAGTATGCTTTAAGTCAGCTCGATGCGCGTGAGTCGCAGGTTATCAATGCCTATTTCGGACTTAACCAGGAGCACGAAACGATGGCTGAGATAGCTGAGGATATGGAGCTGAAACGCGAGCGCGTAAGGCAAATTCGCGACAAGGCAGTGCGCAAACTCCGCAAGGCCTACAAGCAGCGGCTAAGGGAATCCAAATAAGATAATATAAATAATACAACTTTCGCATGTATAATAACGACCACGAATTTATCGAATGATACGAATTATAATGCATCTGAATATGCATCTAATTACACGAATTCATTCGAAAAATTCGTTATAATTGATAATATCACATAGTCAAAAATTCGTTTAATTCGTGAAATTCGTGGTAGAAAACAACTTGAGAAACTTGAATAAATAAGATAATCGGCAGATCTCTATGTTTTTGAGACCTGCCGATTTCATTCTTCCGCATGTGTATCATTTAATAACCCATGCAGCTCGTAGCGCCAAGCGCCGTCAGGATTGCCGTAGCCACAGAGGCTATCAACTGCAAAATCCACTTCATCGTTTCCTTCTTCGTCATAGTTTTCTGAAATTTAATGTTTAATTCAAGTTACGCAATCTTTTTCTACCACGAATTTTACGAATTTTACGAATTTTTGCTGCGCACAGCAACTTAATTTTTCACGAATTTCACGAATCCTTGCGGCACCTATTCGTTTAATTCGCTCAATTCGTGGTCTTTTAAAATCCGTTTAATCCGTAAAATCCGTTGTGCCCTCCTCCCTCCCGTTTCTTTTTTGTTTAATCGTCGTCGCCTACTTGGCTTCCACCACCGTTATCACCGCCTCCGGAATTACCTCCGTTGTTTCCGTTCTCGGTATTCTCGTTGTCCTCGATGTTGCCGTTGTCATCAGAGGTGACACGCTTCAGCACGTTGCCCTCTTCGTCGAGGCAGGTGATTTGGATGCTGGTATTCTTCAGCTCGTCCTTAACGTCGACACTGGGCGTGAACACGATGCGACGGGTGGTAATCAGACCAGTCTTTACATCCTCCAGATTCTCTACAGCCTTGCTGCGGACACCAAAGCGCATGGTTCCCAGTCCTGGCAGTGGTACGCTGTGGCCCTCGGTAGCCCACGTGCGAATCACCTCGCCTGCAGCATCCCAAGCCGCCTTGATCACACCTGCGGAGATACCGCTGTGGGTAGCAGCTTCTGCAAACACCTTCTTTTCAGTGAGCGAGGTGTAAAGCTCTGGACGCATCACGAACTTCTTCGCCCCTGGATTCTTGCCGATTTTAAGCACTCGGCGCTGTGCAATTACTCGTATTGCCATAATTTTAATGTTTTAATGGTTAAGATAATGTTTAATATTTTTGCTATCACTCGCGATCGGCTTTCTGGTCGGCTATTAACAGAAAATCTTGCTACTATTAATGCGCGCAATTTCTAGATTTAATCCTAGCAATTTTTACCCTTAATTCCGCTTCCGTCTACCGCTCTTGATTGACGTTGCAAAGGTACAACATTTTCATCGCGATTCCAAATCCTCGCGCCCGCCTAGTGTGAAAATCTGTTAACGCATTTTTAACACTCCATTGTCATCCCGTAACGTCCCGTGTCCCATCGTCCCACCGTCCCATTAAGCTATTCCCAACATGCACCGCCAGTATTATAAGAATATTATTATATTATAATATAATAATATTTATAATATACCTTTCTCCCTTCCTTGCCACATCTCCATCCACCTTAATGGGACGATGGGACGTGGGACGTTGTGACGTTTGAATTATTAAAAAGACATAAATTTACGTCATAATGATTGCATATTGAAATAAATATGATTATATTTGCAGCAATTAAACCAATAAGAATATGGCACAGGTATCTATGACAGTGAGGATGGACTCACAGTTGAAACAGAATTTCGATGCACTCTGCGCTCGTATGGGCATGAGTGCAAACGCGGCAATGAACATATTTGCCAATGCAGTGGTTAGAACGCGCAGCATTCCATTCAAGATTGAACTCAATGAACCAAAGGTTGAGAATCCTGCATTAAAAAGGTTTCTGGAATTTCGTGAAAGTGTACTCGCCGATGATTCCCGTCCAGAAATGACTTTAGACGAAATCAACGAGGAAATCAGACTGGCTCGTGAAGAAAGAGCCGCAAGAGAGAAGGCTGGCGTATGATACATGCAGTTATCGACACAAACGTATTAGTGTCGGCGTTTATCACTAAAAATCAGGATTCTCCAACCGCAAAGGTATGGAGTGCTATGTTGAATTACGACATTATACCGATGTATAGTGAAGAAATCATTGAGGAGTATAAGGAAGTGTTGCATCGCAAGAAGTTCAATATACCAGAACAGCTGATAAAGGATGCTATCAACCACATAATGGCAAACGGTGTTAGGGGCGAGCGTGTATTGAGTGATGACTTCTTTCCTGATCCACTATGAGGTGGCTATGTCGAAAGAAGATGCTTATCTTGTAACCGGCAACACAAAGCATTTTCCCAAGAAGCCGATTGTTGTGACTCCCGCAGAGATGCTGGAGATATTAAAAGCAAAGCAGTTAGCATTATAAGATATGGATGAAAAAAAGATCCTATATACAGCCTCGTAATGTTTAACCGAGACGGCATGAGACAGCAATCCGTGTCGCCTCATAACATTTACGAGACAATGAGTAGAAGTAGAAAGCGAATGCCAGGCGGCACATGGTGTTGTTGCAAGTCGCAAAAGAAAGGAAAGCGGGCAAGTAGCCGCAAGTTTCGCCGCAAGGCGAATGTGTTATTACATCAGGGTAAGCATCATCTTCTTCCTATTAAATCCTTCGAGGTTATGAGTTCTTGGGATTTAGGTGGCGATGGTAAAACTTTCTTCGGATTCTATCCTAATGAAGATTGGTTCGCTAAGCTGATGAGGAAGTGATTTGTATAACATGGGGACGGTTCATTTGTTATAACGGAAGTTCCCATGTTATATTATTCGTCTTTTGTCTCAAATTCTTCATCCTCATGGAGCAAATATTCATACTCTGTGCCGATAAGGCTTTCTGGGTCATACATCTTTCGATATTCCATTATATAGTAAGCCACGGTCTCTGGATATTTCTGCCAATAAGCCCTGCACACTCTTCTGTATAACAACAGCATTTTGTCATCATCTGCAAAATCTAGCATCCACGTTAATAACCAACCAACCTCTTTCTCGGTAGCCTCCTTTCTGCAAATATCATCAACCAAAGGCTTATATGCAGCATAAGCCTGCACGTATAGCCCCTCCATTTGCTGGATAAACGGTTCCAATTTCTTTGCCAGCTCTTTCACTTGCTGGTCTATTTCTCTTTCTTGTTTCTCCATAATTTCTTGCTTATGTTTTGCTTATAAGTATTAAATAACGTCCAGTGTTACATTCCTAAACTATAGTTTTGTGATAAATTAACGCATGTTCTTTGTTTCTCATGGTGAAAGCTCTCGTAAGTCGTGTTATGTAGGGTCTTAGCCCATGTAAGCCTTCGTAATGCAAAAATTATTCTGAAAGTTTGGCGATTTCAGAAAAAGTTTCTATATTTGCAAACAGAAAATAGATAGAGGGAATATGACGAAGCAGGAAATGATACAACAGATCGCTGACTACTTCAAGACGCAACCCGTTTTGAAAGTTTGGATTTTCGGATCTTTTTCGCGAGGAGAAGAGCGCGAGGATAGCGATGTTGACATACTGATTCTGCCTGACAAGTCACAGCATTTTAGTCTTTTCACATTGAGTGGCATGTACGAGGACTTGAAGAATCTCATTGGTCGCGATGTAGATTTGATAACCGATGGTGGCCTGATGCCTTTTGCCCGTGAAAGTGCCGATCGTGATAAAATACTGATTTATGAGAGAGCAGCGTAACAGCTGGAAGTGTGATATATAATAATGTATAATCCTAAAACAAACTGCGTATGGTAACATAACAAAGATATTGTAACAGACATATTGTGAAGCGTCCGCTTTGATTCTTGTTTCTGAAAATCGGCAAAATTAGAGGAAACTGCGAGAGTAAAGTAGATGGTTCGCGCCGTATGGCGTGGGCTTTTACTCGTTTATTGCAGTTAGGTGTTTGCCGATACCTCAGAAACGTAAGCGAAGTAACTAGCTCACGTTTTTATATTCAACTAAAACAAATTTATTAATCCTTTATTCTTTGTTAAAATGAAAAAACAAATTAATTATTTAGCTGCTTTATTGTTTCTTTGCATGGCTATATCCGGATGTAGCAAAGACGAAAGTTACGAAAGTCCGCTTGTTGGCGCATCTATAAGTGATGTTGCGATTGATGCAGCAGGAGGTTTGAAAGAAATAAAAATAGGAAAAGCTGCCGATTTATCCCCTCTAACTATTTCTTCAAGTGAATCATGGTGTAGGGGGAAAATTGATGTGGTGAGCTCAACAATTCTTTTATCAGTTGATGGATCTGATGGATTTGAAGATCGTAAAGCTATTATAACACTAAAAGATTTAAAGGACAATAAATCATCATTAAGTTTTAACGTAATCCAAAAACAAAAGGATGTTGTTATTACTGATAAACAATCATATTCCATACCTGAAGAAGGTGGTTCTATTACAATTGATATTAAGAGTAATGTAAACTATACAGTGGAAATACCATCTGATTGTAATTGGTTGACTTATAAAGCAGGAAGTAGAGGCTTATCTACATCGTCACTTAGTTTTACTGCATCTAAGAACGATTCCGGAGATAAACGAAATGCTGATGTTAAACTCAAGAATGCAGATTCTGAAGTATTAAATACGTTTAAGATTACTCAAAAGTTTACTCCACGCATCAAATTAGAAAACAATGAGTTTACTGTTTACGATAATGGTGGGGTTCTTGAAATTCCTTTTACCTCTAATGTGGATGTAATTGTAAAGACTGATTACTCATGGATAAAAAATGAAGGTGTTACAAAGATTTCCGAAGGAAACTATTCTCTCA
This sequence comes from uncultured Prevotella sp., assembly GCA_905234145.1. Lineage (GTDB taxonomy): Bacteria > Bacteroidota > Bacteroidia > Bacteroidales > Bacteroidaceae > Prevotella. Next base: position 24,141 of record CAJOGK010000054.1, on the reverse strand, counting down.
AGTTAAAAATAGATGCTAATCTTAATTCAACAGAATCGAGAAAGGGCGTAGTGTATCTTGAAAGTGCAAATCCTAATTGGGATACATCGGAAACAATTATAATTAATCAGATACATTCACTATCTATTAGTCCTACTGAAATAGCACTGATGGAAGATGATACATATAGTTTACAACTTACTAACAACACTGGCCAATCTGTTAAATGGAGTTCTTCCAATACTTCTGTAGCAACAGTTAATAGTAGTGGCGTTGTTACTGGCATAGGTAAGGGTAATGCAACCATTACTGTCAAAACGGCTGATGGAAAGTTTTCGGCAAAGGCGACAGTTGCCGTAAAAGATATTACTGGATTTATTACTGCTAGATCAGGAGCTAGTTCGATTATGATGGTAAATAATTTGATTCAATACGGAAGTTCACTAGGATGGATTTTTACCAATAATAGTACTAAGACAGTGAAACTAAAGAGTCTGCAGTTGGTGGATGGAGCTACTGGTTCTGAAGGAAATATAATGGATGTAAATGCTGAAGTAGCTGGAGGATCTTCAGTCAGCTATTCTACAACCATTGGCTTGTTAGGTATTCACACCCCAGTTACTTGTCGTTTCAGATATGAGTATAAAGGTAAGGAATATATGACAACGGCAGTTTTTTTTGACTCATTATGGTAATGGTTGACGTGAACTCATGATTCCGTGAGTTGTAATATAATAATAAGGTGTCTCAAACGAGGCACCTTATTATTTTAGAATACGCAAGCCCAGCCGAATTTGGCAGTAACAAGACAGAAACTATAGTATAGCAAAGCTGATTTTTGAAAACTTAACGAAGTATCAAAAGTTTTCTTGTAATAAAGTGCATAAAATATGCTGTTGCTTCGAAAATTTTTAGTACCTTTGCACCTTAGTTATAATAAGGTAAAAAGAAAACTATGACACATAAAAAAACAGCTAGGGAATTACTGGCTTGGACTGAAGAGACTTTCTTCAAGGATGCCGACCTCTTGGCGGGTAGTCTGCTGGAGGGTGAAGAACGTAGAGCTTACAGGCTCTCGCAGGTAGAGCGGTTGCTGACTGAGATGAACGGTTCGTGCCCTTTAGGCTTGTATCTGTCTGATGAATTCTGGACGGCTGACGAGGGTAGGAAGGAGTTTGATACACCAAACCCGCTGTTGTCAATGAAGGAACAGCAAAAGCTGACAGATGAGGAAATGAGCCGACTGCGAATGATACTGGAGGTGGCAGGATTATGTCACGATTTAGGTTTGCACTTTACGTTTGACCTGAAAAAAGCCTTTGGCGTCAAGAATCTTTTATGGGTAACAAACAAACAACTTGTGGAGTGGCTCTCCACTACACCATACGAACGAATAGCGATGCACATGGCTTATATCATGAAGAAGTTCGCAACCTCTGCGTATGCTTTTGCCCATTACCAACCTGCACAAGATGAGCTTGCGGAGTTGTTTTCTTCTGAGTACGGTTGTTTGGTTCATGACCCGAACAATACGGAGATACCCCCACGAGCGTATGTGAAGACAATCATCGATGCAATTCTTAGGATAGAGCGTCATTGGCAGCGTGGCCGTAGGCTGAAACTAAGACCCGACTTAGTGATGCTTCACGATGAGATATATGGTTTGGTGCCTCGTCAGTTTGATAAATGGGTACTGAAAGCCGCTCAGGCACTCTATGATTATATGGATAAGGAACTGCAAGGAAGGCTGGTGCTGAAAGACTACGATTACAATGCTTCTTCATGGAATGAGCAGCCTGAGTCTGTAAGGCGTATCACGGCAGAGGTGTTGAATCGATTTGCCGATAAAGTTTGTGAGGTGCGCGTTCAATATCTAGCAAAAGGCTGGATAGCAGATAATTCACTGGAGTTTAACTATCTGATGGCTCATGCTGAATGGTGTGGGCACGGTTGGTGGCGCAGGGAGGACGAAGCCTTATGATGAGTAACAATCGTGTAGATTATGACTCGGCAGTCGAGTGGTTGTCGGCTCTCAGACAAGATGCTGCTTGGCTGAGTCAACAGCAACAGCTTCTGGATTCTGCGGCTACCGATGCCTGTATTCATCGTGAGAATGCGCTCAGGAGAATCGGTGATGGCTTAACCTATGAATACTGGGACATCTATGACCATAAAGTGGAACCTGTGGTCAGGGAGATATGGGATATTAAAGAGTTATCGCTACCCAAACTGAAGATTCAGACCATTGGCATGCTTTCAATGGAGTGGCTAGAGCAGCATGCAGAGAAAAACGATCAGGTTTTGGGAAAGACGAAGAAATCTGATACGAAGAAATCAAAGAAACCTGCTAAGCCTCGTGAGACAATGACTTTTGGGCTAAAGAGCGGAGTAACTGATGGACATCTGAATGTGCTCTATCAGAAAATGGTTAATGAAGAATTAATAGAGGGTTACGAAGCCAACTTCACTGCACTTTTCTCAGGTAAGAGAGACGAGGATTGTGAATTGACGTGGAAGGGCAAGTTTGGCAAGGGTACTCTAGTGGAACTATTTAAGATGTTTGTTGGTGCAGATGTTATTGAAGTTCCCGATGGATTTACAATTCCTTCTATACTCGAAGGTCATTTTAAGGATACCAAGGGCAAGTGGCTTACAGGGCTTGACAAGGGAGATAAAGCTAACTGCAAAGCCTCACCTCTGATGCTGGAATGCGTGAAGATACTCCAAGTAGATCTTAAGCGTTGGCAATATGGCGGTGTTGACGACGATGAAGATTTTAGGGATGAATATGACGTTTATGACCATCAAGATTTACATGTTCATCTACGCTAAAATCGTAGTTTCGGGTATTCTTTCGGGAATCTCAAAATAATTTTTAGGAAGTTATCGCTTAAGCGGAATCTCTTGATTTACAAGGGGTTCCGCTTTTCCTTTTTGCTTTGTTTGGAGTTTGAAAATGCTTTCCCGAATGTTTTCCCGAACGATTACCCGAAGAAAATGGTCCTTTTCGTAGATTATGGAAGCTGACTCGAAAAGAGCGCATCCATGAATCAAAGTATAACAAGTAAAATTAAAAGGATTATGAGTATCAAACATTTGAAGATTACAAACTACAGCCGAGCACTCAAAGCTCAACAGACACGTAGGCAGATGGCACTGATTAACCAGTGTAACTACCAAAACGGGAATAAAAACTGGCGCCCGTTCTCATTTGGTAACAGGACTTAATAGGCTAGTCAAATAGTATTTAACTCTGAGTTGAGGTGAACGGAGTCTCGCGAGATTTCTATTACAAGAAAGGTGGCCACCCTTCTGAAACTTCGCTCTCTAAAATTCAGAAAAGATGATTAAGAAAAATTTCAAAAAACAGATTTTGCAGCAAGCCGTAAAGATGGACGGTAGTATTAACTTTCAGACCAATGGTGATATCAACATTTATCCCTGTCCGTGGGAGAATGAGAAGCAAGTAACCAACGGAGAGCGCGTAAGTTACAAAGGTGGTATCTCGGTAGATGTCGATGGTCGTACCCGAGTAAAACGCTACAATGTAGGAGCCAACGGTCCGAAACACGAGACACTTTTCGAAACTCTTAACGGAGCCGTAAAGATGACACGCCCAATTTTTGAGGTAACAGCCAATGGTTTGCGTCGCCGTTTGGATAAGGAGTACATTTACGTAACCTTCAAGTTCCCAAAGAAGTATGGGCTAGCCCTCACTAAGGCACTTTATCAGGAAGAAGCCGATCAAATTATGTCTTACTTTAAAACACGAAAGGAGGAAACAATATGGAATCAACAATAGTTCGCACTATTCATTTTACATGTATTGGCAAGGGGCATGGTGCTCCTTGCCCACCAGCCAACAAGGAAGATTGGGAGCGTCTGCGCCGAGAGCCTTGGTTGGCCGAGATGTGCGCGCGTATAGAGAAAGGTGACGAGGAGTTGAAACATCGTTTGCCTGTCTGGACCCCTCATTGCGCTGAGTTTAAGAATAATCATCGTTCGATAGCCGACGCCATCAAGCCTTTGAACCGCTTGATGCTCGACTTCGACGAGAAGGGCCATACGGATGAAATCAAGGCCCGACTATTGGAGAAGTCACCATTAGTACCACTGCTAATTGAGGAGAGTGTTCGTAGGGGTACGCACGTATTGGTAGAGTTGCCAAATGGTATGACAGTAGAGCAGGCTCAGGAGCTTATGAAAGAGGCTACAGGATTCACACCAGATGCCGCTGTGAAGGATGTTTCGAGGTGTATCTATATGGTACCTGAGAGCCATACGCGCTACGTGAGTGCTAAGCTCTTCGAGGTCTCTGAGGATGATATTTTTTCTATAGAAAAAAATCCTAAATTCCTTGATTCCTTAGACAATAAAAACTCCTTAGACAAAAATAACTCCCTAGACCAAAATATCTCCCTAGAATTCAAGGGTATTCCTTACGCTGACATTATCTCTGAGTGGTGGCGACGAAATGGCGGTGAGCCAGCTAAGGGCGAGCGAAACGTTAAGCTCCATAAGTTGGCCGTTAATCTCCGAGCTATCTGCGATAATAAGAAAGAGGTGTTGTTTCAGATCATGCCTCGCTTCGGACTCTCTGACACAGAAATCAAGTCGGTTATCGACTCTGCTTGCAAGGAAGAGCCCAAGGGTATCAGTAAGTTGATGCAGCAGATAATCGATGCGCTCGAACTTGGCATTTCTTCTGATGAAATCGACGATGCCGAGGCTACAGCTGCAGAGACGGGCGTAAAGGTTAATGTGAAGAATCTGCCTATCGGACTTCGTGAAAGTCTTGTCGGTGTGCCCGTTTCGATGCATTTGCCTGTTCTCGTTGGCATCATGCCGATAGCTGGTGCTTATGCCGACCAAGTAGATGTAGAGTATTGCGATGGCAACATCCATCAGCTTGGTTTGATGGCCATCATCCGAGGTGCCCAGGCTTCAAACAAGAGTGTGGTTAAGAATGCCATCGATGTTTGGAAGCGCCAGTTTGACGAAGAAGATGCCTTGGCCCGTAAGCGTGAGGAAGAATGGAAGGAGCGAAAGAAAAGTCGTAAGGCTAATGAGAAAGCGCCCGACGATCCTCATGTACTTATCCGACAAGTGCCCGTAACCGTTTCTTGCTCTACGCTCCTGAAGCGATTCAAGAACTCTGCAGGTCATACCTTGTATAGTTTTGGTGAGGAGCTCGATACCCTCCGAAAGACGAATGGTGCCGGCTCTTGGAGTTCTAAGTACGACATCTATCGCTTGGGTTTCGATCGAGGCGAGTGGGGTCAGGATTATAACTCTGATGCAGCCGAATCGGGCGTGGTGAAGGTTGCCTACAACTGGACTATGCTGGGTACTGACGGCGCCTTGCGAAAGTGCTTCAAGAGCGATAACGTTGAGAATGGTTTGTCGTCGCGAATCCTTGTGGCCGAGATGCCTGATTCTTCGTTCTCGAAGATGCCTAAGTTCAAGCGTCGTTCAGCTGAGGATGAGGCCAAGATTCAAGAGGCGGTTACTCGTTTGCGCAGTTTCAGTGGTCTGATAGATGTGCCCCGTTTGCGTAAGGCCATTGAGGACTGGGTAGAGGCCAAGCGCGTAGAGGCTGCTAAGGATATCGACCACGTAAAGGATACCTACCGTAAACGTGCAGCTGTTATCGGATTCCGTTGCGGTGTTATCTTCCATCTGCTTTCTGGTAAGGAGAAGGAGTCGAAGGCTTGTCTCGACTTTGCGCTGATGATGGCCGATTACTGCCTGCAGCAACAGATAAAGGTGTTTGGCAGCGTGTTGCAGAATCAGTATGTAAGTGCTCAGGATGAATGTCAGCGCTATGGCGTAAACCATTCTATCTTTGACCAGTTAGCACCTTCTTTCTCGCGTGACGATCTGCGTGCCCTGAAGCACGACTGCTCTGATAGCGGACTCCGCAATATCATTATGCGTTGGAAACGGGATGGCTGGATAGAACCAGTAGACCGCCAGCACTGGAAGAAAACGTCCCAATGTCCCATCGTCCCAACGTCCCATTAAGGTAGATTAAACATTAAATTTCAGAAACGTTAAAGATTAAATTTCAGAATATGGAACTGATATTGAAAAGAATTGCAAAACGTAAGGCCTATACTATAGGCAGGCTATACGTAAAAGAGCGTACGGATGATGAGTATCTGGCAGGGGAGAAAGAGATGTATTTATGCGATACGCTGGAGCCAACAGCACTCGAACTGAAAACGACGGTTTCGAAAGAGGCCGTGCTCCGTTCTCCAGCGAAAGTGCAGAGTTTGAAGCCCTTTGCCATTCCCGAAGGTCGCTACGCGGTGGTGATTACATGGAGCCCCAAGTTTAATGCATGGCTCCCAGTGCTGCTCGGAGGTCCCGATTTTTACCACCTCTTTAAGGGCATTCGCATCCATGCAGGCAATACGGCTAAGGACACAGCTGGCTGCATCTTGGTAGGCAGAAATCAGCAGGTGGGCAGGCTGTTCGAATCGCGCAAATGGCTCTATGAGGTTAAGCAGAAAATCGTAGAAGCCAAAGCCCGAGATGAACCAGTTTGGCTAACTATCAGGTAAAAGTAAAGGCCCCCGATTTGGGAGCCTTTATCTTTATTTTATGAGGTCTACGCTTCGTTTCAGGAACTTATCAAGAGCCTCGCCTTTTAGCATACCATTCTGCAGGAGCGCAAGGTCAATCAGCTGATGAACGATGTCGTTCTTGGCTGCATATTCGGCTATTACAGCCTGCTTCTTATCCTTCTGCTCCTGAACGGCCTTCTCAGCCTCGGCCTTCTGGTCTTTATCCTCTTGGGTAAGCTCGTCGTACTTCTTCTTATCCTGCTGCTGACGGATAGCTGCTAAGCGTGCCTCCTGTCCCTTCAGCTCGGAGTCGATAGGCTTCAAGGCTTCGGCTGTAGCGGCCTCGCTATCTGCAAGTACCTTCTTAACCAGTGGGTGGTCGCTGTTGAGCACGATGTTAAAGCTGTCGGGCATCTGACCATAGAAATTCATGCCAGGTTGGAAGCGGCTCATTTCCTTCATACGGCGCATATACTCGTTCTGGGTTATTATTACAGGGCGCGCCTCGGCTCCAAGGGCATCTACCTGAACCATAAACTCAGCCTTGTCGATCTTTGGCATCTGAGTACGGAATACGGCTGACAGATTGTCAGACTGCTCGCTGCTGAGGTCAGACTTTGGTGCATCGGCCTTTACGATCAGGCGGTCGATGATATCGGCATCTACACGGGTAAAGTGACTCTTCTCGAACTTCTGCTCAAGCGTCTGGATAGTAGGAACATCGAGCTGGCCATCGAGCAGGAGCACTGAGTAACCCTTATCCTCAGCAGCCTTGATATAAGAATACTGCTCTTCTTTATCGGTAGCGTAAAGATATACCAGCTGGTCGTCTTTGTCCTTCTGGTTAGCCTCGATAAGCTTCTTATATTCCTCGAAAGTAAAGAACTTACCCTCGGTATCTTTCATCAGTGCAAAGTCTTTAGCACGATCGTAGAAACCATCCTCAGAAAGGATTCCGTAGTTGATGAAGAGTTTCAGGTCGTCCCACTTCTCCTCGTACTGCTTACGGTCTTCCTTGAAGATAGAATTCAGACGGTCGGCCACCTTCTTAGTAATATAAGTAGAGATCTTCTTTACTTCGCGATCGCTCTGCAGGTAGCTACGAGATACGTTCAGAGGGATATCGGGAGAGTCGATAACGCCATGCAGCAGGGTAAGGAACTCTGGTACGATGCCCTCTACCTGATCGGTTACGAATACCTGATTGCAATAGAGCTGAATCTTGTTACGCTGCAATTCGATGTTTGACTTGATCTTTGGGAAGTAGAGAATACCCGTAAGATTGAAGGGGTAATCTACATTGAGGTGAATCCAGAAGAGTGGTTCATCGCTCATGGGGTAGAGGGTGCGATAGAAGCTCTTGTAATCTTCGTCCTTCAGCGTTGAAGGTGTCTTTGTCCACAGGGGCTCTACGCTGTTGATGATGTTGTCCTCATCTTTGTCAACCATCTTCTTTTCCTCGCTGCTCCATTCCTGTTTCTTTCCAAAAGCTACAGGTACGGCCATAAACTTGCAGTACTTGTTGAGCAGACCTTCGAGCTTGTTCTTATCAAGGAACTCCTTGCAATCGTCGTCGATGTAGAGGATGATATCCGAACCACGATCCTCGCGCTCTGCATCGTCGATCTCATAAGCAGGACTGCCATCGCAGCTCCACTTAACGGCCTTTGAGCCTTCCTTATAACTCTTGGTGATAATCTCTACCTTCTTAGAAACCATGAAAGAAGAATAGAAACCCAGTCCGAAGTGGCCAATGATATTGTTGGCGTTATCCTTGTACTTCTCGAGGAAGTCTGAAACGCCAGAGAAAGCGATCTGATTGATATACTTATCGATTTCCTCCTCGGTCATACCGATACCGTGGTCGCTGATGGTGATAGTGCCTTTCTCAGCATCGAAGTTCACACGTACAGTAAGGTCGCCCAAATCTTCCTTAAACTCGCCCTGCTGAGCGAGGGTTTTCATTTTCTGAGTAGCGTCTACAGCGTTACTTACCATCTCGCGAAGGAAGATTTCATGATCTGAATAGAGAAACTTTTTGATGACGGGGAAAATATTCTCGGTTGTAACCCCGATGTTACCTTTTTGCATAGTTTTACTTTTTTACCTTTTTACTTTTTTTACTTTTCCAAGAATTATGCAAATAGTGTGCCAAAAAGAAAAATCCCCCGGCAGAGCATGCCGAGGGATTGGTGATGTATGTTAGAGAACAATTACTTGCTTCCCTTTTCCATCTGAGCCTTGAGCTGAGCAAGAACATCGAGGTCGCCGAGAGTTGTGCTAGCTGCAACATTCTCAATCTTTGAACCCTCTTCCTTCTTAGCTGTACGAGCCTTCTTGGCAGCTGCCTTCTTCTCCTCGCGAGCGGGATCCTCGAAGGTACGGCTGTGAGAGAGGATGATACGCTTAGAATCCTTGTTGAATTCGATTACCTTGAACTGGAGAGTCTCACCAGCCTGAGCCTGTGAACCATCCTCCTTAACGAGGTGCTTAGGAGTAGCGAAGCCCTCTACATTCTCCTCAAGTGCTACTACAGCGCCCTTCTCGAGCATCTCTGTAATCTTACCCTCGTGGATAGAACCTACAGTGTACTTAGCCTCGAATACATCCCAAGGATTATCCTCGAGCTGCTTGTGACCAAGGCTGAGACGACGGTTCTCCTTATCGATATCGAGAACAACTACATCGATAGGCTCACCAACCTTTGTGAACTCTGAAGGATGCTTAACCTTCTTAGTCCAGCTGAGGTCGCTGATGTGGATCAGACCGTCAACACCCTCTTCGAGCTCAACGAATACACCGAAGTTGGTGAAGTTGCGAACCTTTGCGTTGTGCTTAGAGCCAACAGGATACTTAGCCTCGATAGCCTCCCATGGATCCTCGCGGAGCTGCTTGATACCGAGAGACATCTTACGCTCATCGCGGTCGAGTGTCAGGATGACAGCCTCTACCTCGTCACCAACCTTCAGGAACTCCTGGGCTGAACGGAGGTGCTGGCTCCAAGACATCTCAGATACGTGGATCAGACCCTCAACACCAGGCTGAACCTCTACGAATGCACCGTAATCAGCGATAACAACTACCTTACCCTTAACGTGGTCACCAACCTTGAGGTCAGCATCCAGAGCATCCCAAGGATGTGGAGTGAGCTGCTTCAGACCAAGAGCGATACGACGCTTCTCATCATCGAAGTCGAGGATAACAACGTTGATCTTCTGGTCGAGCTCAACAACCTTGTGAGGATCGTCTACACGGCCCCAAGACAGGTCTGTGATGTGGATGAGTCCGTCAACACCACCCAGGTCTACGAATACACCGTAGCTGGTAATGTTCTTAACGGTACCCTCAAGAATCTGACCCTTCTCAAGCTTGCCGATGATCTCCTTCTTCTGAGCCTCGAGCTCCTGCTCGATAAGAGCCTTGTGAGATACAACGACATTGCGGAACTCGTTGTTGATCTTAACAACCTTGAACTCCATAGTCTTGCCAACGAACTGATCGTAGTCGCGTATGGGGTGAACGTCGATCTGTGAGCCAGGAAGGAATGCTTCGATGCCGAATACATCGACAATCATACCACCCTTTGTACGGCACTTGATGTAACCCTGGATGATTGCATCGGCCTCGAGAGCCTCGTTAACCTTGTCCCAAGACTGGCTCATGCGGGCCTTCTTGTGAGAAAGGATCAGCTGACCCTTCTGTCCTCAGCGCTCTCTACGTAAACCTCTACCTTGTCACCGATCTTCAGATCAGGATTGTAGCGGAACTCAGAAGCGGGGATGATACCATCGCTCTTGTAACCGATGTTAACAACGACTTCCTTCTTGTCTACAGAGATAACAGTACCATCAACAACCTGATGATCAGCTACTTTGTTAAGGGTTTCGTCGTACGCCTTGTCAAGCTCTTCTTTACTAACACCAGCGGTAGTGCCATTTTCAAACTCGTCCCAATTAAAATCGTCGAGTGGCTTAACGTTCTTTGTTAATTCTGACATAATAAAAAATAAATTGTTGCCCCTCGTTTGTTTGTCGGGGCGAGACCTGAACAGACGTTTATCAGGCCATCTTTAAAGGGTTAATATTTGATAGGAGCAAGCGTCTGTTCCGACTCCTATTTCCCCCTACGGGGGACAAAGCGGCTGCAAAGGTACAAAGAATATTAAACATTAAACATTAAACATTAAATTGCAGCCAATTATTTAATGATTATTAACAGAAAAAGAGGACCGACTCTTTCGAATCAGCCCTCTATTTAATGTTTAATGTTTAATGTTTTACACAATGCCCTGAGCCATCATAGCACTAGCAACCTTCATGAAGCCTGCTACGTTAGCACCCTTTACATAGTTGATGTAACCATCAGCCTGAGTACCATACTTCACGCAGTTCTCGTGGATATCGGCCATGATGCGCTTCAGATAGTCATCAACCTCCTTAGAAGTCCAGCTCAGGCGCTCTGAGTTCTGTGACATCTCAAGACCTGATACTGATACACCACCAGCGTTAGAAGCCTTACCAGGAGCATACAACAGCTTGTTTTCCTGGAAGATCTTGATAGCCTCAGGCAGTGAAGGCATGTTAGCACCCTCAGCAACAGCGATTACACCATTGTCTACGAGAGCCTGAGCCTGCTCACCATTGATCTCATTCTGAGTAGCGCAAGGCAGAGCGATATCAGCCTTCTCGTGCCAAGGACGCTCACCAGCTACATACTTAGCTGTTGGATACTCCTCAACATACTCCTTGATACGTCCACGCTCAACATTCTTCAGCTCCTTAACATACTCGAGCTTCTCCTGAGTGATACCATCTGGATCATAGATGTAACCGTCTGAGTCAGAGAGAGTCATAGGAATAGCACCAAGCTGGATGCACTTCTCAGTAGCATACTGAGCTACGTTACCAGAACCAGAGATCAGCACCTTCTTGCCCTTCAGTTCGATACCACGGGTAGCGAGCATAGAGGTGAGGAAGTAAACACAACCATAACCAGTAGCCTCAGGACGAATCAGTGAACCACCAAAGCTCAGACCCTTACCTGTGAGCACACCCTGGAACTGATGAGTGAGCTTCTTGTACTGTCCGAAGAGATAACCAACCTCACGGCCACCAACACCGATATCACCAGCGGGAACATCCTCATCAGGACCAATCACGCGATACAACTCATTCATGAATGCCTGGCAGAAACGCATTACCTCAGCATCGCTCTTACCACGAGGAGAGAAGTCAGATCCACCCTTGGCACCACCCATAGGAAGGGTAGTCAGAGAGTTCTTAAAGGTCTGCTCGAAAGCCAAGAACTTCAAGATACCCAGGTTTACAGACTTGTGATAACGGAGACCACCTTTGTACGGGCCAATGGCATTGTTGTGCTGAATACGGTAACCCATATTCGTCTGCACGTTACCTTTATCGTCTACCCAAGTAATACGAAACTCGCACACACGATCGGGGATGCAAAGGCGCTCAATCAGATTTGCCTTCTCAAACTCGGGGTGCTTGTTGTACTCTTCCTCAATTGTAGGAAGTACTTGAGAAACTGCCTGGATGTACTCGGGCTCATTAGGGAATCTCTGTTTCAGATCCTCAACAACTTTTGCTGCATTCATAATTTTTTCTTTTTTTGTTATTAATGAACTTGTTTATAAGATTTGTGGTTGCAAAATTACATCAAAAATCTGAAATAACAAACATTTTATTAATTTTTTCTTCAAAATCCTTTCTTTTTGTCACTTAATTGATATAAATCAAGTCAAATGGTCATAAATGTACAAATTTCTTGTGCTCGGACACAAAAAGAGCTGCATCAACTACCGTGAGTGATGCAGCTCTTATATATATAATAAGGTGTCAGTGCTTATTGAATAGCTGACAGCCTATTTTTGATTTTCTCCACGTAAGCATCGATACTGGCCACAGCCGTGATGTTTACGATATCGCGTACAGAAGCACCGAAGTCGATAAAGTGGATAGGCTTGTTAAGTCCCATCTGGATCGGACCGATGATTTCAGCATCAGCACCGAGCATCTGCAGCATCTTATATGATGAGCGTGCAGAAGTAAGGTTGGGGAATACCAATGTGTTAACCTGCTTACCCTTTACCTTGGTAAATGGATACTGTTCGTCGCGCAGTTCGTTATCGAGTGCGAAGCCCAACTGCATCTCACCATCGATAGGCAGATCAGGATAGAGCTCCTGCATCTTCTGAACAGCATATTTCACCTTCTTGGCACCATCGCTCTGGTTACTACCAAAGTTAGAGTGACTTACCATCGCGATGACAGGCTTCTCGTTGAAGAAGCGTACTGCAGTCGCAGCCAGTTTGGCGATGTCAACCAGCGTATCACAATCCGGATTCTCGTTTACCAGCGTATCTGCAATGTAGAAGGTGCCCTTTGGCGAGTTGATGATATGCATGGTACCAAAGTTCTTATACTCAGGACGGATACCAATCACCTCTTTAACAACCTTTACGGTATTCGAGTACTTGGTGTACAGACCAGTGATAAAGGCATCAGCCTCACCTGTCTCTACCATCATCATACCAAAGTAGTTGCGCTCAAACATCTTATCGTTGGCTTCCTGGAAAGTATAGCCCTCACGCTGACGCTTCTCAGTGAGAATGCGTGCATAACGCTCACGGCGCTCCTGCTCAGAAGGATGGCGCAGATTAACAATCTCGATGCCCTCGATATTCAAATCGAGCTTCTTGGCCAGTTTGGTAATCACCTCATCGTTACCCAAGAGAACAGGATGACAGATACCTTCTGCATGGGCCACAGCAGCAGCTTTCAGCATGGTGGGGTGAACAGCCTCTGCAAATACCACACGCTGAGGATGGGCCATTGCGGTAGAGTAGAGCTTCTGGGTAAGTTTGGTTTCCTGACCCAGCAGCACCGTAAGCGAACGCTTGTACTCATCCCAGTTTTCAATCTTCTTGCGAGCCACGCCACTTTCGATAGCAGCCTTGGCCACAGCTGATGACACTTCTGTAATCAGGCGAGGATCTACAGGCTTCGGGATAAAGTAGTCACGTCCGAAGGTGAGATTGTTTACCTTATAAACATCGTTAACCACATCGGGTACAGGCTGTTTAGCCAAGTCAGCAATCGCATGTACTGCAGCCAGTTTCATCTCCTCGTTGATAGCTGTTGCATGCACATCGAGTGCGCCACGGAAGATATAAGGGAATCCGATGACGTTATTAATCTGGTTGGGATAATCGGTACGTCCTGTTGACATCAGCACATCGGGGCGAGCATCCATGGCATCCTCGTAAGAAATCTCGGGTACAGGGTTGGCGAGGGCAAAAATTACGGGATCCTTTGCCATCGATTTTACCATATCCTTAGAAAGCACGTTACCCTTTGACAAGCCTACGAATACATCGGCATCCTTTACAGCCTCTTCCAGCGTGTGGATATCTGTGCGATTGGTTGCAAAGAACTTCTTTTGTTCGTTCAAATCCTGTCGCTCTGTAGAGATAACGCCCTTAGAGTCGAGCATTACGATGTTCTCTTTCTGGGCACCGATGGCCATGTAGAGTTTGGTACAAGAGATAGCAGCAGCACCAGCACCATTTACAACGATTTTCACCTTGCTGATGTCCTTGCCAATCACCTCCATCGCATTCTTCAAACCAGCAGCACTGATGATAGCTGTACCATGCTGGTCGTCGTGCATTACGGGGATGTCAAGTGTCTTCTTCAAGCGATCCTCGATGTAGAAACACTCAGGGGCTTTGATGTCCTCAAGGTTGATACCACCGAAAGTTGGAGCGATGCGCTCAACGGCCTCACAGAATTTCTCGGGGTCTTTTTCTGCTACTTCGATATCAAACACGTCGATACCACCGTAAATCTTGAACAACAATCCTTTACCTTCCATCACGGGTTTACCGCTCATAGCACCGATATCACCCAGTCCCAGCACTGCTGTACCGTTCGATATCACAGCCACAAGGTTACCCTTATCTGTGTATTTGTAAGCATTGTCCGGGTTCTCCTGAATCTCCAGGCATGGGAATGCCACACCTGGAGAGTATGCGAGACTCAGATCTGTTTGTGTACGATAAGCCTTGGTTGGCTTTACTTCAATTTTTCCAGGCCTTCCACTCTCATGATATTCGAGTGCGGCCTCTTTCGAGATCTTTACCATATTATTACTAACTGTCTACTTTTTGGCTGGGATTTTTGTTTTTACTGATGTTGCTCGCGCAGCAGATCGTTAACGGTCTTCACGGGATTGAAGGTGCCCAGAGGAACCTCTACGAAGACGGTACTCCAATTGCTCATCGCACCATTCCAGAGACCTGGCAACTCCAGTGCCTTCAACTCCTTACCAGCCTTTGATTTAGAAGAGATGAAACCAGTGGTCTTGTCTACGAACTCAGGCAGATTGAATGGCTTGCCCTGATAATCCTTCACGGCACAAACCAAATCTACTGGGTTGAAGTGTGTACCCTGGGTAAACATCTTCATATAAGCCTCATTGTTGGTGTCAATCTGACTGCTCTCAAGAATCTGCAATGATACCGTGCCATCCTGATTATATGTAAGGAATGGACCACCACCAGGCTCGCCCACATTCTTTACAACACCGCATACACGCATAGGACGATTCAGCTTTTCACGCAGATAAGCAGCATCGGCCTTCTTGCCCTTGGCATCTGTGCAAAGCTTCTCACTTACAAACTTGGCAATCTCCTCAAGCTGAGCATCAGTAGCACCAGCATCCAGCAAGCGCAGATACTCGAATGCCTGCTTCTGCAGTGTTACCAAAACACCGGCAATTACCTGCTTCCACTCTACGGTCTCTGGCTTCAGGCGATCGGGTACTACGTTATCGATGTTCTTGATGAAGATAACGTCAGCATCGATTTCGTTGAGGTTCTCGATCAGTGCACCATGACCGCCTGGACGGAACAACAGACTACCATCGTCATTACGGAATGGTGTATTGTCGGGGTTGGCAGCTACGGTATCAGTAGATGGCTTCTGCTCAGAGAAGGTGATATCATACTTGATGCCATACTTCTCAGCGAACGAGTTAGCCTTTTCAGCTACCTTTGCCTTGAAAAGCTCCATGTGTTCGTGAGATACAGTGAAGTGAACATGTGCTTCGCCATTCGATGCAGCATAGAGTGCACCCTCTACCAGATGTTCCTCCATTGGTGTGCGTGGACCCTCGGGATACTTATGGAAGAGCAGCAGGCCCTTTGGCAGCTGACCGTAGTTCAGTCCCTCTGCTTTTAGCATATTAGCGGCTACAGCCTTGTAGTTGCCCTCTGCTATCAGCGCCTTGATACCCTTGCCCTCATTCTTCTGGCAAGCTGCATCGAGTGCATCGAAGAAAGCAAAGTTCTCAATCTGGTCGAAGTATTTCTTCTCAAAGTCGGTTGTGGGCACATCGTAGTCAGCATCCACGAAGGCAAACATGTTCTTAAACATGCGGCTGGCAGCACCAGAGGCTGGCACGAACTTAACCACGCGCTTGCCCTCTGCCTTGTATGCATTCCAAGCTGCCTCCAGAGCCTTGCGCTCATCAGCATCAGGGGCAATGATTCCATTACCGATTCCAGCGGCTGCCTCCAGCTTCAAAAATGGGAAACCAGTCTTAAACTCATTCAGTTGATTCTCAATCTGCTCCTGGGTGATACCCTTCTGAGCAATCTGTTTTAGATCTTGTTGTGATAACATAATAATACGAATTTAGTTGATTTGTGTGGCAAAAATACAAACTTTTCTTTAAAAATGCGCATAAATTCCAAGAAAATTGTATCTTTGCAATGAAAAAATTAAATTATGGCAGAATTGTTCGCGTTTACATACGAGGAAAAGAAGCAGATGGCCGCTCAGACAGCCGAGATTCTTGAAGAAGAAATCGGCTTAAAAGGCGATGCTATCCAGGCTGTTCACCTCATCCCCGAAATAGAAGAAGGTCATCTTTCGCTCGAAGATGTCGAAGCAGAGTATGGCCCACAAGTCTTTCGCATTTTGCATGGTCTGAATCGCATTCAGCAGCTCTATCAGAAGAACCCCGTCATTGAGAGTGAGAACTTCCGTAATCTCTTGCTCTCGTTTGCTGAGGATATGCGTGTGATTCTGATTATGATTGCCGATCGCGTAAACCTGATGCGCCAGATTCGCGATACCAAGAATCTGGAGGCCAAGATGGAAGTATCGCAAGAGGCTGCTTATCTGTATGCTCCCTTGGCGCACAAGCTGGGTCTCTATAAATTGAAGAGCGAGCTCGAAGACCTCTCATTGAAGTATATGGAGCACGATGCCTACTATATGATTCGTGAGAAACTGAGCGAGACAAAGGCTTCGCGCGATGCCTATATCGATGCCTTTATCAAACCTGTTGAGGCCAAGGTACAGGCTGCTGGCATCAAGTGTCATATCAAGGGTCGCACCAAGTCGATTCATTCCATCTGGCAGAAGATGAAAAAGCAGAAGTGTGGCTTCGAGGGTATCTACGATCTCTTTGCCATCCGTATCATCATCGATTGTCCTGAGGATAAAGAGAAAATGCAGTGCTGGCAGGCTTACTCGATCGTTACCGATATGTATCAGCCCAACCCCAAGCGTTTGCGCGATTGGCTCTCAGTACCTAAATCGAATGGTTACGAGAGTCTGCACATTACGGTGCTGGGCCCAGAACAGAAGTGGGTAGAGGTGCAGATCCGTACCGAGCGTATGGATGAGATTGCCGAGCGGGGCGTGGCAGCCCACTGGCGCTATAAGGGCGTGAAGGGCGAGACGGGTCTTGACGAATGGCTTACCAATATCCGTTCGATGCTGGAGCATTCTGAGGGCTTGGAGGCGATGGATCAGTTTAAGATGGATCTCTACGAAGACGAGGTGTTTGTGTTTACCCCTCATGGCGATCTGCATAAATTCCCTGTGGGTGCTACCGTGCTCGATTTTGCCTATCATATCCACTCCAAGTTGGGTAATCAGTGTACCGGAGGCCGCATCAATGGCAAGGTGGTGAGCATCCGTCAGCAACTAAAGAGTGGCGATCAGGTAGAGATACTTACCTCTACCCAGCAAAAGCCCCGTCAGGAATGGCTCAATGTAGTGAAAACCTCGCGTGCCCGTTCAAAGATTCGTTTGGCTTTGAAGGAAACCCAGCAGAAGGAAGGTCTTTTTGCCAAGGAGATGCTGGAGCGCAAGTTCAAGAATCGCAAGATAGAGCCCGATGAGAGTACCATGTTCCATGTCATCCGCAAGTTGGGTTATAAAGAGGTGAGCGATTTTTATAAGAGCATTGCCGATGGTCAGCTCGACGTAAACACGGTAGTCGATAAATTTATAGAGGTACGCGAGGGTGAGAAGACCATCACGGGCGATAATGTGGCGCGCTCTGCTGCAGAGTTCGAGCTCGACGAATCTAAACTCTCAAATCTTAATGCGCACCTCGCTGACGATACCTTGGTGATCGATCGCGATTTGAAGGGGCTCGATTATCAGTTGGCTCGTTGTTGCCATCCCATTTATGGCGACCCGATCTTTGGCTTTGTAACGATCAGTGGCGGTATTAAGATTCATCGTCAGGATTGTCCGAATGCGCCTGAATTGCGTCGCCGTTATGGCTATCGCGTGGTAAAGGCCAAGTGGAGCGGCAAGGGCTCATCGCAATATAGCATTACCCTGCGCGTGATTGGTAATGATGATATCGGTATCGTGAACAATCTTACCAGTATCATCTCGAAGGATGAAAAGCTGATTCTTCGCTCTATCAATATCGATTCCCACGATGGCTTGTTTAGCGGCAATCTCGTGGTGATGCTCGAAGATACCTCCCGACTGGAGACATTAATCCGTAAACTGCGCACTGTAAAGGGCGTAAAACAAGTAGAACGTATTTAAAAAATTCCATAAGTTATGAAGAAACTAAATGTCCTTATGCTTGGCTTGCTGCTGCTGATGATTCTAGGCAGTTGTCGTCGCAGTGAGTCAGAGCGCTTTCATCAAAACATGGAAAACTTAACCGACTCTGCATTCGAGTATATCGAGCCCCAGAAAGAAAAAGTGCAGATAAAAGCCGATACGATCGCCATCGAATCGTCAGCCTTCGAAACGACTCCAATTGGCGACGATGACGAAAGCTATATGGATATACCCGATGTTCCTGATGATGATTACAACAAGAGTGCTACCGATTACGACGCCTTGAAAATGCTGAGCGGGCAGGACGACGATTAATCAAAACTTCTTCAATTCAGTGTAGATACGCTGTACGGGTAGGCCCATCACATTGTAGTAGCTGCCGTTAAGGCCAGTTACGCCAATGTAACCTATCCACTCCTGAATGCCATAGGCACCAGCCTTGTCAAAGGGCTGGTAGGTATCGATGTAGTAATTTATCTCCTCGTCGCTCAGGGCTTTAAAGGTTACATCGGTGGTTACCGAGAATCTGCTTTCCTGATGCTTTGCAATCAGACAAACGCCTGTGGTTATCTGATGCGTACGCCCGCTAATCAGTCGCAGCATACGTATCGCGTCTGCCTTATCATGAGGTTTTCCTAGTATTTCATCGTCTACAATCACAACGGTATCTGCGGTGATAATCAACTCGTTATCACCCATCTTCTCACGATAAGCATCAGCCTTCTTGCCTGCGATATAGAGGGCTACTTCCGATACGGGCAAATCTTCTGGATAGCTCTCATCGATACCCTCCATCACGCGCACCTCGAAAGGCATGCCCAGTCCTGCCAGAAGCTCTTTCCGCCTTGGCGAATTACTAGCTAAGATTACCATCCGAAAGCTGTTCTGTCCATCACCCATTTGCCCTGCGCACGTAGGGTTTGTTCAATCACATCGCGCGCACAGCCATGACCGCCTATGCGATCGCTCACGTAGATCGATGCCTCTTTGATTTCAGGACAGGCATCCTTCGGACATACAGGGCAGCCCACACGTTGCATCACCTCCAAATCGGGGATATCGTCGCCCATATACATCACCTCTTCGTCTTTCCAGCCGCGATCCCTCTTCAAAGCGTCATAAATGATAACCTTTACTCTGCAGGCAGTTAATATATCTTCTACGCCCAGTGCTTCGTAGCGCTTAAATATCGCCTCATTGTGCGCGCCTGTCATGATTACAATGTGCAGTCCTAACTTTACCGCCAGTTGTATCGCATAGCCATCCTTGATGTTCACCGTGCGCAGAGGCTCGCCATCTTCTGACAACGTAATGGTTTCGCTGCTCAGCACGCCATCGATATCAAAGATGATGACCTTTATCTTTGTCAAGTCGTAATTAATCATCAGAATTCGTTTAAATGTACGTTTTCCCACTTTAGTTTATCTTCTGCCTGCGGCTTGCGCTCGTCAGTCCAGTGGCCTACAGCCAGTATGCACAGGCAGTTATAGTTATCAGGTATGCCCAGCACGCCACGAATCACCTCGTCAGCCGTCGTACCGTCCTCCAGTCCTCTGCCTCTCATCTGAATCCAGCAAGTGCCCAGTCCCAGTTCTTCTGCCTGATACTGCATCGAGATAGCTGCTATCGAGCCATCCTCTACCCAGCAATCGTTCTGCATAGGGTCGCCCAGTACCACGATGGCCACAGGGGCATCTTTCAGGAATTTCGAACCCATATTCTTGGCATCGGCCAGTTTCTCAAGGTTCATCTTATCGTCAACCACTACGAAATGCCAGGCGCGCTGACTCTTTGAGGTAGGCGACATCAGGGCGGCTCGGAGAATCAACTTCAGGTCGTCGGCATCGATTTCCTCTTGTGTAAATTTTCTGTGACTACGGCGTATCTGCGCCAGTTCTTTAAATGTTGTCATAATGCTAAATCTTGTTTTTGCTTGCAAAGATAGTGAAAATCTGCTAAAAACGTGATGTGATTAAGAAATATTTCGTATTTTTGCAGTATGAAAGGACTCGAAACGACGATTTACCGCAAAAGCGGTCAACTACCAACCTTGGATGAAAGCAATTTCTTCCATAGTCGCCGTTTGTTCGAGATTTGCGAGCAGTCACCCAGGCAGAGGCCTTATATGGCGGTGGTTACCGACGAGGCGGGCAGGGTAGTGAGCCACATGCTGGGTATCGTTCGCATGCGTACTTTCTTGATTCCACCTTTCTTATTAATGCATTGTCGCGTGTTGGGCGAGGGTGTGTATGCCGAAAGCAGCTATCCGCGCGAAGAACTCTTCGGGCTGATGCTCCGTGAGTTGAAGCATGCCTTGGGTAATGTCGTTTTGTTTATCGAGGTGAGTCATCTGGGTCAGAAGATGTTGGGCTATAAGCAGTTGCGCCACGAAGGCTTCTTCCCCGTCAATTGGATGAGCATCCACAATTCTTTGCATAGTCATGCGCCCGAGGAACGTATCTCCGAGAAGATGCAGAAGCGTATCGATGATGCCCATGCGCGAGGGGCTGAAACGATACAAGTATCGGGTGATGACGATTTTAAGGCTTTCTCGAAGCTGTTGCGCTCTCACCATATCTTAAAGCCCAAGCGCTATATCCCCGACGATTCTTTTTTTAAGAAAATATTAGAGGGCGACGATGGGCGCCTGTTTATTACCAAGTATCATGGGCGCGCCATTGGTTGTGCGGCAGTGGTTTATTCTCAGGGCAATGCCTACTTGTGGTATTGTGCCTTCCGCCGTAAAACCTATCATTTGCTCCATCCAGATACCATAGTGATTTGGGATATCATGAAAGATTCCTACAATCGCGGTTTCCGTCACATGTGCTTTATGGATGTAGGTTTGCCGTTCCGCCACAACTCCTTCCGTGATTTCATCCTCAGCTTTGGTGGCAAGGAGCAGAGCACGTATCGCTGGTTCCGCTGCTCTATCCGCTGGATCAACGCCCTGCTCAGTTGGGTATATAGGGAGTAGCAGTGGCTTTCTGCAAATCTTTCGATAGCGCGTTACAATTCAAGAAGATATATGTGGTATTCAGTGCGATAAAGTCGCGCGACATATACCATAATCCCTTATACATACCCCGCTCGCCCCATGAATTCTTTACCATGTAGTAAGGCTTGCCCTTTTCATCGATGGCCTTGCCGTAGATAAGCATCACGTGATCGTAAGTAAATCGCCAGTCGTCCCATTGCTCTTGTCTCATTTGCTGTGTGGGCTGAATGCTGTCGGGCAGCATGGCTAATCCTGTACGCGTGAAATTTCCCGTCACGTCGCCACCCCAGGCTACCGTATAGCCAGCATCGATGGCCTTGTCGAGCGCGTCCATCAGTTGCTCGATGGGAATGTTGTAGCTGGGTTTCAGTCGCCATTTGTAGGGCGCTTCTATCACGAACCACTGGTTAAAAGGATGGTGGGTATAGCTCGTCAGACTCACGTATTCGTCGAGGTTGAGTCCCAAACTCTCTGCAAACGATTTTGGTGTGTACGTCTTGCCCTCGTATTCGAACGATTCTGGGCAACGGCCTACGTATCGCTCGATAACGGCCTGCACGCTGTCTTGCCAATGGGGTAGGGGCTCTTTGGCATCTTTCCTTACGATGCTGCTTACCTTGCGCTCCAGTTCGGGGAAGAACACATCGAAGTTAGCCAGCGAGTCGCCCGTAAGCGAACCAGGGGCGGGCATGGCTTCCTCGGGGCAGATGCCATAGTTGCGGATCACCTCCAGCACATCGTCGCACGAGCCGCCTTCCGATATCTGGCTGTAGCCGTGCATGCGCACATAGTGCGTGGCGCAGTCCATATAGTCTTTGTTTACTACGAACATCTCGCAGAGGTTGTATGTCTTGCCTGTTTTTCGCAGAATCTCGCTCTCAAAATAGCCCAGCGTGGCGTAATCCCAGCAAGTGCCGCTTTTCCATTGGTTCTTCACGCTCGTAATCGGTAGCTGTTTGATGGTTTTAAACGTCTTTTCCGCTTGCGATGCAATCGCCTCTTTCTGCAAATTCTCCTGTGCCGATACCGTCCCCGCCATCAGCAACATCATTCCTGTTAATAATCCTTTTGTTCTCATATACCTGCAAATTGAAAATATGCATATATCGATGACAAAGATACATGTTATTTTTCAAATGCAGGTATTCTATTTACATTTTTTATAGCTATTACATCTTTTATTAGTTTTGTTTCCAAAGATATAAACGCAGTATTGGTCCGCATTCTCTGAGACAATACCTATTGGTCTCATACTATTGTTTTTGTCAGTTACAAAGGGACAACTTTTATTTCAAAGAGCTGCATCCTTGCAACTGTTTTTTTCGGTCAAAAGAAAAAATGGCTTGTTGATACGGATGACAGTGAAATGCAGGTAGCTTACGAAATGGCAAAGGAACAAGGAGTTTTGCTTCCACAATTTTTACGTAATAGGTATTTGTCACTGTCTTTCTCTTTGCAAAGATACAAATAAGTTTGCATAAATCAATAACTATTTTGAATTTTATTATTTGCCACGCATGAAATGTAAGTGCTTGATTATCAATCAGTTACGCTAAAAGGGTAGAAATAGTGTAGAAAAATATTTAAACCGCTGATTTTCAGTACGTTACACCCTAATTTTGGCGTTTCTTTCCTTGGGACAAATAAAATATCTAACATCAAATTCAACGTCTGAAAACCGCGTGTCAAGCGGAAAACGGCGTTTTTACTTTAACATATTTAGGTTTCGTTAACGGCAAATTCTACTGTTTGGTTGCAGTTTCTCGTTTCCCGTCACCTTTATAACCTTCAGAAGGCCTGTGATCACATCGAAGGATGTACCTCCGTGAAAATCCATGGAACTTCATCCGGGCATCTTGTCTT
>CAJOGK010000054.1:0-696 GCA_905234145.1 uncultured Prevotella sp. | reverse complement strand
ATATAAGGAGTAAACTAAACCCGTCGTGTGATTCAGGTACGTTTGATTGAGGTTATGAAGACATGTATATATACATGGTTAAACCTAAACCTTAAACCTGTTTTTTTCTTGACCGAATACTGGTCTTATGACGCATCTGTTAAAAGATACCCTCAGATTCGCATATTTATCCGAAAAAGTTTGGAAGATTGGAAAATAATGCTTATTTTTGCAGCCATAAACATTCAATATTGATATGTTATTATTAGATTAAAGGTTTAACAATACATAATTGTAAGGCTATATGGAGGATTTTTCGGATTACTCAGCACCAGAACTGGTGAAAATGCTTGGAAGCCGATTCAAGGAATACCGGTTGAGGGCTAATATGACGCAAAAGGAGGTTGCAGAGATGGCTGGCTTGTCTGTGCTTTCAGTCTATCGCTTCGAGAACGGTACGGTGACGAACATTTCGTTGAGTACATTCCTGCTGCTCATGAAAGCCGTTGGGTGCATCAACGACCTGAATGAACTGATGCCGGAGCAACCGGAGTCACTCTATCTGTATAATGAGAAGAATAAGAAAGTACAACGCGTAAGACATAAGAAGTAATTATGGAGGTTTTGAAAGTGCTTCTTTGGGGTCAGGAGATTGGCCGACTGGCTTGGCATGATGCCCGCAAGACATCGTTCTTCATGTATAATCCGGAGTTCTTG
>CAJOGK010000053.1 GCA_905234145.1 uncultured Prevotella sp. | reverse complement strand
ACCTCTTTGACCTTTATATCGCTTTACAGCGCAAGGAAGTGGATGTTGATAAAGTCCTTCAGTGTTACAAGAAATATATGGAGTTTGTGGTTGACAAGGTCCCGTCTTACAAGCAGTTTGTCAATAACATGCAAGAGAAGATGGCAGATCCTGAGTTTACCAACGACATGCAATCCCTTCTGCGTCCAGGCATAACATTCAATGCGAGTGATGCTTATCCGCTGATTTATGAAACATTTATAGATAGGATGGAGGGAAAGAGAGATTGAACTATCAGAATTGCCATGAATTTGAGTACTTAAAAATTATCCGTTAATACAATGGAAGTTGCTCAATATGAAGAAAACAGGTGAAACAGTATCCTCAAAGGTTGAAGGAGGAAACTGATATGCTAAAGAATATTGAATTTATTAATATAGTAAATATTTTCGTTATGGAAGTCGATATGTCAAAATTTAATGAGAATTCGTTATCTAGAGTTACGGTAGAAGATATCTTAGATGGAATAAAAGACGAGTATTCCGTTGTATATAGCAGGGATGGGGCACGCTTGCTAAAATGTGATAACATTCATATTACAAATTACAAAATTAAAGATAATACAGTAGTTATATGTGACATGGCTTTTAAACAATGTAAGTCGTTAAATTCCATTATAATCCCAGAAAGTGTAACAACTATTGGCAATGGGGTTTTCAGTGAATGTGAATCTTTAGCATCCATCATTATTCCAAATAGTGTCGTATGCATCGGAAATAATGCTTTTTCATATTGTGTGAATATGAATTTCATATCTTTATCCAATAATGTTACTTTCATCGGAATAGGAGCTTTTAATCATTGTGTTAGTTTGAAGAGCATCAGAATTCCTAGTTCATTAAGTATAATTAGTAGAGGACTTTTTCATAGTTGTTGGAACCTAAATAGCATTTCCATTCCAAATAGTGTGACACTAATTGAAGAAGGAGCTTTCTCTTGTTGTAGTGCCTTAATAAACATAATAATCCCTGATGGTGTTAGATGCATAGGAGATTGGGCATTTACTTGGTGTAAATCTTTATATTCTGTAAGCATATCAAGAACTGTTTCTGTTATTGGAAAAGGTATTTTTGGTAATTGCATAAATCTAAAAAAAATCATAGTAGATTCTCAGAATGAGTACTATGATTCGCGTGGCAACTGCAATGCAATTATAGAATGTAAAACGAATACACTAATAGCGGGTTGTTCTTCAACGAACATTCCTATAAGTGTATTTTGTATAGGAAGCAAATCATTCTATCGTTGTCGCTTTACATCTCCTATTACAATTCCTGAAAATGTATTAAGTATTAGACAAGAAGCTTTTTATGAATGTTCAAACCTACAAAAAGTTCAAATCCCTAATTCAATAAAATATATAGGTTATTGTGCATTTTATAAATGTAATCCATTGAAGATTACAATTTCGTCAGATTGTTTTAATCGATTCAAAAATGTATTTGACTCCTTATCTAAAGATGGATATGAAATAGAACTGATATAACATAGTTAGATATTAACAATTATAAACTATTCATAATAGAACAGTCGACAATATCTTCATTCAAGTTATATTTTAACGTTGTTATATCCTACTTGCCCACGCAGAAGTTTTTAAAAATATTTCCTAAAACTTCGTTGGGGGTTATTTGGCCGCCGGTGATTTCGGCAAGGGTATCTAAGGCTTGGCGGAGATCTTCACTCAGGAGGTCTCCGCTAAGTTGTATTTGCAATCCATCAATCACACGTTGTATGCTGTCGTGGGCACGTACCAAAGCATCGTAATGGCGGGCGTTGGTTACGATGATATCGTTCTCTGTGAGGGTAGGGATGTCGGCTGCCTCGTAGATGGCTTGCTCTAACTCTTCGATGCCTATAGATTTCTTAGCAGAAATCTTTAGGAGGTGAGAGGTGAGAGGTGAGAGGTGAGAGATTTGCACTTCTTCTGTTTTATCGATCTTGTTCTGTATGATAATCAGCGATTTAGAATTGCAGTGCTCTTGTATTTCTTTAATCTCTTCTGAGGTAGGCTGGGCGTCGATTAACCAAAGAACGATACGGGCTTTTTCAATGGCTGCATAGGTACGGGTAATGCCTATTTGTTCAACCTCATCTTGTGTTTGACGGATGCCAGCTGTATCGATAAAACGGAAGGTGATACCCTTGATGTCGATGGTATCTTCGATGGTGTCGCGGGTAGTGCCATGAACGTCGGAAACAATGGCTCTGTCATCTTTCAACAGGCGATTGAGAAGAGTAGATTTACCCACATTGGTTTTACCAACAATAGCTACGGGAATGCCTTGCTTGAGAGCCTGTCCAGCTTCGAAACTTTTGGCGAGATGGGTGACGCGGTTGTCTATTTCTTTCGCAAGTGTCATGAACTCACTGCGGTCGGCAAACTCAAGGTCTTCGTGGTCAGAGAAATCGAGTTCGAGTTCGAGTAATGAAGTGAGTTTTAGAAGCTGTTCGCGAAGCTGGGCTAGTTTTGAAGAGAAGTGGCCACGTAGCTGACTCATGGCTATCTGGTGGGTAGCCTGATTAGTTGAGGCAATCAGGTCGGCTACGGCTTCAGCTTGTGAGAGATCCATCTTGCCATTCAGATAAGCTCGCTGGGTAAACTCTCCGGGGCCTGCCTGACGGCAACCGTTTGCTATCAGCAGGGCTAGTACCTTATTTAATATATATCGGGAGCCGTGACAGGAGATTTCTGCGCTGTCTTCGCCTGTGTAAGAATGGGGAGCCCGGAAGATGGAAACCAGCACTTCGTCGATGAGCTCTGTTGCAGATTTGATATGGCCGTAGTGGATGGTGTTGGGCTGGGCTTCTGAAAGGTCTTTGGTAAATACGCGAGAAAGAATCTCAAGCGTTTGGGGGCCTGAGACTCTAATAATTCCGATTGCTCCGCCAGGAGCCGTTGCGAGTGCACAAATTGTCATTTCTTTGCCCAGATGGCGACGATCATATTCTTTCGAGAACCTTCTCGATCAGGGTGTCGATAGAGTTCTTGTACTCTGTGTTCATCTTCTGGGCATAGCGGTTAGCGATAACCATACAGCAGGTCATAGCGCGATGGCCCAGCAGAGAGGCCATACCAGCGAGCGCAGACGACTCCATCTCGAAGTTGCAGATCTTCATGCCCTCGTACTCGAAGCTCTCAATCTTCTTGTTCTGGTCTGGGTCGGCAATGTCGGCACGAAGCTGGCGTCCCTGAGGACCATAGAAGCCACCGCAGGCTACGGTATAGCCCTTGACCATGTCGTCGGCAGCAATCTGGTTGATGAGGTCGGCATCGGCAACAGCTACGTAGGGTGAACCCTTGATGGGATCCCACTGCATGTGCTCCTTGAAGGCCTTCTCCATCTCGACGTCGCAGACAACGTTTCGTCCGGCATAGTAGTTGAGCAGGCCGTCGAAGCCGATGCTCTTGACTGAGGCAATGAAACAGCCAGTAGGCGTGAAGGGCTGCAGGCCGCCACATGTGCCGATGCGTACCATCGTGAGTGTGCGATGCTCATCTTTTTCCTCACGAGTGCTATAATCGATGTTGGCCAGCGTGTCGAGCTCATTAGCTACGATATCGATATTGTCGCAACCGATGCCGTGACTCTGACAGGTGATGCGCTTACCTTTATACATACCAGTAATGGTGTGGAACTCACGGCTGCTGACCTCGCACTCCTTCGAGTCGAAGTGGGCAGCAACAGTGTCTACACGGGCAGGATCACCAACGAGGATAATCTTATCGGCCAGCTGTTCTGGCTTTAGATGCAGATGGAAACATGAACCATCGGCATTGATAATCAGTTCGGATTCTGGAAAATGTTTTTTACTCATAGATTTATTTTTTTATCTGATAACCATTATTTCTGTATTACGGGCCTCTTTTTCAAGACTCTTTACTTTGCGGTTGATTTCTGCCAATTGTTTCTCGCCTTGGAGAATCTCCCTACTCAGTCCTTTTCTGTCGGATGCTTTGGCTTTGTGATAGTCATCACGCGCAAGATCAAGCTCTTTACTCAGCATTCTCTGTTGCTTGCGTGCATCAACCAGCTGCTTGTAGACTTTCTCTGCACCTTTAGAACGGAAATCCTCTGCTTTTGTATAGGTGAGCATATCGTTTATAACGATTACTTTATCTGAACTAACAGTTACTTCTTTTAAAGAATCGCTTTCATTCTTCATCGATACCTCAATATTCTTCCATCGCCTCATGGCTTCGTCGCGTTCGTAACCATCGCCCCAGGTGTCGCAAATGCTGTTGATGTTAGCAAAGTTACGTATCTGCTGTTCTGTATATGAAGCAGCATCGTATGTTTTGCGAGCGTTAGAGGGGATAAAGACATAGATACACACTTTACCTTCGGGTTGTCGGCGGTCGCTCACGAAATAGCCTATTTGGTTAGGCTCATCTATGGCATACAAGTAATCGTTGGCTTCTGAATTAAAAGGCATGCCTATGTTTTCTGGCTTGAAAAAACTACTACTTTGTGAGTCGTAGCGAGTCATGAAAATATCATAGCCACCAATGCTTTCTTCGCCCTTACCGGCAAAGTAAAGTGTTATTCCGTCGTTGAGCATGAAAGGGTAGGCTGCTTCAGAGATACCCTGACTGATGCCTTTCACGTGCTCGTCTTTGCTCCATTTACCGCCAAGCAGGTCGCTTGTTATTAACTGTTGGCGCATATTCTTGTCGGGTTTTGAATAATAGAGCTTATTGCCCATCTCGTTCATGAAGGCTGTGATGCTGTCTTTACGGCCGGAGAATACGTCGCCACTGATAATGCTACCTGTTTCGCCTGAGAGCACAATGTAATTAAGGTAATTATCCTTATCAGCTACAATACTATCGATAAAGATAATCTGCTGGGTCATCTCTCGCATATTAGCAATGCGTGGATCCTCTTGCGGCTCTACAACCACAGGTTTCTTAACTACACGTTTCTTTTTCTTCTGCGCACTGAGTGAGAGTGGCAGGAGAAAGGCTAAACAGAGTATGGCAATTGTTTTTATCTTCATGTCTTATTTTTCAATCAGTTTATTGTCTGAGCTGATGGCCCTCCAAATACTGTAGCGAGCCTCAGGGTTTAACTGCTCCATCCTGTCGTAAAGCTGTTTGATATCTGTGCGATACGAGTTTGTTTCGTAGGGACAGAGCTTCTTTTGTTTCTGATAGTCCCTGAGCTCGGCATAGGCTTTGATGTCAGCTTCAGGAATCATGCATAGCGGTCGAATAATCTCGAGTGGCATCTTTCGCATTTTGAGGCGCGCTGGCATTGTGTCGAATCGCCCTTGGAAGGTCAGATTCATCAGTGCCGTGTAGATTAAGTCATCTTGGTGATGACCGAGTGCAATCTTGTTGCAACCGAGTTCTTGAGCCAGATTGAACATCTGCTTGCGACGGTTCCAGGAGCAGAGAAAGCAGGGCTGCTTTTGCCTTCTTTTTATTGAAGATTTTTCATTTTTCAATTTTCCATTTTCAATAGTTTCGAAGCTTGTTGTCAATACGTGGAGTTTTATGCCCAGATTGTCGCAGAACTGCTGCAGATAGCTGGTATCAGTCTCGTAGTGGATGTTCTCCATTCTGACATGCAGCGCCTCTACCTTGAATCGTGGATGCTGGATGAGCGAGCGCTTGGCCAGCAATTCGAGCAATAGGAGCGAGTCCTTGCCACCCGACAGACCCACGAGAATGTGGTCATCATCTTCTATCAGATGATAAGTAGCCATCGCCTTGACAAAACGCTCGTTCAGCCTTTTCTCCAGGCGACGGCTCTCCATATCACTCTGAACTTTCAATTTTCAATCTTCAATTATCCCCTCAGATGCTTATCCATATTCAATGCAGCACGACGGCCATCACCCATAGCGAGGATGACTGTAGCACCACCACGCACGATGTCACCACCAGCGAAGATCTCAGCACGTGAAGACTGCATTTCCTCGCTCACAGCGATGGTGTTCTTGCGGCCCAGCTCCAAGCCCTGGATAGACTTCGGTACGAGTGGGTTAGGCGATACACCTACAGCCACAATCACCTGATCGACATCAAGCGTAACGGTCTTGCCCTCAACGGGTACAGGACTACGACGACCTGATGCATCGGGCTCGCCAAGCTCCATAACCTGCAGAACAGCCTGCTTTACGGCACCGGTCTCGTCAGCGATGTACTCGATAGGATTGTGCAGGGTGAGGAACTTGATGCCCTCTTCCTTGGCATGCTTAACCTCCTCGAGACGAGCTGGCATCTCAACCTCAGAGCGGCGATAAACCAATGTTACATCAGCACCCAGACGCTTGGCTGTACGACAAGAGTCCATAGCTGTGTTACCACCACCCACTACGAGCACGCTCTTAGCAGGATTCAATGGGGTATCTGTAGTTGGGTTAGCAGCATCCATCAGGTTTACACGAGTAAGATACTCGTTACTTGACATGATGTTGATGCTATTCTCGCCAGGGATATTCATGAAGTTAGGCAGACCAGCACCAGAACCAACGAAGATGCCCTTGAAACCTTGCTTCTCAAGCTGTTCTACGCTGATGGTCTTACCTACGATGACGTCAGTCTGGAAGTGAACACCCATCTTGGCGAGGTTATCGATTTCTACGTCGACAATCTTATTAGGCAGACGGAACTCGGGGATACCATACTTCAGCACACCACCAATTTCGTGCAATGCCTCAAATACGTATACATCATAACCTCTCTTCACCATATCGCCAGCAAAGCTCAGTCCGGCAGGACCTGAACCTACAACGGCAATCTTCATACCGTTGGCTGGTGCAATCTCAGGCAGAGAAATGTTTCCACTCTCGCGTTCGAAGTCTGCTGCGAAACGCTCCAGATAACCGATAGCTACGGCAGGCTCATTCATCTTCAGGTGGATACACTTGCTCTCACACTGCTTCTCCTGCGGACATACACGACCGCAGACTGCGGGTAGGGCAGAAGTGTTCTTCAGCACCTTGGCAGCAGCCAGGAACTGACCACGCTCGATATTCTTGATGAACGATGGGATATTGATGTTTACAGGGCATCCCTCTACACAAGAAGGCTTGGCGCAGTCCAGACAACGCTTGGCCTCTGTCATCGCCATCTCCTTGGTCAGACCGATGTTTACTTCCTCAGTACGGGTTGTTGCACGATATACGGGGTCGAGCTCAGGCATTACCACGCGCTCAATCTGTGTGCGCTCCTTGGGTTTCATGCTCTGCTGCAGCTCCTTACGCCAAGGTGCGTTGCGATCTGTGAGCACTTCAATGGTGTCGTTGGTTGGGTCGGCATCCATCACTACATCGGTAGTTTTGCTTTCAGCTTGATTCTCAGTGTTAAGGCTGTCGAGATGCTCCTCGTAGTGGGCCAGTTCTTCCTGCTCCTCGCGCTTAAAGGTGCCCATACGCTTAAACATCTCGTCCCAATCAACCAGTGCACCGTCGAATTCAGGACCGTCGATACAAACGAACTTGGTCTTGCCTCCGATGGTGAGTCGGCATGCGCCACACATACCTGTTCCGTCGACCATGATGGTGTTCAAGCTAACTTCGCAAGGGATGTTGTGCTTCTGAGCAGTAAGGTTTGAGAACTTCATCATAATTGGAGGGCCAATGGCAAATACCTTGTCCACGTGTGGCTCCTGCTCAATGAATTTCTCTATACCAACGGTTACTACGCCTTTCTCGCCGTAGCTGCCGTCATCGGTCATGATGATTACTTCGTCAGAACTTTCGCGTACCTTGTCTTCAAGGATAATCAGGTCCTTAGAACGACCTGCCATTACTGAGAGTACACGATTGCCAGCGGCCTTGAGTGCCTGGATGATGGGCAGCATAGGTGCTACACCCAGTCCACCACCTGCGCAGACTACTGTTCCGTAGTTCTCGATCTTTGTGGGGTTACCTAATGGACCAACTACGTCGGTCACATAGTCGCCCACATTCAGGGCACAGAGTTTCTTAGATGAGAGTCCTACCATCTGTACTACGAGTGTGATGGTACCCTTGTCGATGTCTGCGGCAGCGATGGTCAGTGGCATGCGCTCACCTTTCTTGCCTACGCGTACGATTACAAAGTTGCCTGCCTTGCGGCTCTTTGCAATCAGTGGAGCTTCAATCTCAAAAAGGAAAACCTTCTCAGAGAACTGCTCTTTCCTAACGATTTTGTTCATAAGTATTTGTTGTGTTGTTAATTAATCAATAATATCGCAACCCATGTAGGGTACGAGTGCTGCAGGAATCTTGATGCCGTTCTCTGTTTGGTTGTTCTCCAGCAGGGCAGCCACGATTCTAGGCAGAGCCAAAGCCGAGCCATTTAGTGTGTGGCAGAGCTCGGTTTTCTTGGTCTCTGCATTACGATAACGGCACTTCAAGCGGTTGGCCTGATAGGTGTCGAAGTTAGATACGCTTGATACCTCGAGCCAGCGACCCTGAGCCTCTGAGTATACCTCGAAGTCGTAACAGATAGATGAAGTGAACGACTGATCGCCACCACAGAGCAGCAGAATGCGATAGGGCAGTTCCAGCTTCTTGAGCAGACCCTCTACGTGCTCCAGCATCTCCTTGTGGCTCTCCTTGGAGTGCTCAGGCTTGTCGATGCGGACAATCTCAATCTTTGAAAACTCATGCAGACGGTTCAGTCCACGAACGTCCTTACCATAACTACCAGCCTCGCGACGGAAGCACTCTGTGTAAGCACAATTCTTGATGGGCAGATCTTTCTCGTCGAGAATCACGTCGCGATAGATATTTGTGACGGGTACCTCGGCTGTTGGGATGAGATAGAAATCATCAACCTCGCAGTGGTACATCTGTCCCTCCTTATCAGGCAGCTGACCTGTACCATAACCAGAGGCTGCGTTGACTACTGTAGGAGGCATAATCTCGGTGTAGCCACTCTTACGAGCCTCGTCGAGGAAGAAGTTAATGAGGGCACGCTGCAAACGGGCACCCTTGCCGATATAAACGGGGAAGCCTGCGCCAGTGATTTTCACGCCCAGATCGAAATCGATGAGGTTGTATTTCTTGGCGAGCTCCCAGTGGGGCAGGGGATTGGCGATGCCCAGTGATGGATTCACATCCCAATTGCCTACGGTATCGTTGGCGGTACACTCCTTCAGGTTGCTCTTCACCACGTGGTTATCCTCAGCGGTGCGGCCTTCGGGCACTTCGTCATAGGGGATATTTGGAATCTGACAGAGCAAGGTGGTCATCTCTTCCTGAGCCTTTGCCATGGTCTCGTCCATCTCCTTTGACTGAGCCACCTGAGCCTTTACCTGCTCGGCCTCGTCCTTCTTGCCTTCCTTCATCAGTCGGCCTATCTGTCCTGAGAGCTGCTTCTGCTCGTTCAGGCACTTGTCGAGTTCCTGCTGTGCCTCACGACGACGTTTGTCAACGGCCAGAACCTGGTCGATAGCCTCTTTGGCACCAGCAAAGTGTTTCTTCTCCAATCCGCGAATCACGCGTTCTGTTTCCTCATTAATGAGTTTGAGTGTTAACATATTAAATACGTATTTATTTGTTTAAATTCTTTTTCTAAGGCGCAAAGGTACAAATAATCAGTTAAATAGCCAAGAAAATAGCCTTAAAAATGCAGAAATCCCGCTACTCCTTGCGGAGTGCGGGAATCAGTTGTTTGTTTGGAATAAGTTGTTTCTTAAAAAAATTACCTTAGGCCTCAGCGTTTGGAATTACTGATACAACGCTTTTGTTGTACTTGCCCTTGTGGAAGTTTACGGTACCGTCTACGAGCGCGTAGAGCGTGTCGTCCTTACCAATGGCAACGTTGTTACCAGGATTGTGCTTTGTACCACGCTGGCGAACGATGATGTTACCAGCAACGCACTGCTGACCACCGAAGATCTTAATGCCAAGTCGCTGAGCTGCGCTCTCACGACCGTTCTTAGAACTACCTACACCTTTCTTATGTGCCATAATGTTGTTCCTCCTACGTTTTTAAGCGATTACCGACTTGATTACTACTTCTGTGAACTGCTCACGATGACCGTTGCGAACGCGATAGTCCTTACGACGCTTCATCTTGAAAACGATGACCTTGTCACCCTTTACGAGTGGGTTCACTACTTCACACACTACTTTTGCTCCATCTACGGTGGGAGCACCTACCTTCACTGCACCGTCAGCATCTACGAGCAGTACCTTGTCAAATTCAACAGTCTTGCCTGCCTCAACATCCTTGATGTGGTGCACGAAGAGCTTTTTGCCCTCCTCAGCCTTGAACTGCTGACCCTGAATTTCTACAATTGCGTACATTTTTATTTTTATTGTATTTAGGGGTTTTTCCGCGAGGCGGCATACGTTCGTACACACTTAACTCTGCCCCAACGGACTCTAACGGGGTGCAAAGGTACTAATTTTTATTGAACATTGAACATTGAACATTAAACATTAAGATTAGATTTATGAAAGTTTAACAGTTTCTTCACAAAAGAGCAAAAATAAAGCGATGGCTTTCGCAAGCAATCGCTCTACATCTTCAATAGGTATTAGTTTCCTAAGGTAAAAAGATTGTTTTCAGGATAACGTCTGCAAAGGTAAGGCTTTTTTTCCAAACCTGCAAATAATTTCCTATTTATTTTTAGAAATTTTCACTGTGTACCCACACAAAAGCGAAAATTATAAAACGTTAACACATTTATCGATGCAATCGATTGAATTTGTCGATAAAAACGGGAATTATTTCCTTTCTTCCGTTGCCTCGCCATTATGTTGAGGAACTGGAGTCGTGTTCGCATCATCGGGTTCTGGATCCTTATGAGGGCGCTGAAGCGGATTTCCAAAATCATCGAGTAAGATATTTGTATTATCTGTATCAAGTTCTAGAGAGTCGACGCTGATAGAGTCGGAATCTGCAGGTGCTTTAAAGTATCCACCACAATCATACATATCGCTGGTAAGGTCTACATTGCGTTGAACACTAAACTTCGTACGGTATTTTTTGAAAATAGGATCGTTGAGTACTGAAGCAAGGAAGTAACCACAGATAGGCAATGCGGTACGGTTTCCTTGTCCAAGCATTCCTGTACGGAAGTGGATACTGCGATACTCACCACCAACCCAGGCACCTACAACGAGTCTTGGCGTTGTTCCTATGAACCAGGCATCAGAATGATTATTTGAAGTTCCTGTTTTGCCACCAAAGTCGGTATCAGCTGCTTTGTCATAGCCTACAAATCCCATCAGTCTTGAACTAGTTCCACTCATACCACCCTTTAACAACTGCTGTACAAGGAACGCAGAGCGGGCTGGGATAGCCTGCTTAGCTTCTGTTGGAGCCTCGTAAATGACATTCCCATCACGATCTTCGATTTTTGCTACTAGCACAGGGTCAATATGCCCTCCATCGTTTACTGGTGTACAGTAGGCATTTACCATCTCCAGCAGGTTGACGTCGCTAGAACCTAAAGTAAGTGAAGGCGTAGGGTTGAGCTTCGACTTGATACCCATATCGTGGGCTGTCTTTACGATATTATCGATGCCACATTCCTGACCTAGACGAACGGCTACAGAGTTTATACTCATCGCAAAGGCCTGCTTCAGTGTGATATTTGCACCTGAGAAATGACCATCAGCATTGGTGGGAGCCCAAGTTACTTCCTGACCATGATCCATCACCTTCATAGAGAAGAACTCATCCTTGCGAGTGTCACAAGGTGTAATACCTTGATTCATAGCCTCTGTATAAACGAAAAGCTTAAATGTAGATCCAGGCTGACGCATTGCTGTAACCTTATCATATTTCCAGGAATGGAAGTCGATATCACCTACCCATGCTTTTACATGACCCGTCTGTGGCTCCATTGCTACAAAGCCGCAATGCATAAAGCGCACCATATAGCGGATAGAGTCCATCGTAGAGAGTTCTTTCTCAATACGTCCTTGCTCGTAATCGAACACCTTTACTTTATGAGGCAGATTCAAGTAATAATTGATAGAATCCTCGTTGCCATCGAATTTCTTAGAGAGATATTTGTATACAGGCTGTCGCTTAGCGATATCCTCGATAAAGTTCTTGATTTCAATGTGGCGCTCATCCTGCCACGGATTCGTGTTGCCCCAGTGGCTATTGAAAGTTTTCTGTACCTCCTTCATCTGTTTGAATGCTGCCTCTTCGGCATATTTCTGCATACGTGTGTCGATGGTGGTATAGATTTTCAATCCCTCTGTATAGAGCGCATTACGATTATCGAAGTAGTTCTCGCACCAGCCTTTCAGATAGTCGGCTACAGCCTCTCTGAAGTAATTGGCATCACCATCATAGGCACTTTCCACACTGTAATTGAGTTTTATCTCTTTTTGTTTCAGTGTGTCGCATGCTTCTTGAGTCAAGTCGCCATGCTGGCGCATCAAGTCGAGTACAATATTGCGACGCTTAAGCGAGTTCTCAGGGTTGATAAGAGGGTTATAATAAGTTGTTGCCTTTAACATACCTACAAGAATAGCTGCATTCTCAGGGGTCAAGTCCTTAGGCGCACACCCAAAGTAAGTTTTACATGCCGTCTTGATACCAAATGCATTAGATCCAAAATCTACAGTATTGGCATATTGCGTCAGAATTTCGTTTTTGGTGAAAAAGAACTCCAGCTTGTAAGCCGTAATCCATTCTTTGCTTTTCATTACCAACATCTTCACACCTGGGATATTTCCCAATAAGCCTGTAGAGTATTCCGAGCGTGTGCGAAAGAGGTTTTTGGCCAACTGTTGTGTAATTGTTGAAGCACCTCGTGCATCGCGATGCAGGATGTATTCCTTAGCCACAGCCAAGAATGCTGTATAGTCGATACCATGATGATGATAGAAACGTTCATCCTCTGTGTCAATCAAAGCCTGCCAGAATACGGGGTTCACCTCTTCGTATGTTACTGGCGTGCGATTTTCACTGAAAAATTTACCAATCAGTTTGCCATCTGCACTATAAATCATAGAAGCTTCCGCTGGGCGCTTATTTCTAATCGTCGCCATCGATGGTGTCTTACCAAATAGCCATAGGAAGTTTACGTCAACAGCACCCAGATAAAGAAAGAATGCCACAACGAGCGATGCAATACTTACTAAGGTCTTGATATACCAAGGGCGACCTTTATAAAGACTCTTATACCAAGACCATATACTTTTCACCTTATTAATTATATAAGGCAATACTGAAAACTGATTGCTTAAATTGTTACTCATAGTCCTGAGAAAGCTCTATGTATTTGATGATTTTCTTTTTCTGTTCAGGATGGAACCAACGGATGTCTTCGTCCTTTTTAAACCAAGTAAGCTGTTTGCGGGCGTATCTCCGTGTATTCCCCTTAATACGCTCTACAGCTTCTTCCAGAGACCAATACCTATCAATGTAGGCAAAAAGTTCTTTGTATCCTACCGTGTTTAAGGCATTGAGTTCGCGCTTCGGGTACAGCTTCGTCGCCTCTTCCAGCAGTCCTGCTTGCATCATCGCGTCTACACGTTTGTTGATGCGAGTGTATAGCTCTTCTCGTGGACGATTTAATCCTATCTTTATGATTTGGAAGGGGCGTTTTTTCTTTTCTCTTTTGCGGAATGAGGTATATGTCTTACCTGTCATTGTACAGATTTCCAGCGCATGCACCACTCGACGTGGATTCTGTAAGTCTACTATCTCATAGTATTCAGGATCTCGCTGACGTAGTTCTTCGCAGAGAGCTTCGAGTCCCTCCTCTGCAAGTCGTTTTTTTAGCAGTATTCGTGTGTCATCGTCAACGGTGGGAATATCATCAATACCATTGCAAACGGCATCGATATACATCATGCTTCCACCAGCCATCAAGGCATAGTCTTTCTGCTGGAACTGTTCATTTAGAAGATTGAGCACCTGCTGTTCGTATAACGATGCACTGTAGTACTCATCTAATCCCAATGTGCCCACGAAGTAGTGCTTTACGGTATTAAGTTCTTCTGCTGTGGGCTGTGCTGTACCGATTTTTAGTTCCTTGTAGATTTGTCGGGAATCGGCACTAATAATAGGTATGTCAAAACGCTTGGCAATATCAAGGCAAAGGGCAGTTTTTCCAACTGCCGTAGGCCCAGTGATTACAATGAGAGTTTTAGCGGATGACGCCACGTTTTGAATTTTCGATGAAAGAGCAGATGTATTCTACTTCCTTTGAATCTGGGAATTGTTCGCGAGCCATTGCTACGCCATCTTTCAGCACACCTTGAGAGTAAATGATACGGTATGCTTCATGGATAGCTTCTATGGTTTCGCGAGGGAATCCTCTACGACGCAAACCTACAAGATTAACACCAGCAAAGCGCACAGGCTCTTTACCTGCCATTACGTAAGGTGGAATATCCTGACTGGTACGAGTTCCACCTTGGAACATGATGTAACTGCCTACATGACAGAACTGGTGGAAAAGACAAGTTGCGGAGATAATAGCAAAGTCGTCGACTATTACCTCACCAGCGAACTTGGTAGAATTACCTATAATGCAACCGTTACCAATCACACAATCGTGAGCCACGTGCATGTTTTCCATCAGCAAATTGTTATTGCCAATAATCGTAGTGCCTTTGGAAGCGGTACCACGACTGATGGTTACATTCTCGCGAATAGAATTATTGTCGCCAATCTGGCAAGTTGTTTCCTCGCCTTGAAATTTCAAATCCTGAGGTTTTGTAGAAATACTTGCACCAGGGAAGAATTCATTGCCATTGCCAATACGTGCACCAAAATGAACGGTCACACTATTCATGAAGTTGTTGTTATCACCTATGATCACATTCTTGTCAATCACGCAGAAAGGACCGATAATATTGTTGTCGCCCAGTTTTGCTTCTGGATCGACGATTGCCATTGGATGTATCTGATTTGCCATAATTCTTATTTGTTCTTTACGATTTGGGCCGTGAATGTTGCCTCTGCTACAACATGGTCGCCTACAAAGATATAGCCCTTCATTGACGATATACCGTGACGTACAGGTGCCAACAACTCAACTTTGAAGATAAGGGTATCTCCTGGAACCACCTTCTGACGGAATTTTACACCATCGATTTTCATGAAGTAAGTCGACCATTCTGCTGGATTCTCTAAGGTGTTAAGAACCAAGAGTCCACCACACTGTGCCATCGCTTCAATCTGCAGCACGCCTGGCATCACTGGTTCTTGTGGGAAGTGGCCTTGGAAGAAGGGTTCATTCGAAGTAACATTCTTAATACCAACAATGGTGTTAGCACCAAGAGCTACCACCTTGTCAACCAACTGCATAGGATAGCGGTGTGGCAGTAGTTCGCGAATACGATTGACATCCATGATCGGCTCTTCGTTTGGATCGTAGATGGGTGCCTGAATCTCGTGCTTACGAATCTCCTTGCGCATCTGACGTGCAAACTTATTGTTGATGGTATGTCCTGGACGTGTAGCTACGATGCGACCTTTGATAGGTTTACCGATCAGGGCCATATCACCGATGATATCCAGTAGTTTATGTCGAGTACACTCGTTATCCCACTGCAGCGGCTTGTGTTGAATATAGCCTAAATCTGTGGCATTGCGGTGCTCTACATGCAGCATGTCTGCCAACATATCCAAACGCTCCTGAGTGGTCTGACGCTCATAAATCACGATGGCATTATCCAGATCGCCTCCCTTTATGAGATTAGCCTGCAACAAAGGCTCGATATCCCGAACAAAGACAAACGTACGGGCACTGGCAATTTCCTCTGCATATTTATCAGGATGGTCAAGGGTGGCAAATTGCGAACTGATGAATTTCGACTCAAAACTACACATCGCTGTAATTGAGAAATCCTCGTCGGGCAGAATTGTGATACACGAACCAGATTGCTCGTCTTTTACCTCTATCTTTTTGCGGATAATGTAGTAGTCTTTTGGCGCATTCTGCTCCTCAACACCTACCTCGCGGATCTTGTTTACATAGTGGATGGCTGAACCGTCAAGGATGGGGAACTCAGGACCGTTTACCTGAATCATACAGTTGTCGATGCCTAAAGCATAAAGGGCAGAGAGTCCATGTTCAACGGTTGATACGCGAGCTTCGCCTTTACCAAGAACAGTACCACGCTGCGTGTCAACTACGTTTTCTGCTATAGCATCAATAATTGGCTGACCCTCCAGGTCGATACGTTGAATCTTATAACCTGAATTTTCAGGGGCAGGATTAAACGTTACTGTCAGGTTCAATCCTGTATGCAGTCCTTTTCCAAAAAGCGAGAAACTGCCTTTTAATGTTTTCTGCTTCATCTTGATATATCCTAATTTGACAATTAT
This sequence comes from uncultured Prevotella sp., assembly GCA_905234145.1. Classification (GTDB taxonomy): domain Bacteria; phylum Bacteroidota; class Bacteroidia; order Bacteroidales; family Bacteroidaceae; genus Prevotella. The sequence continues at coordinate 15,339 of CAJOGK010000053.1, read as the reverse complement.
ACTATTCTTTCTCGATTTTAGCCTTCAGGGCATCCAGCTCACGCTGTAACTGTGCAATTTGACGATACATATCAGGTAACTTTGCATCGAGCGCTCTGGCTTTGAAGTACATCTTGGGATTTACGGCAGGCGATCCGATTAACTGTTCGCCATCGCCTTTTGTATCACCAATCACACCACACTGTGCACCTACGAAGGTCTTGTCCTTCACGTGGATATGACCAGAGAAACCGGCTTGTCCGCCAACCATACACCATGCTCCGATTTTTGTAGAACCAGCCATACCAGCTTGAGCCGACATGACGGTATTCTCACCAATCTCACAGTTATGGGCTACTTGAATCAGGTTGTCGAGTTTTACACCCTTGTGAATCACGGTCTGTCCCATTGTAGAACGATCGACACAAGTATTGGCACCGATTTCCACATCGTCCTCGATAACTACGATACCAATTTGAGGAATCTTGTCGTAACCACCCGTATTAGGAGCAAATCCAAATCCGTCGGCACCAATCACGCTACCTGCATGGATTGTAACATTATTTCCGATTTTGCATCCCTGATAGACAGTAACGTGGGGATAGAACAAACATTTGGCGCCAATTGTCACACCATCACCAACTACTACGTGTGGGTGGATTTGTGTACCATCCCCAATCACGGCACCATCCCCAATCACGGCGAATGCCCCAATATACACATCCTTGCCGATAGTGGCTTTAGGGGATATCGATGCCAATGGATCGATACCCGTCTTTGCAGGCTTCATTGACTCGTAAAACTGTAGTAGTTTCGCTACACACTCATAGGCGTTTTTTACACGGATAAGTGTAGCAGCTACGGGCTTCTCTAATTCAACATCTTCGTTGATGAGCACTACGCTCGACTTTGTTTCGTAGATATAATGCGTATATTTCGGATTGGAAAGGAAGGAAATTGCACCAGGCACACCTTCTTCGATTTTGGCAAACGTATTTACGGTTGCATTTTCGTTACCTTCTACTCTTCCTTGTATGAGTTCTGCAATCTGTTTTGCTGTAAATTCCATATTTCTCGGTTCAATATTATTTTATGCGTGCAAAGATACTAAAAATTACTTGAATCTTTGATAACAAAGATAATATTTTCTTATTTTTTTAGAAAGTAACTGAACATTTAGCAATTCACTAGCCTCGGAAATGTCGCGAATCTCGCCGTTTTTGTAAAGTATTGCGATGTTATCATCTTCCACGTTATACATGTCTTTTTGTATCGTATTCAGGCTCATCATGTAGTGGGCATCTTCTAGTGGAATAGCCATCTTTTCGGCTATGGTTTGCTGTAATTCGTCTATGCGTTCTTGTGGTATCGGCTCTTCATGTACTTCAACTTTGAAGATCTTCCTGTCCAACATATCTGTGGCCAGGGTCGATAGTATCTTGTCGTTGTCATATTTCCATGCTTTCATAGCACTCCAGATGTCAGAATCATCCAGGTTCTCATAATGTTTGAGGGTCTCTGGGTGAGTGTTAAACCAGTCTGCATCCACTTCGTTCTCCAAGAAATAGTGTAGGGCAGGAGAGGCGAAGACATCATGTCCTTGCTTAACGAGCGCTTTTGCACGATTCAACATGTTTACAAGCACTTTCTCATAGGCCACGCATGTACGATGCAGATACACTTGCCAATACATCAGCCTTCGTGTCGTCAGGTAGTTTTCGAGCGAGTAAATACCTTTCTGTTCCACTACAAGCGAATCGTCTATCACGTTGAGCATCTTGATGATACGTGCACTGCCGATATTGCCTTCTGTCACACCGGTGTAGAAAGAATCTCGCCTCAGATAGTCCAGACGATCCATATCTAACTGGCTCGATATCAACTGATGTAGAAAATTCTTAGGATATTCACCTTTAAAGATAGATATTGCCAGATTTAATTGTCCATTCAAACTGCGATTGATTTCTTCCATCATCAGCAGTGAGATGTCTTCGTGCGAGATACCATGAATCAGTGTATCCTCTAATACGTGCGAGAAAGGGCCGTGCCCGATGTCGTGCATCAGGATGGCGGCTTGTACTGCTTCTGCTTCACTTTCAAAGATAAAGATGCCCTTTTGCTGCAGATTGATGATGGCCTCGCTCATCAGATGGAAAGCGCCTAGCGAGTGCTGAAATCGTGTATGCCTGGCCCCTGGGTAGACTACCGAGGCCAAACCTAACTGATTAATACGGTTCAGGCGTTGAAAAAGTGGATGCTCAACAATGTTATAAAGCAGACCTCTTGGTATTTTGATAAACCCAAAAACGGGGTCATTGATAATCTTTACGTCGTTCATTTATGCTGTAACTTATGTATTTGGCTGCAAAGTTACAAAATTTCTGAGACCTAGGAGGTTGTAATTCAATTCTTTTTCGTATTTTTGCAGCATCAAAACTATAAAACAATGAAAATGAGTATTACTAAAATGATTTTATTGGCGCTGATGGCCATTCCTTCAACAATGATGGCACAGCCTGTTCAGAAAGGAAATCTTCAGAAGGGCGACTATGGTTACCTGTATTGTCACATGAACGATCGTGGTCGTGCATGGACTGCTTTCGCACTTAGTCGAGATGGTTTCCATTATCATGATTTGCTTGATGGTGATTCTATTTTCAGCGATGCTGAGATGGCTCGTATTGAAGGCGCCACTCGCGATGCTTATATCTGTCGCAAGCATGATGGTTCAGGCTATCTGATGGTTTGCACAGATATGAATATCGAGGCCACTAAACGTTTAGGCAAACAAGAAACTTGGGATAATTATGGTATCGACCTGCTGACGAGCGACGATCTGATTCATTGGCAATCTGTTACCCTCGACTATCGCAAGGGTAGGGGTATCTTTGCTAATCCCGATGCAGAGAGTGTTTATAAAGATTGGAGCACCATCAATCGTGTTTGGGCGCCACAGATTGTTTGGGATGAAGATTTTATTTGGGACGATGGTCATAAAGGCGGCTATATGATTTATTATTCCATGTGGAATCGTGCAGAGGAAGCTTACGATCGTATGTATTACTCTCATGCCGACGAGAGTTTTACCAAACTTACACAGCCCCGTTTGCTCTTTGATTGGGGATATGCCACTATTGATGCTGATATCAACTGGGTAGCTGCCGATGGCTTGTGGCACATGATGATTAAGAAGGAGGGTGGAAAGCCTGGCTTGTTTACGGCTACTGCGCCTACACTTCAAGGTCCTTGGGGCGAACCTGTAGAGGATGATTATGTCGACTTTGAGGGAAACAAGAACTGCGAGGGTGTTAGTGCTTTCCAACTTGTGGGCCAAAACACATGGGTGATTGGTTATATTGAATATTCCTCTAACCCCAAGAATTATCGCTTGTGCTTGGCCGATGAAAACATGCGCAATTTCCATTCGCCCAGAAATATTGAGGGCGTTGCCCGTCCCCAACATGGTTCATTCCTTCGTATCACAAAGGAAGAATACGATAGAATGCAAAAGTGGAGCGATGCTATTCTCCAGCGTAAGCCTTGAGTTTTTCGCGGTCTAAGATCGTAAACCACTTTCGATTTGTACGAATGATCCCTTCTTTTTGGAATTCACTCAGCACGCGCTGTAGTGAAAACTTCTGTATAGCAAACATGTTGGCCAATTCCTGTCTTGATGTTTCGATCATAAACTGATCTTTGTTTGTGCGCTTTGCGATATCAAGCAGATAGCTGGCCAACTTTTCTCTCACTGTATACAGCGTCAGTTTCTTTACTCTGATAGCCATTTCTACAGCTTCAATCGAGATGAGTCTGATGAAATTCATCTGTATTCTTTGGTCGATGGCAAAAAGTTTTTGCAGGGTCTCTGGTTTCATGCGCAATAATATGGTCTGGCGATCTGTCTCAATCGTCACAGGCACATTCTTGCCAGAGAAAATAGAAGCAGGTGTCATCAGTTTTCCGATGGTATTCCATGTTATCTTTACACATTTACCTGATGAAGACTGTGTTCTGCCCGACATACCGCCAGTAACGACGATATCCACGTTTTCTACGAGTTGTCCTTCCTTAGTATACACCTCTTTTTTCTCGTATTTTACAAGACTGTATTCCACCCCTTTCATGATGGTTTCAATTTCCTTTTTTGTAAGCCCTGTAAAGAGCGGACAAGCTTGTAATGCTCTAATTACTGCTAAATCCATGTGTGTCCTTATGTAATTAAATAAAACCTACTTTTGCTAATTCTAACGCCATTTTTTTCTGTAATTCTTCTGCAGCAGTAGCGGCAGCTTTCTCGAAATCAGTTCCATTTGATGCATAGATAATGCCACGCGACGAGTTAACCAGCAAACCGCAATCCTTGTTCATGCCGTATTTGCAAACTTCCTCCAGACTGCCGCCCTGAGCACCTACACCGGGTACCAGCAGGAAATGATCAGGCACAAGCTTACGGATATCCTTGAACATCTCTCCCTGTGTAGCACCAACCACATACATCATGTTGTCTTGATTTCCCCAATCCAGACTCTTCTTCAGTACTTTTTCGAAGAGACGCTCGCCTTGAGCATCTTCTGTCAGTTGGAAATCGTGCGAGCCCTTATTCGATGTCAAAGCCAACAGAATCACCCACTTACCGTCATAGCCCAAGAAAGGGGTTACAGAATCTTCACCCATGTAAGGTGCTACGGTGAGTGCATCGACATTATACTCCTCGAAGAAGGTCTTGGCATACATCTTCGATGTGTTGCCGATGTCGCCACGTTTGGCATCAGCGATGATAAAGTGGTTGGGATATTCCTCTTTCAGATAGTCGATAGTTGCCTCGAAAGCCATGATACCATCCACACCGTATGCCTCGTAGAATGCCAAGTTTGGCTTGTAAGCCACACAGTAGGGGGCAGTAGCATCGATGATGAGGGCATTAAACTCGCAGAGGGCTCTGAAGATATACTCGTCGCCATCCTTTGCTTTGGCCTCGTCGATGATACACTGAGGAATCTTGTTGATATCTGTATCGAGACCCACGCAGAGAAAACTCTGCTTCTCGCGAATCTGATTGATTAGTTCTTTGCGTGTCATATTTATTATTTTTTTAGATAACGATATGTCAGGTAAATAAGCACAACAAGCACCCACCAAAGGAGGAAGGCCCCCCAACTTATCCAGAGATTATCCAGCTCTCTGCCTATCCATCCGCTAGGGATAATTCCCAATGCTCCCATGATGTTCAAGATGAAATGCTCTTTATTGTACTCCTCTCTCATGGGAGCCCAGAATTGCTTTATCTTGCTCATTTTAATGCTTAATCTTTAATGTATCAAAGTTCTGTTTCTTTCATGCGTTCTGCGTTTTCTGCAACGGTGAGAGCATCGATCATGGGCTGGATGTCACCACCAAGGAAGCCCTGCAGGTCGTGCGTGGTATAACCGATGCGGTGATCAGTTACGCGCCCCTGAGGGAAATTATAGGTACGAATTTTAGCACTTCGGTCGCCCGTAGAAACGAGACTCTTACGGCGAGAGGCGATATCGTCCATATACTTCTGGTGCTCCTTATCATATATAAAGGTATAGAGGCGACTAAGTGCACGCTCCTTATTCTTTGGCTGGTCGCGCGTCTCAGTACATTCGATCAAAATCTCCTCCGTCTCGCCCGTATTGGGGTTTTTCCACATATAGCGCAGACGCACACCTGATTCTACTTTGTTTACGTTCTGACCACCAGCGCCCGAACTTCTAAAGGTATCCCACTTAATTTCGCCCTCGTTTACATGTACCTCGAATTTATCTGCCTCAGGCAATACGGCTACCGTAGCTGCAGAGGTATGCATACGACCCTGCGTTTCTGTTGCAGGCACACGCTGTACGCGATGCACGCCCGATTCGTATTTCAACGTGCCATAAACATCGGCACCCGATACGGCAAAGTCGATTTCTTTAAAACCACCTACGGCACCCTCTGACACACTGGTAATGCTCAGTTGCCAACCTTTCGATTCGCAGTAGCTCTTATACATCTTAAACAGGTCGCCAGCAAACAGGGCAGCCTCGTCACCACCCGTTCCAGCACGGATTTCCATCTGCACGTTCTTCGCGTCCTCCGGGTCTTTTGGAATCAGGGCTATTTTGATTTCCTCTTCGAGCTTGGGCTGCAGTTCTTCGTTGGCTGCCAGTTCCTCGCGTGCCATCTCCTTCATCTCTGGATCAGTCTCGTTGGCTAAGATGCTTGATGCCGTTCAGACAGGCGATGTAACGCTTGCGGGCATCCATAATGTCGCCCAGGTCTTTATACTCTTTCGTGAGTTTTACAAAACGGTTCTGGTCTGCTATCACGTCGGGGTCAGTAATCAGGGTCGATACTTCCTCAAAGCGAGCCTCCAGTCCGTCAAGCTTCTGTAATATACTGTTGTTCTCCACTTATTTAATTGAAAATTGATAATTGAAAATTAATAATTAAATTCTCCAAATTCGCTCTTGATGGTCAGGCTCTTTTGGCCCTCCTCGATATGACCTACAATCTGAGCATCGATATTGAAACTCTTTGAGATGGCAATCACTTGCTCTGCTACTTCTGGACGCACATAGATTTCCATTCTGTGACCCATGTTGAATACCTGATACATCTCCTTCCAGTCTGTACCTGAGCATTCGTGGATAGCCTTGAAGAGTGGGGGTACAGGGAACATGTTGTCCTTAATCACCTTGCAGTTGTCGCTTACAAAGTGCAATACCTTCGTCTGAGCGCCACCTGTACAGTGCACCATACCGTGAATCTCTGGGCGTAGCTCGTCGAGCAACTTCTTAATCACAGGTGCATAGGTGCGGGTAGGCGAGAGTACCAACTGTCCTGCGTCTACAGGCGAGCCCTCTACGGCATTCGTCAATTGATACTTACCGCTATATACCAATTCATTAGGCACAGCGTGGTCGTAACTCTCTGGATATTTCTCTGCCAGATACTTGGCAAATACATCGTGTCGGGCTGATGTCAGTCCGTTAGAACCCATACCGCCATTATAGCGCTTCTCGTAAGTAGCCTGTCCTGTAGATGATAAGCCTACAATTACGTCGCCCGGACGGATATTGGCATTGTCGATCACATCAGCACGCTTCATACGGCAAGTTACTGTTGAGTCAACGATGATGGTACGTACCAAGTCGCCTACATCAGCTGTCTCGCCACCTGTAGGATAGATGCCAATACCCATTTCGCGCAACTCTGCGAGCAGTTCGTCTGTACCATTGATGATGGCAGAGATGACCTCTCCAGGCACCAGCATTTTATTACGTCCGATCGTGCTCGATACCAGAATATTATCTACAGCACCCACACAGAGCAGGTCGTCGGTATTCATCACGATGGCATCCTGTGCGATACCTTTCCATACAGAGAGGTCGCCCGTCTCTTTCCAATACATATAAGCCAGGCTCGATTTTGTGCCAGCGCCGTCGGCATGCATAATATTGCAATACGCTGAGTCACCGCCCAGAATGTCTGGGATAATCTTGCAGAAAGCCTGTGGAAATATGCCCTTGTCGATGTTCTTAATGGCGTTGTGTACGTCTTCCTTGGCGGCACTTACGCCTCTCATCATATATCTGTTGTCCATAATGTTTATTTTTCTTTTCCATGCCAGAATTCCCAACTTACGAAGGCCTGCAGCAATAGCATTTCCAGTCCGTTCTTCACGTCGGCTCCATACGCAGCCCCTTTGCGCATAAACAGCGTTTGGTCGGGGTTATATATCAGATCGTAAAGTATGGTGTGGTTATCCATAGCCTCATAAGGCAGATTAGGACACTCGTCAGTCTTGGGATACATACCCATTGGCGTGCAGTTTACGATCACATTGTATTCCTTAATCACTTCGGGCGTAATCCGCTCATACTGAATGGTGTCAGGACGCTCATAGCGACTAACGAATACCGTTTCCAGTCCAAGCGATTTCAGTCCGTAGTTAATGGCTTTCGAAGCGCCGCCTGTACCTAGAATCAGTGCTTTCTTGTGCCATTTCTTATCGATCATGGGTTCTATGCTCTGCGTAAAACCTATCACGTCGCTATTAAAGCCTTTCAGTATGGTCTTGTTGCCATTCTGCGTGACGCGTATCACGTTTACGGCCCCAATGGCTCTGGCTTCCGGACTAATCTGATTTAAGAAGGGTATCACCTTCTCTTTATAAGGTATCGTTACGTTGAGGCCTTTCAGGTCTGGGTTCTTGGCCAGAATCTCAGACAGTTCGTCGATAGTGGGAATCTCAAAATTCTCATACTTGGCATTGATGCCCTCGTCGGCAAATTTCTGATTGAAATAGCTGATCGAGAACGAATGTCCTAAAGGATAACCGATAAGTCCGTACTGGTCCATAATTTGGGTTGATTACTTAGTTGCAAAATACATGGTACAAATACCATAGGTCAGACGTACGAAGGATGCTTCCTTGAATCCTGCCTTTTTCAGAATCTCCACCATCTCTTCTCCTTGTGGAAAAGCCTCGATGGTTTTTGTCAGGTAAGAGTAGGCACTGCTATCTTTCGATATCAGTCGTCCATACACGGGCAAAACCGTGTGAGAATAAAAACGGAAAAGTTGTTTCATCGGGAAATCCACAGGAGCGGTCAGTTCCAGGATGCACAAGTGCCCGTCCTTGTTTAATACACGGTGCATTTCGCGCAATCCTTTATCCAGATCGGCAAAGTTCCTGATGCCAAAGGCCGTAATCACAGCGTCGAATGTCTGCTCATGGAATTTCATGTTCAGACAGTCTTGCTTTTCGAAACTGACAACTTGGTCCAGTCTCTCTTTCTTCACTTTCTGGCGAGCTATTTCCAACATGCCTTCGCTGATGTCGATCCCAATCAGTTTGCTGGGATTCAGCTTAACGGCAGCATAAATGGCAAAGTCGCCTGTACCTGTAGCTACGTCGAGAATCCATTGCGGGCTATGGAACATTAATTTTCTAATAGCAATTCTGCGCCAGTATCTGTCGATATTCCACGACAGATGATGATTCAGCTTATCGTAGGTAGGGGCGATGTTGTTGAACATCTGCTCTACCTGCTTTGCCTTTTCACCTTCACCGTATGGATTAATCTTCTCCTGCTTGTACATTTTCAGCTTCTCTTATTCTTGAATGCAGCAAGCCAGCTGCTTACGTTCTTTTCGATACGGTCGGCAATGTCGTCTTCGCTCTCTTCACGTTCAAAGCGCTCACCTACGATGTTTTCATACAGCTCGATGTAGCGGTCTGATACGCTCTGGGCATATTCGTCGGTGATTTCCGGCATTACCTGCCCGGGCTCGTTCATAAAGTCGTGCTCTATCAGCCACTGGCGCACGAACTCTTTTGAGAGCTGGCGCTGAGGCTCACCCTTTTCTAATTTCTCCTCGTAACCGTTGGCATAGAAGTAGCGGCTGGAGTCGGGGGTGTGAACCTCGTCGATGAGATACACCTTGCCATTGCGCTTACCAAACTCATACTTGGTGTCGACGAGTATCAGTCCGCGCTTGGCGGCAATCTCCTGTCCGCGCTGGAATATCTTGCGCGTATAATTTTCTATGATGGCATAATCCTCAGCCGATACGAGGCCCTGGGCGATGATCTCCTCTTTCGAGATATTCATGTCGTGCCCTTCGTCGGCCTTGGTGGTTGGGGTGATGATAGGCTCTGGGAATCGCTCGTTTTCGCGCATACCGTCGGGCAGTTTTACGCCACAGAGCTCGCGACAGCCGTTCTTGTACTCGCGCCAGGCTGAACCCGTCAGGATAGAGCGGATAATCATCTCTACACGGAATCCCTCACACTTTACGCCTATAGTAACCATGGGGTCAGGGGTGCTTAGTTTCCAGTTGGGGCAGATGTCTGTTGTGGCATCCAGAAATTTTGCCGCAATCTGGTTAAGCACTTGTCCTTTGAAGGGAATACCCTTAGGCAGCACTACGTCGAATGCCGAGATACGGTCTGTGGCTACCATCACCATCAGGTCGTCATTAATGTTATACACGTCACGAACCTTGCCGTGATAAACACCTTTCTGTCCTGCGAACTTAAAGTCCGTCTTAGTTAATGCTTTCATCAATTTATTTACGATTTACTTATTTACGATTTTGCTTCCTTATCAAACTGCTCGTAGGCATTCACGATGCGGGTCACGAGCTTATGTCGCACGATATCGTTCCGATCCAGATTTACCACCCCGATGCCTTCTACATTATTTAATATGTGCAGGGCCTCTATCAGTCCGCTCTTCTGCGAGTGGGGCAGGTCTATCTGTGTCATGTCGCCCGTAATAATCATCTTGGTGTTCCATCCCATGCGGGTTAAGAACATGCGAATCTGCGCAGGCGTCGTGTTTTGCGCCTCGTCGAGAATCACTACCGCATCGCTCAGTGTGCGACCTCGCATAAAGGCCAGTGGGGCTATCTGTATGATGTGCTTCTCCATCATGTCCTGTAGCTTCACTTGCGGCAGCATGTCCTCCAGCGCATCGTATAGCGGTTGCAGGTAGGGGTCTATCTTCTCTTTCATGTCGCCAGGTAGGAATCCCAGTTTCTCGCCAGCTTCTACGGCAGGGCGACTCAGGATAATCTTCTTGGCCTGCTTCTCCTTGAGGGCTTTTACGGCCAGTGCGATCGAGAGATACGTTTTTCCTGTACCGGCAGGCCCTACGGCGAATACCATGTCGTTTTTCTCGTAGGCCTCTATCAGTTTCTGCTGATTCTCCGAGCGGGCTTTGATGGGGCGCCCCGACATCGAATAAACCACTACACCGTCGGGCAAGTCTTCTTTTGTACGCTTTCCCTTTACGATATCGAGTATATCTTCTTCCTTTAACGCATTGAATTTCAGTACATGGGCATGCAATTTCTCTACGCTTTCTTCAAAGGCTGCCATCTGTTCCTCGTCGCCCAGAACGCGAATCACGTTGTCGCGACCCACGATGCGCAGCTTCGGATAAAGCGAGCGTATCATTTGTAAATGACCATTGTTTACCCCATAGAAAACTACTGGGTCAATGTCGTCTAAAACTATATGTTTCTCTATCAATTATATTTTTTAAATTTTGGGCACAAAGTTACAAAAAATATTTGTATCTTTGCAACGCAAAACAGATTATTTGATGAAAATTACAAAAAAACAATATTTGAAAGGCTTCTTTGCCTTTGTTCTAGTTCTGGCTTTGGTTCGCCTTGTTTTTCCTCAAGTGGCTGAAAGTAAGGCTGTTGCGAGCAATATTGTGCCAGAATCCGCCTCTGTCAGTCTGCCTGATTTAAAGTCAGCTTGCCCGCATCGTATTAATTCCGTTCCCAGCTATACTGAGGCTTTCCCCGATACCCAGGGCTTGCAGATTACGGCTGCCCAGCGTTGGGGTGTTACGCCTGTTAAGAACCGTCAGGATGCCGAAGCCCGTAAGCGCGAGCTGGTTTATATAGGTGCTAATCCCTATTATCACATCGACCCGCTTTACTCCAGCATTCCTTATCTGGTGCCCAGAGCAGCTGTGTTGCTGCAGGATATCGGAAGTGCTTTTTTCGATAGTCTTCAGGTAAAGGGTATCCCTCTCCACCGATTGATTGTTACCAGCGTACTGCGCTCCGAAGAGGATGTGGTAAAGCTGCGTCGCCGTAATGGTAATGCTACTGAAAAATCCTGTCACCTTTATGGTACCACCTTCGATATTTGCTATAACCGTTACAAGACGGTTGAAGACCCCAACGGCCCCGCCCGACGAATGGTTCGCAATGATACTTTAAAGTGGGTTCTCAGTGAGGTTCTGCGTGATATGCGCCAGCAAAACCGTTGCTATATCAAGTACGAGGTAAAGCAGGGCTGTTTCCACATGACAGTGAGATAAAAAGATTAAACATTATAAATTAAACATTAAATTTCAGAGACTATGAGATTAGATGGAAGAAGAGAGAGCTCAAACGTCGAGGATCGTCGCGGTATGAGTGGAGGCGCGAAAGCAGGTATCGGTGGTATCGGCGCCATTATAATTGCAGCATTGTTTGCGTGGATGAGCGGTGGCGACCCGCTGCAAGCTGGTCTTCAGGCTGCTCAAGAGCAGATGTCAGCTCCTACCGAAACCGTAGGCGAGGAGAATTTTACCGAAGAGGAGCAGGCCTTGGCCTCCGATTGCAAAAAGATTCTGGCTTCTACCGAGGATGTCTGGAGCAAGGTGTTCGAAGAGTTGGGAGGCACTTACACACCGCCAACCCTCGTATTGTTCACCAATCAGGTAAACTCAGCCTGCGGCGCGGCCACTGCGGCAGTAGGCCCCTTCTATTGCTCCGGCGACCAGAAGCTTTACATCGACCTCTCGTTCTTCACCCAGATGAAGCGACAGCTCGGTGTAGAGGGTAATACCTTTGCTTATGCTTATGTCATCGCCCACGAGATAGGCCACCACGTAGAGAACCTTACGGGCTCGCTCGGTAAGGCCCATCAGGCAATGAACCAGACAGATAAGGTACAGGCTAATCAGATTAGTGTTCGCCTGGAGCTCTTGGCCGATTACTACGCAGGTGTTTGGGCCCACTATGAGGATGCGATGAACCACTCGATGGAGTATGGCGACTTGGAAAAAGGTCTCGAACTGGCGAAGGCTATCGGCGACGACTGGTTGCAGAAGAAAGCCCAGGGCAGGGCCACCCCCGAATCGTTTACCCACGGCACCAGCGAGCAGCGTAAGCGCTGGCTTAAGCGCGGCTTCGAAACAGGCGATATGAGCACCTCTACATTCAGCATAAGGAACTATAACGACCTGTAAATGAAAGAAAGCAAGCTGTCGAGGCGAATCACCTGGCGCGTGATCGTAATCATGCTTTTCTTCAACGTGCTTATCATCAGCGCCATCGTGGCCTTTGTCTTCGCCTATTCACTGGCTAACAGCGGCATGCGCGGCCAGTACGTGACCGATGGCATCGGCGGAAGGCTTGAGTCGATGGTAAGGGCGGTGAGGATTGCGGCCAGAAACAATGTAGAAGCGGTGGAGGCCAATCTGGATAGCCCCGAGAAGGTGTTCGACGCGCTGGAGCACGAGCTGCGGCTGAACAACCACTATATCGGTTTCGCAGCAGCCTTCAGGCCCGATTACTTTCCAAGCCAGGGCTACTGGTTTGAGCCCTACGTGATTCTTACCGACAGTGTAACCATTGAGCGCAAGCAGATAGGTTCGCAGCACCACGACTACTTCCACTCCGAGTGGTATCAGGCAGGCATGAACAATGACATAGGAGAGGGCTATCTCTCCGACCCCTATTACGATGCCGAGGGCGGCATGTCGCTGCTCTGCAGCTATATACTGCCCATCCGCGACGGCAAGGGCGAGAAGGTGGGGCTCTATTGCATCGACATGAGCCTCGACTGGCTCGAAAGCACCATCGAGGAGGATCTCGAAAACGTGAAGAAGGAATTCTTAAGCGACTCCAACCGCATCGGCTCGTCGGACAAGAATCCCTATTTCTCCATCCAGATCATCGACAGCAAGGGCCGCTACATCATCGGTTCCGACTCGCTCGACACCAGCATCCTGAGTGCCGAGAGAAGGGAGTCGGTGGTAGGCCATGAGATGCAGAGCCTGGAGGGCACTCCCTACTATGTGCACACCCGCCACATAGCGGGCACCGACTGGACGCTGGTTGTGTTCCAGCACCGAAGCCTGGTGTTCATGGGCGGCAAGTTGCTGGCCCTTGTCATTATCTTCTTTATGACCCTAGGCGCCCTCGTTATCTTTTTCTTTATGCATCGTAGCATCCTCAGTGCCATCAAGCCGCTTAGCTATCTTTCCGCGTCGTCTCATGAGGTGGCCAAGGGTAATTTCGACACACCGCTGCCCACCTTCGAGCATGACGATGAAATCAAGCAGCTGCGCGACTCGTTCGATACCATGCAGCATTCGCTCAAGCGCTATGTGAAGGAACTCAAGGAAACAGTCACCTCGAAAGCCTCTATGGAGAGCGAGCTGAATATTGCCCACCATATCCAAATGGCGATGCTGCCCAAGACGTTCCCTGCATTTCCTCATCGTAACGACATCGAGATCTACGGCATGCTGACACCCGCCAAGAGTGTCGGTGGCGACCTCTATGATTTCATGCTTCGCGACGATGAACTGTTCTTCTGCATTGGCGATGTCTCGGGCAAGGGTGTACCAGCTTCGCTCGTTATGGCCGTTTCCCGTACGCTGTTCCGTAATGTTGCAGCCCATGTGGATAAACCCCATCTGATTATGGAGGCCATGAACGATTCTATTTGCGATGGAAACGACAGTTGCATGTTTGTTACGCTGTTCATTGGTGTGCTCGACTTGAAGACAGGTCATCTTCGCTATTGTAATGCAGGCCATAATCCCCCTTATTTGCAGAACAAACTCTTGACGAGCGATGCAAACTTCCCGGTAGGTGCGATTCCTGGCTGGGAGTTCATAGAGGAGGAAGTCGACATTGCTCCAGGCGAAACCTTATTCCTCTATACCGACGGACTGACGGAGGCAGAGGATGCCAGCCACAAGGAGTTTGGCGATCTGCGTGTGCAAAAGATGATCGTTTCTTCGTTGGCTGCCAATGATACACCGAAACAAATGATAGATAATATGACGGCTGCAGTGCGTCAGTTCGTAGGCGAAACAGAACAGAGCGACGATCTAACCATGCTGGCCATCAGGTATGAAAAAGAAGAAACCAACTAATAAAACAAAGTACTACGTATCATTATGAAAAAGTTTATATTGACCATTGCAGCTATGACAGCTATGAATACAGTTTCAGCGATGCGGATAAGATGCGGTAGAGCCATAACCCTCGTAGTCGGGAACGATTACCAGTGCATTCTGACTAAACAGATGTGAAAACAGTGCCAACATATTGATTTCGCCCAAGGTAGGCAGATTGCTGAAGTTGGTAGGACGCTGCTCATTGCTGGTAATGGTACTGTGGCAGCCGATAACCAATTGGCTAGGTGTGCAGTCGCCAGCACGATAGGGCCATACCACAAGTTCTGAGAGTTCTTTCTGTGTACCATCGGAGGTCTTGCAAAGATAGTTCAGTGTAACCCATCTGTAGCAGGAAGTAATGCTCTTGCCATCATCGCCCGCCTCTCCTTTTTTCTTTTTACCTTTCCTTTTTCCTACATGCCCGCGCGTGCGCATAATAGTTCTAAAGCGAAAATGCTTGGAACTGATTATATAAAGCAAAAACGAGGAACTTTAAGGTTCCTCGCTTCGTTTTGTTCTAACATGAAAACTTTCGGCTCACATCCCCATGCGAGTTTTAATTTAGTTTGTACTATCAACCCTCTTCAGCGATGACCTTGGGTTTGGGCGGCCTGCCTGGCCCCTTGGCCTTCACTTTCCTTGCTTT
>CAJOGK010000052.1 GCA_905234145.1 uncultured Prevotella sp. | reverse complement strand
TTACTTAATCTTAAAGCTCTCATAGCCTGAACCGAATGAGCCGGCACTTACTGTCCACTGGAAGGGGATATAGTAAGCATCATCAGCAGGATCATAACCTGTGAAGTTGCTGCTCAGCCATGTGGTAGAAACCATTCCGTAAGAGGAGTGTACATAACCAGACGCCTGCTTTGAAAGCTTCGTACCGTCAGAATTGCACATCGTCATAGGGATAGAACCATCAGCAGCCTTCTCGCCAAGCTTATAATAATAGTTGTAACCTTCATCATACAGATTCCTGATGCGATACAAGTCGAGATACTCAGAATGCTCGATTTCAATTTCCCAAGTTTCCTCAAAGAACCAGCTTGTGAAGTCTGCTGTAGCAAAAGTCTTATAGTCTTCCTTCAGGGCGCTGATAGACAGCAAGGGATACATATCCTGCTGAGCATAAGGATTGCTGTACTCTGCAGGTATGCGGATGGTGATAGGATACTCTACGAACGCCTGAGCATCGTTGCTTACGGCAATTGTGAGTGTTGCTGTTTCAGAGCCGTTGGCGAATGTTACAGAGGTAGGAGCTGTCAGCACACTGGCGCTCTGCACAATCTCAAGGGGAACAGTCAGCTCACCGCTGGGATTCGTACGCTTCAGTTCTACAGTGAACTGCGTATCGGTAAGTCCCAATATTTGATTAGACTGATTTACAAAGCCGACATTGTAGGTGCCAGCCTCAGGACCCTTCTGGTAATCGTCATCATCGCTACATGATGTGGTCATTAAACCCATCACGGCGAGACCTGCCATCAGAAATATCTTATTGATCTTCATATTCTTTGCTTTTTACAGTTTTTACTATTATACCTTAGTCTGTTACACCATCACGAAGGTTAGGATTCTGACCTGCAACGGGCTGTGTACCAGTCTCATCATTAGGAACGATACCCAGGTTGTAGTTGGTTTCCGACTGTGGGAAACGCATGTTCTGATAGGGATCATCAGCTGCTACGTTGAACTGGAATGCCTCAGGCTCGTTGTTCTCAACACCACCGTGGAAACGAACTACAGGCTTGTTCAGACGCTTAGCATCGCCAATGAAGAAACCCTCACCCCAAAGCTCTACACGACGCTGGAACCAGATCTCGTCTGCAAGTGTCAGACCACGACCATCAGCAGAATACTGAGGATCACGATAAGTCTTTACGAAGCTTTCGAGCACCTGTCTGGCCTGACCCTCATTACCGCTCTTGGCAAGACCTTCAGCCTGAATCAGGATCATCTCCTCAACACGCATCAGAGGCCAGTCGTTATTGTTGATAGTAGAACCGATACCACTCTTCTGACCGAACTTGATATTAGTATAAGGCAGGAATACATCCTTTCCACCATCAGAGGTCGTGAAGTTAGCGATAGCATCGCCTGTTGCGCTAATCGAAGCATCACCTGGATCAACCCAAGTCAGGTTTGCCCAGTTGGGTGAATGCAAGTTCTCGTCAAGCCACCAGCCCTTACGTACGTCGGTTGCTGGAATCTTGTTGTAAAGCAGAATGTTGATGCAAGGCGTGTTCTGAGTAGCAGCAGCATAACCGTCACCAGAGAAAGCGCTTATCCATGAAGAAGCGTTAGGATAACCAGCGTTACCAGATACCATCTCCTGAGAGATATTAATACCCCAAATCCAGTTGTGATCGTCGATCACGCAGAATGCAGGTACGCTTACCTCTTCAATACTTGCAGGCTGATAGCCCTCCATAGCCTTCTGAGCATCAGCAGCAGCCTCTGCATAGTTGCCGATAATCAAGTTGGCACGAGCACGCAGACCGTAAGCCACATTCTGGTCGATATAAGCCTTAGAGGTACGAGTTGCACCAGCCAGGTCATTAATAGCAGCTGTCAGTTCTTCGATAACATATGCCCATACCTCAGCCACAGTAGCACGAGGGTTGTTGGTGAAATCGGTATCGTCCTTCAGCAGGGGCACACAAAGCTTATCTTTTGCTACAGAGTAGCCGAACTGGAAGTAAGGAGCCAGATTCATGTATCCGAAAGCTCTTGCCACACGAGCCTGAGCAATCTGATTCTTGATAGCAGGATCGTCAGAATCTGTTGGCAGAGAAGCGATGAACTCGTTAGCCAGACCAATCAGTGTATAAGGAACTTTATAGCGGATGGTAGGGTTAGCATAGTTAGGGTTACGGTTAGACCACTCACCACATACAGAGAACCAGTTGTAATTGTTATCCTGCAGGAAGAGGTCAGAACCCTCGGCATCGAGCGAGAGAGCAGCCATAATCAGACCGAAGTCGTCAGCACGTGTGCTGGCAGGATAGGCTCCGAAAGGCTTACCCATGATATTGAACATACCAGCGAAGGTAGCCTGAGAACGGGCAGGTACGGCCACGTTGGTCTCCTGCACCTGATCCTTCGTCAAGTAGCGTCCCTCAGGTGCCTGCTCATCGATGTCGTTACAAGATACGGTGAGCATTGCTGCACCAAGCATCAGTGTTGAAATCTTATATAGTTTCATATTTGTATTCTTTTTACTTTATTACCTTATTACCTTTTAGAACGTAACGGTTACACCAGCTGTGATAGAACGCATAGCAGAGTAGCTACCAGAAGCCAGACCGCCACCAGAGGTATAACCACCGATACCGAGGTTATAGCGAGGATCCATACCCTTACGCTTGGTCAGCAGGAAGAGGTTCTCAGCAGCCACGTAAACGCGGATACCACGAAGAGTAAGCGGCGTAACAATGCTGCGAGGGAAGTTGTAACCAAGTGCCAAGTTGTTCAGGCTGAGATAGTTGCTGCTGGTAAGGAAACGATCCATAGGAGTCTGTGAGCCAGAACCTGGATCATCAGAAGATGCAGTGCTCAGACGAGGTATGTTGCTATTCTTGTTATCGTATGACCAAGCATTGAGCAGATCACGGTGCATAGCGTGACCAACCTCCTGACCATTGTGCATCAGCTGCTGATAAGAACCATCATAGTACTTACCACCGAGCTGGAAGCTGAACTGAGCAGTCAGATCGAAGCCGAAGGCTGCGAGGGTTGTACCGAAACCACCCTGAAGCTTAGGCAGGATATCACCACAGTCGCGACGAGTAGCCTCATCGATGTTGTAGGTCTTCTCTGAAGACTTAATCACGTAGTTACCATCCTTATCGAGCATGATATCAGAGGTCTCGTTACCATTCTCGTCGGTCTTATATACATAAGTATCCTTCCAGTACTGTGCACGTCCATTCTCAGGATCAACACCAGCGTACTGAATCATATATGCATGCTGCAGCGAACCGCCAACCTTCAGGATCTGGTTGCTGTAACGCTGTCCATACTCAGCGATAGAAGGATCAAGCTCAGTGATCTTATTCTTGTTGTGTGCCAGAGCGATGTTTACGTTCCAGTTGATGTCCTTTGTGCGGATAATGTTTCCATCGACGGCAAACTCAATACCGCTGTTGCGAACGGCACCGATATTGGTGTAGTATGAGTTCACAGTCTTACCTGATGAAGAAGGAAGCTGCTTTGACCACAGCAGGTCGCTTGTAGTTCCGGTATAAACTTCCAACGAACCAGTGATACGGTTCTTGAACAAAGCGAAGTCAAGACCGAAGTTCCAGCTCTTCTTGGTCTCCCAAGTCAAGTTCTCATTACCCATGCGATACATAGTGATAGAATACTCACCAGCAGAAGAATTGTAAGATGTGCTGAACTGATCAGCGTATGCATAGTAGTTCATACCCTGGTCGTTACCATTCTGACCGTAAGAGGCCTTCAGCTTCAGTACGTCAACCCACTTTGCCTTCTCCATGAACTTCTCCTTGTTGATCTGCCAAGCAAGACCTGCGCTCCAGAAGGTACCCCAACGGTGACCAGGAGCAAACTTAGAAGAAGCATCGCGACGGATAGAAGCGTTCACGAAGTAACGGTCGTCGTAGTCATAACCAACACGTCCGAGGAAACCCTCAGTCATGTAGTTATCTGTATAAGAATAAGTCTTCTCGTGGTCGTGACCGCCAGCATTGTTCAATTCAGCGATGAACGGATCGAAAAGGTGATCGTTAACACCCTCCAAGAGTTGATCCTTTACATTATACTGCTCATAACCAACCAACACCGTCAGGTTATGTAAACCACCGAAAGTGTGGGTGTAGTTAGCCAGATACTGCTGGTTAACAGCCATATTGCGCTCATGCATCACATCACCCTGACCGTCAACAGAACCACCAGACTGAGCAAAACGGCTGTACAGGTAAGTAGAACGACGGTTGAAGTTCGTGGTGCTCAGCTGAGCAGTCAGAGTCAGGCCCTCGATAGGAGTGATGATTGCAGCCCACTGACCTGAGAAGATATCGCTGTAGCGGTTGTAGTCGTTGTACTCGTTATCCTCAGCTGCGTTACCCAGGAAGCTAGGACGAGTCTGGTTGGTGTTCGCATTACGCATGTACTGGTTGTGACCGTTCTGGGTCATAATATTGCCCTTAGCATCACGCAGATACAAAGGATAAATGGCACCCATTGAGTTTGCGTAGTAGAACAGGTTGGTAGAACTTCCGTATGTGTCAGAAGAATACGAAGGAGTCTGGCTGATAGAGTGAGTGAAAGCCATATTGGTGGTCAACTTCAACCACTTCTTTGCCTGATACTCTACATTGGCACGAGCTGTATATCGACGATAGTTAGAGTTCTTAACCTGACCACCATCATTCAGGAAACCAACACTTGCATAGTAGTTCAGCTTACCGGAAGCACCGCTTACAGAAGCATTGTACTCCTGACGGAAACTGCTGTGGAACAGCTCGTCATACCAGTCATCAGCCTTATAAGTGTACTCACCATCGCTGTAACCCATTGTAGCATGGGGGTTGAGCTTGAAGTTAGTACCGATAAAGCGCTCGCCGGCAGGAACATTGTAAACCTGCACGCCAAGACCACCATTGTTAGGATCGAGAATGTACTTGTCGGCATAGGCATAAGCCTGCTCAGCTGTAGCACCATGATAGTACTGGCTGTTGAACATTGACTTATACTGTGTCTCGTAGTACTCAGCAGGATTCTTGATGATATCATACTGTGGAATCAGACGGCTGTTAGAACCCCACTTTGCATCGAACTTAATCTCAGCCTCCTGATTGTTCTTAGCCTTCTTTGTAGTAATGATGATAACACCGTTAGCACCACGGTTACCGTAGATGGCGCTGGCAGAAGCATCCTTCAGCACTGACATCGACTCGATATCCTCAGGGTTGATATTGGCAACGCTTACCTCTGTGGGCACACCGTCTACAATATAAAGAGGTGTAGAGCTGGCAGAGTAAGAACCAATACCACGGATACGGATGGTAGGAGCACTACCAGGAGCACCTGATGAAGAGGTAGCGGTGATACCGGCAACCTTACCAACAAGAGCGTTTGTAGCCGAAGCAGTTACGTGACTTGTAATGTCCTTGCTGTCGATCTCAACGGCAGAGCCCGTGAAGGCAGACTTCTTAGATGTACCGTAACCAATAACGATCACATCATCGAGTGTCTTTGCGTCCGACTTCAGAAAGATACGCATATTATTCTTACCCTCTACGTCCTTCGGCTCGTAGCCGAGGTAAGAGATACGGAGCGTCTTCTTTCCTTCTGGCAGAGCAATGGTGAACTTACCGTTCACGTCTGTCAACATACCGGTCTGTGTGCCAAGCACCTGAACGGCAGCACCGATAATCGGCTGACCGTCTTCCTGTGAATACACAGTACCGGAGATTTTTGTTTGTGCCAATGCACTTCCTAAGAAAAGGAAGAAACTGACAAAAAACAATGCTAGTCTTTTTTCCACTCTTTTTTGATTAATAAATGTTGTTAAAAACAGTCTAGCGTGCAAAATTAAAGCATAATGTTGTTAAAAACGAATAATTTTGTATAAAAATCACATTTTAGCCCCGATTTTGTATCATTTTGCTATTTTGACTTGACATAAATCAAGAAAATGACACTATTTCCCCCGCCAAAAACCTCTCGTAGTGCTAATATATATTAATAAGGTGGAAGACATTATTAAGAATATAATCCTACTTTATAATAATCCTACTTTATAATTATAATTTTAAATGCCCCAATGATAATGCATTTTTGCGATACTTCCAAGGATTTAATTCAAAAACTGAAAAAGCAGAGAGATTTATTAAAAATGGCTGACTCGAGATTGAGCCAGCCAATTATTTGAATCTATAACCAACAAGATTACTCAGGCAAATCCAATCCCTTGTTGTAGTCAGTCTCACGGAGTGGGAGTTCCCATGTCCAGTTGTTACCATCTGATGGGGCGATGGTTACTGCAAATGAAGTATGGAAGCTACCGCCATCGCCAAGAGCCTTACGAGAGATAGTGTCACCCCAACGCTTGTAGTCAAACCAATCGAAGCCTTCCCCCCAAAGGTCAAAGCGACGATAAAGTTTGATCTCTGTCAGCAGATCCTTGCCAGTTTTTGTAGATTTAACATAGGCAGGGTCACGAGGGCTAACAGCCTGGAAGAGAATCTCCTGAGCCTGTGCATCTTGTCCCTGCATGCAAAGAGCCTCTGCCTCGTTATAGTACATCTCAGCACCACGGAAGATGTTAAATGAACCACCACCAGGATAGAATTCGCAACGGTGCTTATACTGCATATAGATATATATGAGTGATGTGCTGTAGAGATAATCAGCAAATTCCTTCTTTGCACGAGTCTGGATAACACCGGTACTACGACCTGCGGCATTCAACTTCTTGTCAGCAATATCTTTCTCCATCTCTTCGTCAGTAGGAATCAGGTACAGACCACGACGGACATCAGTCTCAGGAATCTGATCAATCAGTTCTTTACTGATAGCTGTAGGATAGGTTCGCATCTGGCCTGAGCTGGAATTTGATCCCTGATAAGCATAGAAACTATAGTAGTAAATGGTCTGGTCCTGAGCCTCATATACGCCCCATATCCACTCCTTGTTTGGTGTGTGCATTCCATCAAAATATTCATCATTGCTCATGATGGGGTGATTAGCCTTAGCTAAAGCAGCATACTTGGCAGCGTTTGTCCAGTCCTGACGCGTCAGAGCAGCGCGTGAGTAAAGAGCGTAAGCCACATCAATACTTGGCAGATAGAATTCGTCATCAGCACGATCCTGTCCACTCTTTTGGAACAAGGCGATAGCTTCGTCAAGATCCTTGTATATCTGAGCATAGGTTTCTGCCAGTGTAGCACGTGGATGATCACCTGTACTCTGATCAATACGTAGTACGATACCAGGTGTGTTACCCTGCTCATCGCTCCAACGATGTGCATAGAGTTGGGAAAGCATAAAGAAAGAGTAAGCGCGATATACGAGAGCCTGAGCCTTTACAAAGGCCTTTTCTTCCTCAGAGCCTGTCGCATTGTCAATATTACAGATGATACCATTGGCGTTGCTTGACAACTTATAATAATAATACCAAGGATAATAGCAGTAAGCACTTGACTTCTGCAGACGATAGGTGCCGTTCATAATTGGAGCCCATCCAGGATAGTTCACTTTCTGAAAGTCATTGCCAGGATAGTTTCCAAAGTAGGTCTTGATGGTCCCCTCACCGTTATAGCCCTGTGAGTGCAGGTACTGGTAGGTCATCATACGGCTGATACCATTAATTGAGAGTTTTGCGTTCTTTGCCGACCCCACAATAGTACCTGTGTCTGTAGAAGACTCCGGAGCCGTATCTAAATAGTCGCTGCTGCAGGATGTAAGTCCCAACACTGCTACGCTCAATAATAAAATATATTTTTTCATAATCTGTTTCCTTTCTCTTAATTAGTAATCATTAGAACTTAACATTCAATCCTATAGAGAAGATACGTGGTGTAACCAGACCATTGCTCTGGCTACCTGCAAAAGACTGCTGTGGGTTCATACCCTTACGCTTGGTCCAAGTTACGAGGTTCTCGCATGCAACCGTCAGTCCTACTGCCTCAAGATCGATCTTGCGAACGAAAGACTTCGGCAACTGATAACTGAGATTGAGATTTTTAAATATCAGATAGTTCGAGCTCGTGAGCCAGCGAGATGATGTTGCATTCAGATCAGCAGCAGTTGAACCTTTAATGACCGTTGTAGCTGTGTTATCAAATACAGGGATACCATTGGGATCGATAGCATCTTCTGCTGTAGCATTCTCATAAGTCCATGCGTTTGCTGCATCTTTATGAATAGAATAAGGTGTAGAGCTCGGAGACATCAGTCCCTGATAAACGCTATCAAGCACTTTACCGCCCCACTGGTATGTAAACAGGGTGCTCAGTGTCAACGACTTCCAACTAAAGGTAAAGCTAAAGCTACCATAAGCCTTAGGAAGGGCTGAGCCATGATACTCACGCTTTGCATATGATGTCACATAAGTATAAGGAACGCCATTGATAACAACTACGTTCTCAAGAGATGTATCCTCAATCTCTGTATTGGCATTACCATCGGCATCCATCTTCTGACCATAAGTAATACCGTCAATAGTAAAGAAATACTCCTCGTCGTTGAACTTATAGAGCTCCAGGCCGTTCTTGGTATTGATACCCTCCTGTGTATAAACAAACCAAGCATAGCGGTCCTCGCCCTCAAGAATCTTCTTATTTCCTGAGATTATACCATCCTTATTCTGTTCAGGCAGACTTACGACTTTGTTCTTTAGGAATGTAATATTTCCACCTACATTGATTCTCCAATCTTTGTTCTTGAACACGTCCACATCGGCAGAAATTTCGACACCTTTATTAGAGATGACACCAATGTTCTTGGTAATTGTTGATTCTGCATACTCGCTGGTACCACCGGCTGACAGTGGGTTATAAACGTTGAAGAGCAGGTCCTTGTTGCGCTTGTCGAAGTACTCAACGCTGAAGTTCAGGCGATTGAACAAACGGCCATCGAGACCAACGCCCCAAGACTGCCCTGTTTCCCACTTCAAATCCTCATTTGGCAGCTGAGAAATATAGTAAGCTCCCTTATTGGCATTCTGGTTAGATGAATAAAGCGCCATATAGCCATAAAGACCAGAACCTGCGTCGTTACCTACCTCACCGTAGTCTGCACGCAATTTCATGTAGTTCACCCAGTCGGCCTTCTTCATGAATGCCTCGTTAGAGATCACCCAGTTAGCACCGATACTCCAGAAATTACCCCAGCGGGCATTTTTGTGGAAGCGTGAAGAACCATCACGACGGAAACTGGCCTCCACGTTATAGCGGTTGTCATAGCCATAGCGTACACGACCCAGATATGACTCTGTACGATATTTATTGTTGTAGTCATAGAGGTTGGTAATCTCTGTGAAGTTTCTCATGAAGGTCTTACCGGCAAACACCTCGTTAGTCTTGTAGCCGTAGAGGTAGTTGTAGCTATAGTGATAATTCTCATGACCAACCAAAGCATCAACAGAGTGTAAACCATACTCATGGCTCCAGTGCAACTGTTGTTGGAAAGTGTAAATCTTATAACGAGTATCTTCACGGCTTGCACGGCCATTATTACCTTTACCGTCACCAATGATAGCGCTATTGTAAGTCTGATTCTCAACATTACGCAGGTTCAGATTACCTTTTACTGTGAAGGTGAAGTTGTAAGGCAGCATGATATCTGCATAAGCTGTAGCATTGATCGTGTTACGAGTCGTATTGTCTGAGTTCAATTCATTCTCCCAGAGAACGTGACGGTCTGCAAACTGGTTACGCGTAACTTGTATATCACCATTGGCATCGGTATATGAACCACCATCATACTGTTTCTGGCCATTCTCATCAAGCAGATACTGACCTGTGTTGACATCGTGCAAATGAACAGGATAAATTGGTGACATGTTACGTGCATACATAAAGAGGTTCACATAGCTGTTAGCGTTATCATCAGGATCGCCATGCGTATTCTTCTGATTCTGGTGCGTACCAGACAGGTTCAAACCAAACTTAATCCACTTCTTTGGCTGTACATTTACAACAGCACGTGCAGAGAGACGATCAAAATCAGAGTTCTTAACATATCCGCTCTCATCAAGGTATCCGACTGACAACAGGTAGTCAACCTTCTCAGATGCACCGTTCGCGCTGATGTTGTACTCCTGACGATGTCCTCTGCGAATACCCTGATCGTACCAGTCAAGATCCTCACCGTAAGTACCCTTCATAGCACCGCCTATGAACTTGCCGTTTGCGTCAAACAATGCATCGTCATTTCCTTGGAAGATATTCAAGTACAAACGGTCATTGATAATATTCTGGGTAGCATAAGTATTTGCATCAGCAAGTGCAGAACCTGCCATTACACGCTGGTTGCGGAGTGTCTTCCACTGAGCCTCCATCCACTGGTTTACGCCCATCAGATCGTACTCAGGAATACCGCGGCTGTAAGTACCCTGCTTGATGTCGAGGCTGATATTCAACT
Source organism: uncultured Prevotella sp. (assembly GCA_905234145.1). Lineage (GTDB taxonomy): Bacteria > Bacteroidota > Bacteroidia > Bacteroidales > Bacteroidaceae > Prevotella. The sequence continues at coordinate 9,112 of CAJOGK010000052.1, read as the reverse complement.
TCCCCTGCTTACCTTTCTTTGTTGTAATCAGGATCACACCGTTAGAAGCGCGGTTACCATAAAGCGCAGCAGAAGCAGCGTCCTTCAGTACTGACATCGACTCTACATCCTGAGGGTTCAGGTCTGAAATGTTGCCGTTGTAAGGAACACCATCCACTACATATAGAGGATCAGAGCTACCGTTAACGGTACCTATACCACGAATACGGATTTTGGGGTCTGAACCAGGAGCACCATAAGTGCTGTTAACCTGTACACCAGTAACGGTTCCTTCCAGAGCAGAAGCTACTGAAGAAGTTGGACGGAGCTCGATGGCCTCGCTCTTTACCTCCTGGATAGCACCTGTCAGCGAAGTCTTCTTCTGAGTACCGTAAGCTACTACCACAACCTCGTCGAGGTCATTGGCATCGTTGCGCAATTGAATACGCAGAGGCTTGCTACTAACAGCCACTTCGAGTGGCTCCATACCTACATAAGTAATGCGGAGCGTGGTGCGGCCTGCTGGAACCTGCAGGGAGAACGTTCCATTCACATCGGTGATGGTACCAATGTTGGTTGCACCTACTACCTGGATGCTAGCACCGATAATCGGCTCATTGTCCTCATAGGTAACAACAGTACCATTGACCGTTGTCTGTGCCAGTGCCAATCCTACGAACAGGAAAAGGCTGGCTAGAATCATACTGAGTCTTTTCATAAAATGTTTTAATTTAAATATGAATTAGTAACATTTGCTATTGAAAAGCCCACCTCCGAGCCGGAGGTTTTAAGGGCAATCGACTGCAAAGGTAATTAAAAGAATGCTAAAAAACAAATAAATTAGTAAAAAAGTGCATTAAATCGTGCATAATCATTCGCAAAAACTTCATTTTTAGCGATTTTTCGGTGCTTTCTGCTGTCAAATTGTTATTAAATGTAAATATTACACCAGTGTCTTATGCCCTACTTATGGGCTTAAAAAGGTTATTTTATGCCTATTTTGGCATGGTCGCACTGCAAAATGAACCCAATACCGCCCATATTTATTCTTCTCAATGAAGAGCTCATCAAACTCTTCTTTCGATTCGTCAGCATAATCCAGAAGGATCGTGGCATAGCGTATCGCTTGCTCGATACCATAGCAGCGAATATCCACAGCGCAGCCTGTAAGATGGTTCGAAGTTGGTACACCTCCAACCTTTTTATTCAGTTGAGGGCTTCGATAGGCACTATTAATTACAATCGGAGCATTTTCATCATATCGCTTGTTATATCTGTCGCGGAGTTCTTCCAGCCAACCACAAATTCGCTTCATATTTTCTATTGCTACATGACTTGGGATGTTATACACTTCGGGATAATTACTCTTTGTGAACTCCCCGAGCACAAAGTGCTCAGAGAGTTGAATTTTACTGTTTGTTGTTACTTCTGTCATATTTAAAAACCTTTATGTAATATGTAATTTGTAATCTGTAATGTCTATACGAAGGAGGAAATCTTCTTGTACGACCCGTCTTCCAATTTCTCAACGAAGCCATCCTTTTTCAGTCGGCAGACTATAACACGGGCGTTAATCAAGTTTGCACCAAAAGCATTCATCACATTTTCGATTTTAAACTGCTCGGGCAGATTATCAAAAGCAATCTTGGTCTTACCGCGACAACGCTTGTTGGTATTGGCCTCGTTGTTCATGTTGTCGAAATAGTTGCGGGCATACTTGCCAAAGAAGAAATGCTGGGTAGTGTACTGGATGTTCAGGATCAGCTGACAGAGTTCCTTGTCCTTCTCGTCGATGGTAAAGGTTCTGTCTTTCTCCCACTCATCCCAGTGGCGCATCAGGATATAGGGCGTGGCAATGGCAATGCCATAATAACCCACACGCATGATCAACATCTCGTCGGCCTTGTCCTTATCGATCGAAGCCAGTAGCAGTCGGTCACGCGTCCATGTCCAGACCTCCTCAACCAATGGCCAGACGGGCAACTCACCACTCACATGATCCAGCCTGTAAGCCCACATACGCATGGTTTCCTCGCTACTGTGATCGGCACTGCTATGGCGCTGCAGGGGCATCATCTCGAACTCCGAGTCAGGCATGGGGATACAGGCCAGTCGCGTGGAGAGTCCCGAACCGAAATTGGCCTCGGTCACCTTCTTTTTCAGGGAGAGCGGCGTACCCGTGTAGACATAGTTCCAGAACACATCGAACGGACCGTTCACGGAGTCCACATTCTTATATTGCTGGTTGTCCTCCTCGTTGTGGAAGGCCTTCAACTCCATGGTGCTCTTGTCTATCCACTGACCGCCCTTCGAGGCATTGGTGTTGGAGTCGAGCTCAGAGTCGAATGTCAGCATGTGCAGATGCATCTCCTTGTCGCCCACCACCTCAACAGCCGCGTTCATGTCCTCAATAAACACACCGTTGGCTGTACGGGCACCATGCACACGGACAATCACCTCCGGCGCCTTCAGGGCATCCTTTTTCTGTTCCTTACTGCTGGTGCCGCGCTCTTTCAGGCTCTTCTTATAACGGTTGATGGCATCGTTGCTCATCTTGTCTGCCGCAATCAGGGGAGCCGCCAGGTGCTTGTAAAGGCGCGTAGCAAACGACTTACCCGTAGCGGGGTCGCCAATGATGTAGATGCAGTAATTCAATCGGCGCTCCTCCTCAGGTCGATGATAATAGTAATACCATGTGCGCGTCATGTCTGTGCCCAGGAAAGCTGCACCTGCAAAGATACCTGCTGGAAAGGCCGGTGTTCGCAAGCCCTGACAAATTTCGCGCATACAGGGATAGGTATCGAACAGCTCTTCGAACTTACTGCCCCATTCCGTCAACTGCGGCATCAAAGGATGAGACGTAGAGGCATTGCTATCAATAGGATCGAAATCAAGCCCCTTGATAATCTCCTGATACTGCTTCCCTGTAAAAGCTTTTACTGCCGCCAGCATGGCCTTGGAAGGCAACGAACTGGCATACTTCTTCTCTTTCTGTGCCACGCAGTCTGCTGCCGAGGAAACCGTCTGGACCACATCCTCATCCCTCTCTGCAATAATCTCCTTAACCCATGGCTGGGCCTCAATGATCTGCTGTACTCTGGCCTTATCGCCGTCGAGCATAAGGAGCAAGTCTGTGGCAAGCTTAAGGCTTTCCGTGTGCCTGTTGGAGTTTTCCCTGCAAGGCAGCCTCTCGCCATAACGCTGATCAATAATCCCCTGTATGTCATACCCCCGCCACTTTTGCTCTAAGGATTGATTATTGTCTAAGGATGATTTTTTGTCTAAGGAATCTTGGAATTTAGGAATAGTGGCACTTTGTGCCATTGTACCGCATGGCAAAATTCCTATATTCCTATATTCCTTAGAATAAATATCTTCCTTAGAACTTAAATTATTCTCCTTAGAATCAATACCCTCCTTAGAGCCAGAAGGAAACACATGATACAATGGTTGAGTTCTCTTCTCGCGGTACTCAGGCGTGAATCGCTTGTCGAAATCTTCATCATAATAGTCAAAAATTGAATCGTCAATAAAAAATATATCCTCCTCCTTGGGCGCCCATGAATTCCTGGTACCGTCGATGCAGCTCTCATCTGGCTGATAACCGCCCAGTTCCTGCGCAAAGACAATCTGATTGTCAGCCAAGTTGCCGAGGCTTATATCCGCCATAAATACGATGCGGATACCATAGCCCGAACTCGTCAGCGATACAAACTTCGTTCGCGACATCAGTTTTTCATTGTCGCGTAATTTATACCATATCTGCATCGGATTATCCACGTGGTCAATGTCGAGCATGACAAGGCCGTTCAAATGGCAGTCGTTCAGCCTTCGATGACGAAAAAGATAGCCTTTCTTCGTTTCCGTGGCATCAAACTCATAGCAGCTGAAGATAAAGGCCACTGAGTTTTCCTTCACATATTTCGCAAAGGCCAGCAACTTTTCAGCGTCGCTTTTCGAAGCCCATGCCTGTCTGGCTGACTCCGATTCCAGGTTCTGTTTCTTTAGCAGAAACTTCTGATAGTCGGAATTATGTAGCCATACTTCAAGGGCTGCTGCCCCTTGGGTCTTCGAGGCCTCCACAGCAGCCAGTATAGCCCTGCGGGCATCTACGCGCCAAGCCGTACTGGACTTTCTAACTTGCTCCCAGAACACTTCCTTTGTGCAAGGAAGTGCCTGAGAAAAGTGTGTGTTCTCTTGGAATGTAAACATAAAAATCAAAATTTGCTTTTGTCAATAATCTTATTAATCTCTGAACTCAGTCGGAACAGTCGCCCGCTCATCTGTTCCTTGGGCAGATGACTGTCGATGACAATCATCGCACAGAGCTGGCGGTCTTTCTTACGGTGCCATACCTTCAACTCAGCCGAATCCTCGAGGAAGCTCTTGGCCTCCAGTTTGGGCTCCTTTTTCAGGTAAGGCTTCAGGATGCTGGCTGCCTTGTCGAGCAGTGCCCCAGCCGGATCTTTCTCTGAGCCGTCCACATTCAGGTGAAGCGAATACGAATTCTCCTTCTCACCCTCGTTCTTGTAGTAGGAACCGCCCCGCTGCTCTTTCAGCACGGTTCTTGCCGGAGCCTCCTTGGATTTCTGTGGCTCAAAGGCTACATAGTCACAGTCCTCCCACTTCAAAAGTCTGCCCTTTACCGTACTGTCTGGCTTACGCTGCGGGCGATTTACAAAATTATCTTCTATCATAATCTTTAATGCTTAATGTTTAATGTAAAAACTATCATGTTCACCGACTTGCTCACCACCTTGCAGTCGAGCAGCGCATAGTCATCCCCGATGCCCAGCAACTTGCTCACTTTCTGGCAGAAATCCTTCGAGCCCACCACCACATTGCGCGTACACGAAACATGATAATGCTCGGAAATGCTGTGCGAGATGCCCCGCTGATTATTCACCATCAGCAGCACGTCGCCTGTAGTTCTCGACTGGCCGAGAGCCACCAGCTTCATCTTGCTGTTGATAATCAGTTTCGAATGTTCCTGATTGAAAGTCAGTCGCCCGGAGGCACGTCTGTTCAGTGATGCCGTGTCCTTGCCAAGACCGGAAATCATACGTTTCTCAACATCAATGAAGTCCACATCAACCAACAGTGAATGTGTCTCTTCCTCCTGCTTGTTGTTCTCAAGATGTCGCAGCCACTCTTCATTGATTTTAAGCCAGAAGTCGCGGTTGTAGACACTCAGCTCATGCTTGGGATAAACGAAGGCGCCGATGATGGCCAGCTGGGGCTCGGTATCACGAAGGAAGTCCTGTATATTATCAGGATTGATTGAAAGGTGGCGCTCACGATAGGTCTTCATGTAAATGTAGAAGGCACTCTTTGACTGCAAGAAGTCAACAAAATTCTTTTTCTGCTTATTAGTCATAACTTACTTTAATTTTGAAATGTAAAACACGTTGCTGTAGAACTCACGGCCGTCCTGAGCCTGGCGCTTCTTGGCAGTCCATGCTCCCTGCACCATGTGCGGACGGGTAAAATCATAAGTGGTGTCTTTCTCGCGCTTGGCCACACTGCTCGACATCTCCGCATAGAAGAAGTCGATGCCGTCGTCGAGCAAGAAGCCGCGCTCTGCCAGTGTGTCACCGTTGTACTCATGTTCCGAGTATCCGAAATCCTGTAGAATCTTAACTTGTTTCTCCATTCTGTTTTGTTTTACGTCGCCCCCTTTAAGGCGACCTTTAATTATACGAGTGAATGCATTTCGGAAATGCGCTGCAAAAGTACGGCGCGACTGCGCGACTGAGCCATGTATTTCCAGTCGCGCACTCAATCGCGCTCAAAAATCGTCGGAAACCCCTGTGTTTATTGGCATTAGAAAAAATACAAAAAAAATTGCGCGACTGGCTCGGGGATGGCCAATCGCGCTTTTCAGTCGCGTTTTCAGCGTTTAGCAATAATCATCGATATGGTTTAAGATCCATTCGGCATACGGTTGTTTTCGGCTTTCAATACCCATATATTCACCGAAAGTATTAGGATTGTCCATGATATCTGCGGCTCTGGCTATATCTCTATTCGTAAGTTTCGGATCGATAACTCCTGCCTGCTTCAGATAGCCGAGTATGAATCCTTTTATCTTGTATCTCCTATTCTTCCAGTCTTCTACTATCTGCTGTCGGTATTCCGAACGCATCAGACCGTCGGCAAACTTCTGGGCCCACACCTTATTATATTTGGCGTCGGTACGAACCTCGGCAAGCCAATCACCGCTCAGCATCTTATAGATGCCGATGTAAGGCGCAAAGTATTCGGTATTCTCCAGCGAATCGCCAAGGGCATTGCCGTGCAGCAGTTTAGCCAGTTCGGGGTCAAGTCTCGCCATGTCTTCATGAATCATCCTCAGCTGGGCATCATAGTTATACATGGCAACGATCTGTTCACAGGTCAACTTACCCAAGACTCTGAAGATGTATTTCCTCAGCTTCTTGTAGTCTACGAAGAACATGTCGCCCAGCCAGTAGGAATAGCGTTTCAGCTTGGCGCACTCGCCCTCAAAATCAGCGGGCAACTCCTTATCGCGCGGCAGTTTCTTCTTGAGTCTTTCAATATCCACACGGTCAACCTCCTCTCCCTTAGCGTCACTGTCGTATTTTAGAGCACCCATTATCAGCATGTTGGCAGTCAGTTCGGCTTGGTATTCCGTCAGCATTTCGAGGGTAATCTCGCCCTGCAGGCCCTTCCATAGCTCGTAGTCGGTGGTGTGTTTCTTCTTGTAGCTTTTCATCAGTCGCTCAATGAGATTGTCGGCATATTCAGGGTCTACATTCATAATCTTCAGGAACAGCTGCCGCATCAGTTCCACCATGTCTTCAATATCATCTCTCAGTACTTGGCATTCATCCTTGGGCAGGTCATCAAACAGCCTGCTTTTCAGCCAATGTGCGTCTTTAGTCATGGTTTCAAAATTGGCCACAAGCACGTTTCTGCAACTCAGTCGCGTCTTGCTCTGGAGTAGTCTCGAAATCCGCCCACGGATATTATCTACCAGCGACCTGACGGCGAATCCCTGTTTAGAAGTAAGAGTGACATCATGGACTTCCATGTTGTCGTAAGTCTCAAACATACGTTCCAGCGTAAGGAGTTGATCTAATTTTGCCATTCGGCGAATCCTCCTTTCTTTACGCTTTGGAGCCAGAGAGCTCCTAATAAAAATCGTTTTTTCATCTTGAATAATTGATATATAAATTAAAGGGGGTAAATGACCCCGAAAAGTTATCCTGATAAATCAATTGGCATGCAAAGGTACAAAAATCAATCCATACACCAAAGAAAACGCCATCGAAATTACAAAATTACATATTACATATTACATAAAGGTTTTTATGGAATGAATTTCTGGGGAAAGAGATAAAAGTAGAAAATCATAATTATATAATATTAGTATTTATATATAATATATATTATATATAAATACTATGCTTTCTTTCAACCAAAATCAAAAAAGTCTTATGTAATATGTAATTTGTAATCTCTCTAGGTGTGGTTATTGTTCTTAGTAAAATATATTCATTTATTACTAAATAGGATGATTAAGGGGGCATCATAGTCTGCCTTAACCTCTCGGGAAGTCCTCTCTGGGCGGAGTATAAGAAACCCTCAAGCGGAGTGCCTGAGGGGGTGTTTATACTATTTTGCCATGTAAAGTAATTTTAAGGTTTGCCAAGTATTTCATAAATGACAGAAACCTCAGCAGGCAGGAACGTGCGACGGTTCAGATGTACCAAAGCCTCGGTTTTCGGGTCATCAATGAGCAGACTCTTCAATTTCTTCCAGGCAGCGCGGGGCGTGATATGTGGGAAATACGCCTGCGCCAATTCCATTCTTCCGTATGTTCTTATATCTCTTTGCATGATCTTTAAGCTTTATGATTACAAGCACAAAGGTACGAAAAATAATCCATATAGCCAATTTTTTTGTTAGGATAAGTAGCCATAAGTGGCATTAAGTTTCCATAAGTGTCCACAAGTGGCATCAGAAGCTGGAAAAGCTTGCCATTATCGCATTTTCTTCGTACCTTTGCAGTGTCTTCAATAGATATTAGAGTTAATTTACGGATTGTATCATTTTAAAAGAATTTGAATTATGGCAAAAGAAAACATTGCATTTCTGGTGAATCTTCGCAAGAACACCGTTGAGGGTTCAAAGATGGCGGGTCGTTACTATCCTGAGGCAGAGTCAAGGGAGGCACTCACCACCAAGGGTTTCGCCAAGCACGTGTCTGAGCATGGCGGTATGATAACTTATGAGTACATGCAACTTGTACTGGCAGCCGTTGTGAAGTGTCTCAAGGAGATGATGTCACAGGGTCAGCCCGTAAAGCTCGACGGTCTGGGCACGTTCCGTCCTACCGTGACTTCTGTAGTTGGCGGTGCTGCCAGCATCGAGGAGGCGCTGCGTATGGGTATCAACAATCTGGTGGCAGGTGTGAACTTCGTGTTCATTCCCGAGAACGTACAGGGTGAGGAAATCACTTCCAAGAAGTTCAAGGAGCAGTGCTCTTTGCAGTACGCCTACCTGGTTGAGACCTTTAAGAAGACCATCAACGGCAAGGAGAGATCGTATACCCTTCGTACGCCATTGTCGGCTTGGGACATCGCCCAGACAGAGAGCGAGACGCCTGCTTCTGACCCTAATCAGGGTGGCAATACTGGCGGCAATACCGGTGGTAATACTGGTGGTAATACCGGTGGCGGTGATAACGGCGGCGACAACGGCGACGATGATTAAGCGGTAGGGGCTGCAATGCCCCACCACTTTGAACTTTGAACATGAACGATTAAAAATGAACGATTATGACGAAAAAAGAGACTTTTAAGTGGATTGTGCAGATTATCGCCTCCGTGGCCACTGCCATCCTTACAGCCCTTGGTGCCACGTCCTGTATAGGACATTGAGTATTGAATCCCTTGCCTCCCGGCAGGGGATTTTTCTTTCCTGGGGAGGTTTGTTTTTTCAGTTTTTGATCTAAATCCTTGGAAGTATCGCAAAAATGCATTATCTTTGCAAGCGGAAATATAAAAACACATACAATTATGTGTACCATTACATTAGAATACAATCCAAACAATGCATTAGCAAGACACAAACTGGCAGCCTTGCTGGCAACAGGATTGTTTGCAAA
>CAJOGK010000051.1 GCA_905234145.1 uncultured Prevotella sp. | reverse complement strand
ATGGTAAAGTTCAGTAAGTCAACCGTAAGTAAAGTCATTAAGTTCTTGGTGGCTGTAGGGTCACTGGTAGTGTCAACGTTCTTTGTACAGGCATGCGCACTATAACCTTGATTGTTATTCACTGTTCTGCAGTAAAGCCCGACCAGCTGAGTTCTGCCGCCCAGATTGATACGTGGCATCGCCAGCGAGGTTTCCACCTCGGCATCGGCTACCACTACGTAATCCGTCGTAACGGAGCGATTGAGCCAGGCCGTCCCGAGTACATGGTCGGTGCCCACTGCAAGAACCATAATGCCCACTCGATAGGCATCTGCTACGAGGGTGGGCTTGATATCAGAGGCAGACCGGCCGACACGCGTTCCGAGGCGCAGAAAGTTGCGATGCGACAGTTGCTCGAAGACCTGCACAAGCGCTACCCCCGCGCAGTGATCGTAGGACATCACGACCTGAACCCCCACAAGGATTGTCCTTGCATCCCCAATGTCGCACGTGAATATATTGACCTACAGCCTAAATAAAGAATCCCTGCTGAGTACTATCGCTCGGCAGGGATTACTGTGAGGGGGTAAAATAGCGTCACTTTCTGAAACTAGTTTCATACTTACACCCTCGGCAGCCTGATAATCGGCTTTGCCGAGGGATTTTTATGCTGTTTTCCGTAACTTTGCCAAACGAAAATGAAAAAAGTCACTCATTTGCTTTACACTTTCCTGCTCTGAACTGTATAATAGATGTATGACACAACGAGAAATTGAAATTCTCTTTAAGACGCACTACATGCGGATGTACCGTTTGGCTGCTTCCATCCTCTACGATGAGGATGAGAGCAAGGACGTGGTGAGCGAGGTGTTTTCACGCTTGATAGGCAGTGACATCACATTACGAAACGATACTGCCGAGGCTTATCTGCTGACAGGTGTACGCAACCAGTGCCGCAACGTGATAGAGCGAAAACAGGTGCGCGAACGGTTCCTGCGGCTGTTGCCTGAAGAGGCTACGGATCCAAAGATAACCAACGGCGAGCAACTGCGCATGACGGAACTGATGCAATTCATTGAAGAACATCTTTCACCACTGAGCCAAAAGATATTCCAGTTACGTTATCTGCAAGAAATGACTTGCCAAGAAGTAGCCGATGCGTTGGGTGTCAGTCGTATGACGGTCCACAACCATTTGCAGGAGTCAATTGAGAAAGTGAGAGTTTATTTCAAATCAAAACAGTAAGCAATATGATGACAGATCGACAGCTAATTGAACATTTCTTGGAAATACAGGAAAATGCGGAGCAAGTGACTGACGAACAGTTTCTGCAGGCTCTTAACGACTCGGAGATGCATGAATTGCTGGAGCAGATGGCATTCACCAAGCGTACGCTTAAGAACCAGGAACTACAGACTGAATTGCCTGATGCAGAAACAGAATGGAAGGCTTTTGTTTCTAAACACTATAGTGGCGGAAAACCAACCCACGGCCATCCCCTTTTTGGTATGATGAGATTCAGTAAAATAGCTGCCACATTTATTGGTGTAATTTTAGCTGTAGGTGTCTCATTCGCTACTATCCAGATGATAAAAATGGCTAACAGCCAAAAGTCACAAATAGTTCAGATAGAACAGCCTGTATCCTCCAAATCATCTGCATCATTGCCTGCAGACATGGTTGATAATGACAGCATAATCACCATGGAGTCTCTCGTTTTTGACAATGTGCCACTGGAAAAAATCCTCCCAGAGATAGCCGATTACTATCATGTGGAAATATCGTTTCAAAACGACACTGCCCGTCAGCTCCGTTTCCATTTCGTATGGAAACCAGAGGATGGTCTTGACCATGCCATAGAGAAGTTAAACCGCTTCGAAAGTCTAAGCATAAGGCTCGAAGATAATATGATTGTTGTAGAGTAAGCTATGAGAATTATCGTATCAATACTACTTCTCCTGTTTTCTATTACGATAGCTACAGCTCAGCATCATATAACCCGTCGATATAATAATGTGTCGCTCAGCGAGGCCTTGCGCCAACTGAATTCAGAAGCAAAACATTACGAAATAAACTTTCTCTATAACGAATTGGAAGACTTTCGCATATCAACTTATGTACATCGGAAGTCGGTTCCAGATGCAATCCGTCAGATGATAGGATATTATCCTATTCGTTTGGCTATCGATGGTAATGAAATCACTGTAGAATGTATACAAAAGAGTGCTTTACGTTATAAAGGTGCAATCATTGACGAGAATGGCCTGCCCGTTGCCTATGCAAATGTTTCTCTGATTCAGCCATCCGATTCCTCTCTCATCTGTGGTGGAGTTAGTAATGAGGCAGGCCTTTTCGTTATCCCTTGTAATATAAAACCCGTATATGTTCGAATTACCTATGTTGGATACAAAACCGTATATAAATATTGCAATAGTACAGAGCTCGGAGAGATTCGGATGCAGCCAGAAGCACAAAAACTGAAAGGTGTAATAGTTAATGGACAGACACCTATACTTCGTCGCGATGGGGAGAAAATAATCTTTGATACTCGTTACGTAGTAGGAGCCATCAATGCTACAGATCTGCTGCGATATGCTCCTGGTGTGATGATTGATGATGATAACATCAGTCTGTATGGTGCAAGTGGTATAATCTTCTGTGTTGACAATAAAGAACAAAAGCTTGGCTCGAAAGAGATGATGCAGATACTGAAGTCTTTTCCGGCCTCCGATGTGGAAAAGATAGAAATTATACAGAGTCTTGGTGCTGGCTATTCTGCCGAAGGCAATAGTGGCGTAATCAATATCATTACAAAAAACCGTGGGGATGACTTTCTTGGAGGTTCTGTTTCGTATGCTCATACTCAGTATGAGGAACATGGAGACGAAGCTGGTGCTAACATTATCTATAATAAAGGTAAGATATCATCCTCACTAAACCTAAGTGGTACGTGGGATCATACTTTATATCGTGAGAATAACGTTATTGTTTTTCCTGATAACCAACGCCTCGGTCTAGACAATGGGCATATCTGTAAAGAAAACTATTCTATGAGGTGGCAAATGGATTACCATTTGTCAGATAAGTTGGATGTAGGTGCATACGTTATGTATGCAGCTGGAGAGCGCCGTTTAAAAATAGATGGTATCTATGATTTCCTTCCAAAGATAACAAATTCTCTTAATAGCATAGATACAAAGACTAATCGCCAAGAGAATACAAAGACCCTGGCAGCAAATATCAGTGCAGTCCAGAAATTGGGTAGCCAAGGAGCTAAGATTGATTACAACCTCGACTACTATAGAATGAAGATGGGAGATACCCGTCATTCCGTTGGTGAGAATATGTATATTGGTAAAAGTCTTGCTGATATTTTGAAAGTAGACACAGCTGATTACGACTATAAAAACCATCTTGTTCAAACGGTAGATAATTATTCTGCAAAAGTAGATGTAAATTATGGTGGCATTAGATTCGGTGGTCAATATTCGTATACTCATAGCTTTCGAGATATGGTTTTCCCGAGTACAGAAACTTTCAATTATATATCAACCACTTATGATGAAAAGGTCTTGGCTGGTTATTTAGAATACAGCAGGAAATTTAGTAATCGATGGTCGTTGAATGTAGGTGGGCGTTATGAGCATACTTGGACAAAAGTGGAAAATCGCCCGATAGATTCTGATAGTTACAATGACTATGGGAGGATTTTTCCTTCTTTCTTTGTGGGATATCATCCGAATCAATCTCACTCATTAAACTTGAGTTTTGGCAGTAGGATTACTCGCCCCAATATAATCAACCTTAATCCCAATTGGGTATGGAAAGATGTCAATCATGTATCTTATGGTAATCAAAACCTAAGGCCTTCCTATTTATATAAAATGATGGTGGGCTATACCTATAAGGGCATATTGAACTTTGACCTTTACTATAACTATGAGCCAAATCGAATTGATGCTGTCTACATGGTTGATAAGCAAGTAACCTATAATTCTTGGGATAATATTACAGAGGAAAGTTCTTTTGGCATTAATTCTTTCTATTATTTTGCCAAAATGAAATGGATGAATGCTACTTTGATGCAGGGCATTAGTTATTCGAAAACCGTTAGGCCTCAGAAAGAAGTAGCGTTGGGAATTGTTAGGCAGTACATGTATCCCAAAGTAGAAAGCGTTTCCTATGTTGGTGTGTTACAAGTCTCATTTTTCTTTGATCGTGACCGTAAGTGGATTGCAAACCTCAATACCACATATAATTCGCCAGAAAAAGATGTCGCAAAGTCTCTTAATGCCAGATATATGGTGGATGTTGGATTGCAATATCGTTTTTGTAAAGATCGTCTGACGGTAGGCTTCTCTTGTCGCAATTTATTGGCCTCTCGTATTAAAGGAACTGAATATCTTGGCACTACAGCTATGGATTTTGACAACAAGTATAATTACCGTCAGTTTCGAATAACGCTTACCTATAACTGGGGTGCCCGTCTGCGTCAGGATCATCATCATTATGAAAGCGATGATATACAAGAACGCGTAGTAAACGATTTCTGATATGAATTTTAATCCGTTGTATGAAACTAAAGTGTCTATATTGTTGCCTGTCATTTATTATGATAGGGCTAGCTATGCTGCGACTAACGAATATGGCCCCGTGGGTTGATGAGGTGATGTTTATAGATACACCAATGCATTTTATCAATGGAAAAGGGTGGACTACCTATGCATGGTATTCTGTAGCCAAACAAACCCCTTTCTTGCTGTATCCACCTTTATACTCTATGATGATGGTATTATGGATGAAAGCTTTCGGGACAACACTGATAGCCTGTCGTTCTTTGAATTTAATCGTTACGATGCTGATTGGAGTGGGACTTCTAAGGATATGCCGACAGTTGGGACTAAAAATGTCATTGATACAGATTGGCATTCTGGTCGTGCTATTATGGTGTACTGATGATATGATGTATATGTATGTCAATGGAAGGCCGGATCTGTTGGGTGCGGCTATCCTGATATATGCCATAAGTGAGATGATCTTCCTCAATAATAAGAAGAAAGGAGGGTCAATTATATTGCTGACAGCACTTCTTTTTATGTCAGGAATACAAACGGCTGTTTATCTGTACATTCTTCTATTGTTGGCTTATCTTACATTAAAAGACTATCGTGATGTGATTAAGAGAATAACCGTTTTTTCTGCATTCGGCACTTTCCTTGCCTTTTTATTGGTTTGTGCCTTCATGGCCTATCATGACCATCTTATAGCATTTGTTGTAAATATGCTGTCTTATTCAAACACTCTAATGAATTTGGCCATGATTATCTTGCCAATCTTGGCTGATTCTTTGGGAATAGATGTTACTCTTTACATGGAAAAAATAGCCAATAATACAACAGATGTCCCGTTTTATTCTCGCATTTTGACAATCTATACACATCCTGCTTATGTGTCTTTGCTAGTTGTGGCTTTATTTGTCTTTCTTTCAGAGTACAGAAGTATTAAAGTCAGTTCCCTCTATGTCATGATGAGGCTACTTTTTGTTATCGTATTATCGATTCCTTTTTTGATGAATCTGGCTGGTCGTTTCCCGGATTATTATTACTGGATGGTGTATATACCTTTATTTCTACTAGTGGTTATTATGGCAGGAATTACAAATAAACATAGATGTATTATCATAGGGCTAATTTCGATGTCATTATCAATAAAAGGGCTGGTTTTTACTTCTCCACAGAATAATTATTCAATGGTGGAAACTTTCTTTAGTAAATGCACTATGCTAAGGGACAAAAACGTTGTAGCACCTTTTTCCGTTTTTTATGACATGGATAAACTTGGATGTAATACCTATTATTTAGGAGTATATCCATCTCATTATCTCCCCAATGATATTGAATATGTGATACTTCCACAAAAGGACTCTGATTATGGCGCAAACCGTTTGTATGACTATTGCGATAGTATTAATGAATCGGATTCATTACAGACAGTCATGGTTGCAACAAACAATATTGTTGGGCTGAAAGTAGTCAAGGTGATAAAGAAACTTCAAAATTCAGACGATAATTCATGATAAAACCTATAATAAGTATCCTTCGTCCCAAGCAATGGATTAAGAACTGCTTCATTCTTCTACCTTTGTTTTTCAATGGTAGTTTATTTGATTTACGATTGTTGTTATCAGCTATGACGGCAGCCATTGCGTTTTGTTTCGCAGCAAGCGGTATTTATTGTTTGAATGATATTTGTGATGCTGAATCAGACAGATTGCATCCGAAGAAAAAGTTACGCCCTATTGCTTTGGGTGTAATAAGTAAAAGATTAGCATTTGCAATAATGGTTTTCTGCGAGTTTCTTTCTATCTCACTCATCTCTTTGTTTCCGTGGCAAACTGGAGTCGATCTCTGCAATTTGTTGGGAATTATACTGTTTTATCTTTTGATGAATGTTACTTATTGTATCCAACTAAAACAGATAGCGATAATCGATGTCTTTATCATTGCTATTGGATTTGTGCTCAGAATCATAGCCGGTGCTATGGTTACTTGCATTGTCTTATCACACTGGATGGTTCTGATGACTTTTTTGTTAGCGTTGTTTTTGGCTTTCGCCAAACGTAGAGACGATGTTTTGATGTTTCAGGAGAATAAAATTAAAGTTAGGAAAAGCATTGTCAGATACAACCTTTCGTTTATGAATCAGGTGATAGCAATTATAGCGAGTATAACGATGGTATGCTATATCATGTACACGGTTTCACCAGAGGTAATTGACCGCTTTCATAGTTCATACATGTACGTAACAAGTGTTTTTGTATTGGCTGGGATTATCCGTTATCTGCAAATCACAATTGTCGACGTTAAAAGTGGAAGTCCGACCAAGGTTTTGTTAGAAGATCGGTTTGTTCAAGCAACATTATTAGGATGGCTGATTGCATTTGTGTTTATTATATATGTAGCATAGTTTCCGACCCATATCGCGGGTGCCGAAGTCCGTTCCGTATTCAATGTATTTCATTCTCTTTATTAGTAAAGACTTTTATCTCGGTAGCCACTTATCGGCTCTGCCGAGGGAATATTTGTGGGAATATAAAAAAGCCATCGCAAAAACGATCATTATTCGCAAAAATGTTGTATCTTTCACCTTCGGGGAAATTCTTGGACGAGCCAAGCGAACAATTTCAAGTCCTCTCGTTCGAAAATGAAAAGATTTAGAGCCCCTTGTAAGGGGCGGCTATAATGCAGGGATAAAAAAATGAATAAATCTTTTGCATTTTGCTCACTTATTCGTAACTTTGCAGCCAAAAGGATGCTTTAAGATGAAAATAGAGCAGATATACGATATTATCGAAGAGCAGGGTTTTACGGCTCAGACATTACAGGCTATTGACAATTATATAAAAGAAATACAAGATGGGACAGAAGATTTTCCTAGATTCAATCTATCAGAGCATGCAGGACTCTGCACGGCAGGTACGCCTCTCATTGGGGCGTCCATCATCGCGAGCTACGCGACAGCAAGCATTACAGCAAGTTGCAATGCTGAAGGCGGCGAAGGAGGCCCAGCAAACTGGCAAATAGACGAGTGCCAGGAGAAACTGATAGAGCAGTGGGCCCGTGCGGCAAATTTGTGGGAGGACGACTCAGAACAGATACTTACCTTGGAGTTCGGCCCCATGATTGCACAAGGCGCTGAGGCTAAAGTCTATTATGCCGATGGCAACACTTCGGTGGTAAAGGAGCGGACATCAATTTATTCCACTTGGCAGAAGGCCCTTGATGCCATTGTGCTTCACAATAGCCTTTTCCCCGAAACGATTATGAAGGTCATTGGTTTCACTCGCGACAGCGACGGGCTTATGCGTATAGTACTCACGCAGCCATACGTAAACTGTGAGCGACTGGCAACCAAGGAAGAAATCGACGAAATGGTGATGCCCAAGGGTTTCCGCGACAATTGGAATGGGCAGGGTGTGAATTACATTTCTGACCGTTTGGCTCTCGAAGATATGCATCCTGCAAATGTATTCATTGATGCACTTACCAGAAAACCGATTTGCATTGACTGCATTGTTAAGTTTGTGAAGTAATCCAAAACCACTTTTATACTTATCCCTTGGCCGCTGCTTATCGGCTCTGCCGAGGGTTTATTTGTGGGAAAATAAAAAAAGCCAGTGCAAAAACGATCATTATTCGCAAATGTTGTAACTTTGCGTCCAATATACAATCACTTTCTGAAACTAGTTTCAGACTTACACCCTCGGCAGCCTGATAATCGGCTTTGCCGAGGGATTTTTGTGTCGTTTTCTGTATCTTTGCCGAATGAATTGAAAAAGATAAAGAATAAGATGGAACCCTATAAACGATTTCTGCTCATGATGGGCATGTTGTTGACAGCGATATTCGGAATGTCTCAGTCGATAATTGTCAAGGACAGTATCACCAATGAGCCAATATCGTTTGTGAGTGTCTATTTCGGGAATGACTCTGGTGGCTACACAGACGAAGAAGGGGCGATTGCCATTCCAAACGAAGCAACACAGATACGTTTGTCTCATATCTGCTATGAGACCAGGATTATCTCTAAGATAACAGCCGACTCGCAAACAATCTTTCTTGTTCCGAAAAGTATCAATCTTGATGAAGTCGCCATTAGTGCAAAGGTTCCCAAACGAATAAAGACCACAGAAATGGGATTGATGAAAGCGAAGACGCAGACCAAGCACAAAGGAGCCAATGGATTTGAGATGGCTTTGTTCATTCCATACGATAGCACTTGGGCTGAGACGCCATACATCCATTCCATATTAGCGAGTCTCGATTACTCCACCCATTGGCTGGTATTCACGGAAATTAAGACACCCATCTATGCCACTCTCCGCTTTGATCTTCGACAGCCAGATGCCAAGACTGGCGCCCCAAAAGACGAGTCCCTTATTGATGGTGGCATCATAATTCCTTCCAGTCAGAAACTCGGCAAAGACGGTGTCAGCCTTACCTGTCCTATACCATTTCCCCAGACTGGCGTATTTGTTGTAGTGGAATGGATAACCACAGCACAAGTCTCAGAATCATGCAATCTTGTTCCCTCTCTCAACATGACTTTGGATGAGAAGGAAAACAGAACTTGGAACAAGAAGACATTCTTTGCAAAGCAAAGCGGCGGAGCCGAGCGTCGAGGCATGGACTGGATGCAGGAACAGAATGAACCTGCGTATCAGAATGAAGAGGCAAAGGTCTTTTATAAAGGTAGGACACCATCTGCCAAAGTCGGTTTGAAAATAACAAAGTAGAACAGCAATGCCGTCCGCCACATAGTCGAATAGTTCAGTGAACCATATAGTAGAACCGTTAAATGTTGTCACTTTTCCCATGTAATCGCTACAAGTTTGCAGGAAAATGCGTAACTTTGCATCCAATAAAAAACAATTATTCACAACAATGAAACAACGATATGCAGTAGTAGTGCTTTTCGCACTGATAATAGCTTCAAGCATGGTGAGCCTGACCAGTTATAAGGCCACAGAGGAGTTGGTGACTGAGGACATGAACCAGGCACTGGCCAAGGCTCTGGATGAACAGCAGTCGGACGTGATCAGTGCTGATACGATTCAGGTGTTCAACAGTCATCTGCAAATAGAAGGGTTGAGAGGAAATGCTGTTTTGGCGGTGGACACTAAGAAAGGATTCCGTCCACGTCCGCAAGTATCAACAGCCACGATTCTGTCACTCTCTGACCAACGGCCAGCAATGGTGCTATGGTCGATGGCATTGCTATGGGGGCTATTCTGTATGAATAGGTATCGGCGCAGTATGACTTTGGGATTGTATGGCGGGTTGACATTACAAGAAGGGAATTTCGTGGACGCGAAAGGCTGCATAGTAAAACTAACCCCGATGCAGCAGCAACTGATGGAAATGCTATGGCAATCGCCCAAGCATCAGTTGTCGAAAGCAGAGATTTGCGATGCCCTCTGGCCCAAGAAGCCCGATGCCAGCGAGACGCTCTACACGCTTATCCGACGACTGAAGCCCATCATAGAAGAACATTCTGACCTCAAAATAGAATCAGACAGAGGAAAATCATACGGACTGAAAATCAAATGACGGAGCAGCGAGTGCAGAGCCAAGCTTGCTTGGACTATGCCGAGTCGCGATGGAATTCGACTGAAAGTCAAATAGATAGACTATTGTCAGCAAAATGTCAGACAAATGTCAGGCATTATTTTTGGATAACGAACAATCTCTTCATACCTTTGCAATCAAAAACAGCAAACGTATGAAGAGATTATTATTTTTGCCCCTTCTCGCCGCTATGATAGCAGTTCATGCCCAGGACATCAAGGAGGGAGAAACACTGCAGGAGGTCACCGTAAAAGGCTCGAAGATCGTACAACGTGTAGATGGTCAGATTCGGCAATATGCTGACACTCAACCTTACATGGCATCTATCTTCTGGTCGCAAGTATCGTGACATTCAACGTAGCATGAACCATCAGGATACAGAAACAGGAATATTACAAAGCAAATGAGAAAATTCGACGAAATCAAATGAGGAAAGGTATATTCATTTTCATTGCCGTAATTATTGTCGCTGCCTGTATAGATTGGTGTGACTCGTGCGAAAACATAAAATCGCATAAGGAAGTGTTCGGGCGGGAACTCACTTATGCTGACATGAACGAATACAAGAACAAAGACTATGACTATGTTGTACGCGTCCCCTCTTTCTTCACCGCCCAGCCCGATTCGCTTCAGGAAGAGAAAGGCCGTATGCGCTTCGAGTACGGTGACCGGTGGATTACCATTGTCATCGAGAGTCATGTGATGAGCAACAACGGCCAGTCATTAAAGGATGGCATGGACTCGTTGGCACAGTTGCTTCATGCGACAGAACGCAAACTCGGCAGCGATTATTTCATCCTCTCTGGCCCGCAGTACGAAGAGGGCAGTCTTATCGAAGGCTACAGCTATTACTCGAAAGTCATGGCCAATCACAAGCTCTGGTTTGTCTATACAATGATCTATCCCGACGACTACAAAAACGTCCTCGCCCGCCTGTTCTGTGAAATAGATGACTGGCAGATATGGGAGTGCCCTCGTCTACAACTGAAGCAAGGCGAGAGTCAAACACCGACTCGGTAGCCACTTATCGGCTCTGCCGAGGGCTAAATGAAGAATCCCTGCTAAGCGATGGTGCTTGGCAGGGCGTTTTTTAGGCGTTTGGCTAAAAAATGATGGTTAAAAAGAAAAAATAATTAAAATTATTCAGCCGTTTGAGGGTAATTTTGTATCTTTGCGGCTGAATAATTTTTGGAATTATGAAGAATCTGATCGTTGCAAGAGAAAAGGAAAAGGCTGAGCTTGAGCGGCTTATGAACGAACCGACGGCACAGATGCTGGCTGTGTATGGCAGAAGAAGAACTGGAAAAACTTTCCTGATCAGGGAGTATTTCGAGGATAACTTCGCGTTTAAACATACGGCAGTGTCGCCCATGGAACTGAAGGAGCGTGGGGAAGGGGAACTGATTTACCGCGTGCAGCTGAATGAGTTTGCGGCATCGCTGAGGAAATATGGCAGCAAGGATGAGTCGCCCATCAACGACTGGTTTGAGGCGTTCCACCGGTTGGAGGCACTGATAGACAGCAAGCGCAAGAAGGGCAAACTGGTGGTGTTTATCGACGAGCTACCTTGGCTAGATACGCCCAGGGCCGGTTTCCTGTCGGCCTTTGAGCATTTCTGCAACGACTATGTGATGGGCAAGCACAATATGCTACTGATAGTGTGCGGCAGTGCCACAAGTTGGATGCTGGACAACCTGATTAACAACAAGGGCGGACTGTACGGACGATCCACCTGCGAGATGCACATCCACCCGTTTACGCTGAAGGATACGGAGCGTTATCTGCAGTGGCGTGGGCTGACAATGGATCGCTATGATGTGACGCAGGCATATATGCTGACGGGTGGTGTGGCCTACTATCTGTCGTACTTCAAGCCTGGGAGGTCGCTGGCACAGAATGTAGACGAGGTGTTCTTCTCGGCCGACGGATTCATGCAGAAGGAGTATGACCGTCTGTTTACGTCGCTATTTGCTGACAATGCAGGCTACAGGCGTATCGTAGAAGTGCTGAGCAGTAACAGGTACGGGCTGACGCGTGAGGCTATCTCGGAGAAGACTGGGGTGACAATGGGCGGTACGCTGAGCGGGATGCTGAAGGCGCTGGTACAGAGCGACCTGGTGAGTACGTACTGGAACTTTGGGGAGTCGAAACGCATACAGTACTTTAAGCTGACGGACATGTTCTGTCTGTTCTATCTGGGCTTTGTGCAGAAGAACCCGACGAGCAACCGCACGTTCTGGAACGACAACCAGAACAGCCCTCGCGTGAACTCGTGGCGAGGAAGGGCTTTTGAGGATGTGTGCTTTGTGCATCAGCAGCAGGTGAAACGGGCTGTGGGTATAGATGGTGTTCAGGCAGAGGTGTATCCGTGGCATGCTACGGGTGATGCCGCCAGTCCCGGGGCACAGATAGATATGCTGATAGACAGAGCAGACAGGGTGATGAACCTGTGCGAGATGAAGTTTACGCAAAGCGACTATGTGATTTCGAAGGACTATGACGAGCGACTGCGAAACAAGATTGCGGCACTACAGGAGATGACGCATGGAAAAAGGAATGTGCAAGTGGCGCTGGTGACCACCTATGGCCTGAAGCAGAATATGTATAGCGGCAGGGTGCAACGTGTGGTGACGCTTGATGAACTATTTGCGTTATGACTTTCTGTCATTTTTTAGGCATAATCATTGCTGCTTCGGACTTTTTTTGTAATTTAGCGCCCGATTGTTGAAGTTTGAAGAAAACATTATGAAGAGAATATGTGATTTCATCGGTCGATGGATGGGGGTGATTGTGTTAGTGGTGGCGGCACTGGCGCTGGTTGTGCCGGCCTCGTTTGTATGGATTGATACGTGGGCCATCAACCCTATGCTGGGCGCCATCATGTTCGGAATGGGACTGACGCTGTCGCCCGCTGACTTCAAGATTGTGCTGAGTTGTCCCAAGGATATATTGATCGGCTGCCTGACGCAGTTCACGGTGATGCCGTTGCTGGCGCTGGGATTGACATGGGCCTTTGCGCTGCCTAAGGAACTCGCTATTGGTGTGATACTGGTAGGCTGCTGTCCTGGTGGCACGGCATCGAATGTCATCACCTATCTGGCCAAGGGCGATCTGGCACTCTCCGTAGGCATGACCGCCGCCTCGACGCTGCTGGCTCCGCTGCTGACACCGCTGTTGGTGTGGTTGTTGGCCGGCACGATGGTTGATGTCGATACGCTGGGTATGCTCATGAGTATCGTCTATGTGGTCATTGCACCTATCGTGTGCGGACTGCTCTGCCAGCGTTTCCTGCCTGGACTGACCAGGCGCGTAATGCCCTATCTGCCTGCGTTCTCGACAATAGTGATAACGATGGTGGTGGGTATCGTCGTGTCGCACAATGCCGCCCGGCTGCTGACCGCTGGTCTGCTCGTGGTGGCAGTCGTGGTGCTTCACAATCTGCTCGGATTGTCTATCGGCTTTATCGTTGGCCGCCTGTTGCATCTGCAGAGGCCCAAGTGCGTGGCGCTCAGTATCGAGGTGGGTATGCAGAACTCGGGTCTGGCGTCGTCGCTGGCCGTACTGCATTTCGCAGCCTATCCGTTGGCTACCATCCCAGGCGCAGTCTTCAGTGTATGGCATAACATCAGTGGTGCACTAGTAGCTCATTTAGTTAAAAAATCATAAATGTTCACTTTTGCGGGGTGAAAGGCTTGTGTATGTTATATATAATGTGTACCTTTGCAGCCGCAAAAGTGAGTATTGCGCTGGCCAGGTAGCTAACAATACCCTGATAAAGAGCAACTTAGCCTTCAAGAATGAAGCAGTTGAAGTTCCTTTTTAAGTGGGTTTGTGTGCTTCGCAGTTGCGAGAAACGCTTAAAAATGAACTTTATTATATTAACAACATTATTAATTATTAAACTGAAATGCCAGGATTAATTGGAAGAAAAATCGGAATGGAATGTACCGTGCACTGTTATCGAAGCTGGTCCTTGTGTTGTAACTCAGGTGAAGTCTGTAGAGAAGGACGGTTACAAGGCCGTTCAGCTCGCCTTCGGAGAGAAGAAGGAGAAGAACACCACCAAACCAATGATGGGTATCTTCAAGAAGGCTAACACAACACCAAAGGCCCACTTGGCCGAGTTCAAGTTTGACGAGGAGCTTAACCTCGGCGACACCGTAACAGTCGACATCTTCGAAGGTGCCGAGTTTGTTGACGTTGTCGGCACATCAAAGGGTAAGGGATTCCAGGGCGTTGTGAAGCGTCATGGTTTTGGCGGTGTAGGCCAGACTACTCACGGTCAGGATGACCGTCTGCGCAAGCCGGGTTCTATTGGTGCTTGTTCTTATCCTGCAAAGGTGTTCAAAGGAATGCGTATGGGCGGCCAAATGGGAGGCGACAGAGTAACTACTCAGAACCTCAAAGTGTTAAAGGTAATACCGGAGCACAACTTGATTCTTATCAAGGGTAGCTGCGCTGGTTATAATGGTTCAACCGTAATTATCAAGAAGTAAGATGGAAGTTAGCGTATTGAATATCAAAGGTCAGGAGACCGGACGTAAGGTAACTCTGAACGAGGCTATCTTCGGAATTGAACCTAATGACCACGTTCTTTATCTGGATGTAAAGCAGTATCTCGCTAACCAGCGTCAGGGTACAGCTAAGTCAAAGGAGAGAAGCGAAATCTCTGGTTCTACTCGTAAGCTTGGACGCCAGAAGGGTGGCGGCGGTGCTCGTCATGGTGATATCAACTCACCTCTGCTGCGTGGTGGTGGTCGCGTATTCGGTCCTACACCTCGTGACTACGGCTTTAAGCTGAATAAGAAAGTTAAGGCTCTCGCTCGTAAGTCTGCTCTTGCCTACAAGGCTCAGGAGAATGCAATCGTTGTAGTTGAGGACTTCTCTATGGAGGCTCCAAAGACTAAGGAGTTTGTTGCAATCGCAAAGAACCTGAAGGTAGACGGCAAGAAGAGTCTGTTTGTTTTGTCAGGTGCAAACAATAATGTGTATATGTCGGCTCGCAATCTGCAGAATGCAGAGGTAATGGAGGCTTCACTGCTCAATACTTACAAGGTGTTGAACGCTGACGTGCTCGTCATCTCTGAGAAATCTCTGGAGACTATCGACGGTATCTTAAACAAGTAATAAGGAGACAAAGTATATGGCATTTATCATTAAACCCCTGGTCACTGAGAAGATGACCAAGATCACAGACAAGTCTTCTGTTGAGAAAACTTATAAGGTAAAGGGCGAGGAGCGTACTAAGAAGGCTGAGACCAAGTATGGTTTTATCGTTAAGCCCGAGGCCAATAAGCTTGAGATTAAGAATGAGGTCGAGAGCCTGTACAATGTTACAGTGATCGATGTGAACACAGTTCGTTATGCTGGCAAGCGTAGCTCTCGCTACACCAAGGCCGGTCTGATCAAGGGTCAGAAGAACGCGTTCAAGAAAGCAATCGTTACTCTGAAAGAGGGCGATGTAATTGATTTTTATAGCAATATTCAATAAAAAATGGCAGTACGTAAATTAAAGCCCGTAACTCCGGGTCAAAGACACAAGATTATTGGCACGTTCGAG
>CAJOGK010000050.1 GCA_905234145.1 uncultured Prevotella sp. | reverse complement strand
ATCTATCTCTAATTGGTTGCAAAAGGAACATATTATCTTTTCATTAGATAAGATTGCAACCATTGTGAACGTTATGTTTGACTGGATTGAACAAATTCCTGGAGCGACTCTTGATGATAGCGAAGTGGTTGTCCCCCATAGCTACGAAGAGGCTGAGCGACTCCGTCAGGAAATTAAGAAACAGAAACGTAATCTTAAAGAGTTATTGCCAAGTTTGTCTGGTATTCCAGTCGATAACTTTAATGATACCATGACTAATTTCGTGTACATCTCCGATAAATTGAAAGAGTTCTATCCCAGAACCTATGCACGGCTTACCAAACTGTTCAATGAGATGGATATTGAATGGGGTGAGATCGAGGGTACGAAAGATATTTGGATTCGTGATTATATGCCCATTCAGATAGCTGATGATCACTTCATCGTTTACAATTACAATCCTGACTATCTGAACGAATCAGGAGAAGAATATCTCACGGATTCACGTTCCATAGCCGATGGGATCCTTAATCATAGCAATAAAAGCCAATATGATATAACGCTTGATGGCGGAAACGTTGTTACGTGTGCAGGACATTTGGTGCTTACAGACAAGGTGTTCCAAGAAAACGGAAAGGAGAAATATGACCCAGATTATTCTGATTACATAAGTCACGTTCTTGATTCTAGGGTTATTTTCCTGCCTTGGCATTGTGATAATCCACAGGAGCCTAATGCTGATGTTTATGGACATGCAGATGGTCTTGTTCATTGGGCTGGCGATAACAGAGTCTTAATGTCCAATCATCGAGATTATTATCCTAATGAAGCAGATGAAATCAGATACCGCTTGGAGGTTGTCGGATTCGAGGTGATAGAAATGCTTTTTGACGTACCAAATCCAAATAGGGACTACAATTGGGCCTATATCAACTATCTTCAAGTGGGAAGTAAGATTATCGTGCCAACTTTTGGAATACTTGAAGATAAGCAAGCCTTAAAGTATATTCGCGATGCTAATCCGGAATGTGTCGTGCGAGGTTTTCGTATGAGGGATATTGCTAAAAATGGTGGCGCACTTCATTGCATAACTTGGAATATAAAGAAAACTCATAAATAAACATGATTCGGAAAATTCTTTAACAATCGAATTATATGAAATCAAAAGAAAGAAAACGAAATACTCCAATAGCCACGTTGATAAAGAACTACATAAACAAGAAAAGTGGCAAAGTTCCTGAGTCCCGTAAAGAAATTCAGAGACGCTTTGACCATCTAGACTGGAAGGATCAGAAGAAGATAATGCAAGCTTTCCTTGAATCGGGAAAGGCAGATAGGCTATGGGCATACACCAAACTTCTTGATAACTGGGATAAATCATTTGAGCCCAGGATAAAAGAGTTATGGGAACAGTCACATGAAGGAATAATCTCTTGGGTAGTAATACATTACTTCCCTACAAAATTCCTATCTCAAAATATCGATAAGTTTACCGATGATAGAGATTATTATTTTATTTGTTTGAGACTAGCAGAGGATAAGAGCTTTATTATTGACAGGAGCAAGTTATCGATTACAGACTATCTCTCTGTGCTTTACCATACTGATAGACCATTATCAGATGGCGAGGCCCGTGATTTGCTTTACAAAACAGTCCACGATGTCTGTACTGAGGACGGCGATTATCCCCAACTATCGAGGTATGCATATGCTGGTATGGTCCTATACTTTTTCAAGACGTTAATCTGGCTGTCTATTATTTAAGAAAGATGGATTTGACAGATGTCGTGCATCAATTTGAAATATGGAACGAAGGAGTACAAAGAGCAGTATTCAACAGTCCAGAGTTCAAGAAGATTGTAAACGCAAACATGATTGAATATGAGATAGAAGAAGCAAAAGCTAAAGTTGCAAAGAAGTATGCATATTTCGCTTTGGATGATAAATACAAGACTGAGGCTTTTTGTATCGATAATATTCTAACCCCACATGAATGGTTCAAAGAGAATGCAATTAGTGAAGAAGAAATTCGTGCTGCTAATAAACTTATTGAAGATTTGGGTCTTGACATAAATGATGATACATTACCATTTTAATTATAAGGTTTTTTATTATGCAAAAAGAAATTCATACAAAAGCGAATAGGGTGTATTTCTCACATTTACTCCCAAAAGAATGCCCTATTCTATGGAGCGAGCTTAAGTCTCATCTGGATTCAAGAGAGATTGAATATGCTTTCCTCAATTATTCAAAAAACATAAGATGCAGAGATTGTATGCCAATTCAAACCGCTGATGATACTATGGTTCATTATTGGTATTACCCAGACTATCTGGAAAAGAAATGCTCCCAAAGAACACAAAGTCAGGTTGTATATTCCAATATGTATAAAGCCTTTCCAAATGTAAATCATAAACCATTGAATTTAATATTGGATGGTGGTAATATTATGTTGTGTGGTGATGTTATAGTAATGACAGATAAAGTTATTACACAAAATATCAACTATAGCAGAGGACAAATAATCCAAATGATTAGCGATGTATTCGAATGCGACATTTTGTTCCTTCCATGTAATAAATCTAATAAGTTTGGACATGTAGATGATATGATTCAATATTTGGATAACAACAAAATACTGCTTACAAGCGATAGCAATATGTCATCCACATATTATCAAGAGATAAAGAAAACGTTAGAACGAAAATTTGAGGTCATACCATTAAAATATAATGTGAAGAAGAAACATAAAAGAGATTGGTCACACATCAATTTCTTACAAGTAGGCAACACCGTCTTTATTCCATGTCTCAATATTCCAGAAGACCGCTAGGCTATTTCTCAAATTCAGCAAGTATTACCAGATAATGTTGAGGTTGTGGGAATACCTGCATTGGAAATTGTTAGGAAGGGAGGAGGACTTAGGAGCATCTCATGGAGTGTAGATGCGACAAAAATGGGACCAAAGCCATATCGTATTGAAAGTGATGCTTTCGTACATTCACTCATTATCGAGATGGGACTTGATTATAAACTATTCGAACCATATTTTCGTTGGCTTGATAATAATGACGAAATACCGTCATTAGATAAGGTCGTAAGACTAAGCGACTATCTTGAAGAGACCATGGGTCTTTGGGATAAGAATGGAGATCTGGTTCCTGCCCCATCTACAAAGTTCCTGTCTTCATTTACAAAGGAAGAAATAAAGAATAGAGCTCTTTGGGATCTGCGCTATCAATTGCATGAGGTTGTTTACCAACAATTATATGAAGCCTTTGATTACTTTATACCGCTACACTTCATATCATCAAAAGTGTATAATAAGAAAAAGTAGTACCAGTATGCAGACTGATTCTTCTTTCTAATTAAAAAGTGTTATTTTTGAAGGTGATATTATAGCGGTTTCATAATTTATTAGTAAATTTGTATCATGAAGTATAGACTTATTACAACGTTAATTTTAATAATACTCGCGGTAAATGTAACTGAAGCTCAGTCTTTCCGAGACAATAACAATATGCTGCTTGGCAAAGTAGAGCCTGATGGTACTGTTCGCAATGCCAATAATATGCGCCTTGGTAAAATATTTGATGGCACCATCAGGGATAATAACAACATGCGTTTGGGTACTATTGAGAAGGACGGCACAATCAGGGATAGAAACAACATGCGACTGGGCACAGTCAGTTCTGATGGAATAGTACGCGACAACAACAATATGCGTCTTGGGACTATCAGCTCTGATGGCACCATACGCGACAATAACAATATGCGGATAGGAACTGCCAGTGGAATCAATTCTAGATATGCTGCTGTCTTATTCTTTTTCAATCTTTTGTAAATTCTAAACCTTAGAAAATATGAGTAATTTTGATATTATAGACCTTTCTGCTTCCGAGAAAAACTTGAAAGGAGAAGAATTAAAGAGTATACAAGAAATAGAGTATTTCCAAAAATATTTCGATGAGTTAGCAAAACACATCTTTGGACATGTCGCAATTGTGATAGGTGATTCAAGTTCTAAGCAAATAAAGTATTATTTGGAAGAGATTGAATTTTACTATAATAATAGTATCATAGAGGAAGAAGAGATCACTTATACTAGCAAAAATGAGATAAAAAAAGGGAAAAAGAATTTTTTTTCTTGCACTTACAAACGTAAAAGGGATGCAGAGCAGCTGTTTTGGCATTATAGTGGTGTGGATATCTGTTTTCAGTCTGACGAAAATTGTTATGGAGGGATTCTTATCCGAAGCCTCATTAAAGAGTATAAAGATCAAAATGGGAATCCGGTCAGAGAATTGATAGCAGGGCCATTGCGATGTGCTAATGATATCATTAACCAATGCATTGAGAATAAGATTAACACCATCCCGCGTGTCGCTGAGGTTGTAAGATACGACAATGAGTATCTCAAGAAGTTAAGATCAACAATTAGACAAGGTATTGAAACCTCTGAAAAATATAGCGACATAATAAGCAATATAGAAAAAGATAGTAAGAGATATGTCAAGTCAAAGGATTTCCCATTCCCATTCTTCAATTATTATATAGAACGAGGAGATGATTGGAAAACGATAGTAGACGATAAAAAGATTCCATACAGCGCAAATCCTGAAAAAAGGGAAGTAATTAGGATGGTTTAAGAACTTTAGTTCATACCTAAATGATAATAAGAAGCATTGGGGAATATTGCTAACATGGTTGTTGGTGGTATAATGTCAACAGGATATATTGGGCACACATAGACTGGGAGAAAAGACAATAGGCCTATTTTATCCAAGAATTAGAGCATATCAACGGGGAAATGGACAATTATTGTTAAAAAGAATGCTCACAAAGTGTCAGACCCCTTGTGAGTTTTAGTCACGGATGTTACCTTTCAAGTCTGGATTGTCTTCGCGCCATTGTTTGGCAGTCATTCCAAACATAGCCACATTCAGCACATCTGCTTCCTCGGCATAGAAGATACTTGCCTGAGCAGCCGTGATTTCAGCAGGTACCAAGTGGCTCTTGATGGCATCGGTATGTATGCGGTAGTTAATCTTAGAGAGTTCGCGTTTTGCTGTCCAGCCCAATGCTCACAAAGTGTCAGACCCCTTGTGAGTTGAAAAGAATAAGACAGGAACTTGGCTATCAGAACAGATGGGCCGCAATCTAGGAACTATACCAATAAGGTTCAGCCATCCGTTGAACAACTATACGACATCGCCAAGTATCTCGACGTGGATGTGAGGGAGTTATTGGTGGCATCAAAGTGATTATCCCTGCTCACAAAGTGTCAGACCCCTTGTGAGTTTTAATATAACAAACATTTTATGGAAAATCTCTATCTGACACCTGTTTTTCTGAGATTTCGGCTCAAATTTGCAAGGATTTGAGCCGAAATGTGGTTTAATTCTTCATTATGCGGCTGGAGGGAAAGCTATTTTTAGCCGAAAATGAGATTTATTTTCTCAAAAGTGAGGCGAGAATGTGAATTTTTGCTTATATTTGCAGCGTGATAAAAACCTGACTTTATGAAGATTACAACAGAACGTGTGTTCCAGATTTTTAAGGAACTGAACCAGATTCCACGCCCTTCGCATCATGAAGAGCGAGTTGCTGATTATCTATGCCAGTTTGCAGAGCGGCAGAATCTGCCCTATAAGCGCGACAAGGAGAACTGCGTCGTGATCAGCAAACCAGCCACACAGGGGTATGAGGGCGCTGAGCCCGTTGTGCTGCTCAACCACATGGATATGGTTTGCGTGGGCATGAGCGATCCGCTTAACACGCCTATCGAGGCCTATATAGAGAATGGATGGATGAAGGCACGAGGCACGTCGCTGGGTGCTGACAACGGCATCGGACTGTCGATGGCACTTGCCGTGCTGGAGAGCAATGAGATTATGCACGGCCCGCTGGAGGTCATTACCACCACCAATGAGGAGGACGGTATGTCGGGAGCCTCACAGCTGAGCAGGGACTTCCTGAAAGGTCGAAAGGTCATCAATCTTGATTCGGAAGACTATGACACCATCACGACGGGTGCTGCCGGGGCCTGCCTGCAGTTCCATCGCATCCCCGTGGAGCGTAAGAGCGTGAATGGTCCAGGTTGTTATGCCATCAATATTAATGGTGGCCTGGGTGGTCATTCGGGTGTCGACATCAACAAGGGACGATGCAGTGCCGTCAAGGTGGCGTGGGCGATTTTGGATGCCATCCGCACCAAACACGAGATAGAGGTAGCTTCTATCAATATCGGTGAAGCAAATGCCTCCATCGCATCGTCGGGAGAAATCTTCATCCATACGCCATCAGGCGATCAAGATTTCCTGATGGCGCAAGTGAACAGAATCAACGAGCAGTTGCGCCAGCAATACGGCGATACAGACCCCAATATCCGCTGCTCCATCAGCGAATGTCCACCTCAGAATACGGTTATCAATCCCGAAGCCATCAACGCCCTGATGACCTGTCTGGAGCAGGTTCCACAGGGAGTGATCAAGATGAGTGAGGCGATGAAAGACACCGTTGAGACTTCCAACAACATCGGGCGTGTTCAGACGGAAGAGGATTGTATCTTCATTTCCACCCATACGCGTAGTTTCATCGATGCCGACATGATGGCGTTGAGCCACAAGATTGCTGATGTCTTTGCAGAGAATGGGGCAAGGTCGGAGATGGTGATGTCGGCTCCAGCCTGGCAGGAAGACCAACAGTCTGCATTCCTGCAGCTTACCTCCGACACGTTTCAGGATGTGCTAGGCTGGCGTCCACGGATGGTGGCTATGCATTTCGTGCTTGAGGCGGGGTTCTTCGTCGAACACTATCCAGGCATTCAGATTGCCAGCATCGGCCCTCGCATCGTTGAGCCGCATTCAATAAGCGAACGTGTGGAACTATCGACCATAGAGGATATCTGGCAAGTGCTCATCGAACTCCTCAAACGTCTGAGATGAGTGGAGCTACATGAGTTCAAATAAGAAAATCGGCAGGCGATTGAAAAACAATTGCTTGCCGATTATTCTTGGTGATCCGTTTGGGGCTCGAACCCAAGACCCCAACATTAAAAGTGTTGTGCTCTACCGACTGAGCTAACGGATCGACCTTAAAAGCTATCTCACGAAAGCGGGTGCAAAGGTACAACGATTTTTTGAATCTGCCAAATTTATTGGGAGGAATTTTCGTTTTCGACCTCAAATTCCCGTTCTTTCGTAACGTATCGTTGGTAATAAGCAATGAGCAATGTGGTAAGTGGGAGGGCTATGATCAGGCCAATGAATCCTAATAAGGCACCCCAAACGGAGAGACTGAGCAGCAGGATTGCGGGGTTGAGGCCCATCGCCTTTCCCATTACTTTTGGCGTAACGACCATATCACAAATGAGCTGCACAATGATAAACACAGCCAGAGCCATAAGAAGGATAACCCAGAAGTTCTGTCCTGTATCGGCCGATTTGAGAAGTGCCAGCAATACCGTAGGTATTAATGCGAACGTGTGCAGATAGGGCACCAAGTCCATAAGGCCTATCATAATGCCTAAGCCGATAGCCATGGGGAAATCGATAATGGTGAATCCGATACAGAAAAGCACGCCCATGATGAGGGCTACCAATCCCTGACCACGTATGTAATTGTTTAATTCACGCTCTGCATCGGACATCAGCTCCCGCCAGAAAGGACGAGCCTTTTGGGGGAAGATACGAATCCAATTGTTGGTAAGATATTCGTAGTCGAGCAGGATAAAGAACATATATAATAAGGTGATGAATGAGGCGATGACGCTCACAATCACACTATAGGTATGGCCGATAACACTGAACAATTCGGGCATAATGACCTTCATGCCATCGGTAAACGTGCTACTCTGGAAAAAGTTCTTTATCTGGACTTGGTTATTCATAAACCACTCGGTAGCGGAAACAGATATGCTGTCGATGTTAGCTGATTTCTGGAGATAATCCTTCGCTAATTGTCCGAGTTTCTCGAACTGTTGGATCATAGGCGGTATAATCAGGTAGACAATACCTGAGACGATGGCAATCACTACAATCAGTGTGAGTAGGATACTAAGGGATCTTGGTAAATGGAAACGCCGCTCTACGAACTTTACGATAGGGTGGAGCAGGTAGGCAAAGAACCAGGCTACAAAGAATGGCAGCAATACGCTGCTCAGGTAGTCAATGAGCAGGAGGATGGCAATGATAAGCAATCCTGTTCCAACCCATCTGACAAGGCGGTCAAGTGTGATGGTCTTTTCTTTCATTTTCTTCTGATATAGCTTTTTGATAACATTCTCTGCATAGTGGCTCATACTCAGTGGTCTCACCTAAGAGTACACGCTGGGTAGAGTCGACTTTTCGGTGGCTTACGTAAGCCAGATTCCCACAGCGCACACAGATAGCATGCACTTTGGTGACATCGTCGGCAATGGCACAAAGTGC
This sequence comes from uncultured Prevotella sp., assembly GCA_905234145.1. Classification (GTDB taxonomy): domain Bacteria; phylum Bacteroidota; class Bacteroidia; order Bacteroidales; family Bacteroidaceae; genus Prevotella. The sequence goes on along the minus strand of CAJOGK010000050.1, from coordinate 17,231 downwards.
AGGCATCGGTCCGAAGGGCACGCCTTTGTAGTCCATATCGAGCCCTGCCACGATTACCCTTACACCTCGGTTGGCAAGTTCGTTGCATACCTCAACAATTCCCATGTCGAAGAATTGTGCCTCGTCGATACCTACCACATCGATATCGCTGGATAGTAATAAGATACTTGCAGAAGAGTCGATAGGCGTAGAAAGGATGTGGTTTTTATCATGGCTCACCACATCTTCTTCAGAATACCTGACATCGATGGCAGGTTTGTAGATTTCCACTTTCTGTTTGGCAAACTGTGCCCTGCGCAGACGCCTGATTAGCTCCTCCGTCTTGCCCGAGAACATCGAGCCGCACACCACTTCGATTCTTCCGGGACGGTGTGACTCCCCTGTTAAGTTTGTTGTCATATTCGCTGCAAAGTTACTAATTAAATTAAAAATTAAAAATTAAAAATTAAAAAATGTGCTAAAAGATTCATTTTTTCACTTTTCATTTTACACTTCTCGCTCCAATTTTGTATCTTTGCCCACTGTTATGGGTATTTTGTACATCGTACCGACCCCAGTAGGAAATATGGAGGACATGACTTTTAGAGCTGTCCGCATATTAAAAGAGGTAGACCTCGTGCTGGCGGAGGACACCCGTACATCGGGTATCCTGCTCAAGCATTACGACATCCACAACCAGTTGATGTCGCATCATAAGTTTAACGAACACGGCACAAGTGCCGGCATCGTCGGTAGATTGCAGGCTGGTGAGAATGTTGCCCTGATAAGTGATGCGGGTACGCCAGGTATCAGTGATCCGGGTTTCTTCTTGGTTCGTGAGGCTGTCAGGGCTGGGATTGAAGTACAGTGCTTACCTGGGGCAACTGCTTTTGTGCCAGCGCTGGTATCGAGCGGCTTGCCATGTGACCGTTTCGCCTTCGAAGGTTTTCTGCCTCAGAAGAAAGGGCGTCAGACAAAGTTGGAATCTCTGAAAGAGGAACAGCGCACCATGATTTTCTATGAGTCGCCCTACAGATTGGTAAAGACGCTGCAGCAGTTTGCTGAATTCTATGGCGGCGATCGCCAAGTAAGCGTATGTCGGGAAATCTCGAAAGTGCACGAGGAAAGTGTGCGGGGCTCGTTGACGGAGGTCATCGCTCATTTTACGGAAAAAGAGCCTAAGGGCGAAATCGTCATTATCCTTGCGGGAAAAAGTGAATAATAATAAAATAATATAAGGTATGAAAAAGCTATTTTTCTTTGCTGCCGGTCTGATGATGCTGGCTAGTTGTAATGATGGAGTGAAAAAGGCCGAGGAGGCTGCACAGCAGCAGCGTGATTCCTTGAACCAGATTATTGCTCAAAAAGACAATGAGATTAACGACATGATGACCACGCTGAGTGATATCGAGGAGGGCTTCCGTGAGATCACTGAGGCTCAGAATCGTGTAACAATTGCCAAGCAGGGCGAGGGTACAAACACCACGCAGCGCATCAAGGAGAACTTCGAGTTTATCCAGTCGGTGATGAAACAAAACAAGGAACTGATTAACAAACTGAAGCAGCAGGTACGTGAGAGTACTGTAAGAAGTGAACAGTTGAAGAAGATCATCGATAACCTGACGCAGCAGATGGAGGTAAAGGATAAGCAACTTCAGGCTTTGCGCGAGGAGCTTGACAAAAAGGATATCCATATTGCAGAGCTTGACGAAAAGGTGGCTGACCTCAGTACTGACGTGTCGAACCTGAAAGAGGATAATACCCAGAAGGCCGCAACAATTTCTACGCAGGATAAGCAATTGAATACTGCCTGGTTTGTATTTGGTACCAGCAAAGAGCTGAAAGAACAGAAGATTCTTGTAGACGGTAAGGTACTGCAGCAGAACTTCAACAAGGATTACTTTACGAAGATTGATATTCGCATCGACAAGGAAATCAAGCTTTACAGTAAGTCAGTGAAGATGTTGACGACTCACCCGGAGAGTGCTTACACCTTGCAGCGTGATGCCAACAAGCAGTATGTGCTTCGTATTACAGATCCACAGCTGTTCTGGTCGACAAGTAAATATCTCGTGGTATTAGTGAAATAACAAATAATCCCTCATCAAGCGCGATGGGGGATTTTTTTTGCTATCGTTTTGCCTTAAAGAAGGTTTGCATAAGCTCGCGGCATTCGTCTTCGAGGATACCTCCAATAACAGTGGCTTTAGGATGCATGGCATGGGGTGCGATGTCGTGGTAGCCTCGTTTTTCATCAGGGGCGCCATAAACGATACGTGGAATCTGTGCCCATCCGATGGCACCTGCACACATCGTACAGGGTTCTATAGTGACATAAAGCGTGCAGTCGGTAAGATATTTCCCGCCCAAGGTGTTGGCTGCGGCTGTGATGGCCTGCATCTCGGCATGGGCCGTTACGTCGCAAAGTGTCTCAGTAAGGTTGTGGGCACGTGAGATTACACGGTCTTTACAAACCACGATGGCGCCAATAGGAATTTCACCCGCCTCGAAGGCTATCTGCGCTTCGTCGAGTGCCATGCGCATATAACGTTCGTCTTTTTTTTGCTGTTCTTCGTTTATCATGGTGCAAAGTTACAAAAAAAGTTGTATCTTTGCAAACGAATATGGAATTTAAGATTGTTCATATCGAAGAAACTGACTCCACCAATCGCTGGCTGCGGAGTTTTGGTTCTAAGGAAGATAGGAATATAGGAGGTGCTAATAGTGAAACTTCTATAGTGGTTGTGGCTGATTATCAGACAGCAGGCAAGGGCTGTGGCACAAACACCTGGGAGAGTGAACGGGGTAAGAACCTTACTTTTTCGATGCTGATTCATCCTAAGGGTATACCAGCTAACCAGCAATTCCATATTACGGAAATCGTATCGGTGGCATTATGCAAAATGTTGCAGTCCTATATATATAATAAGGTGGAAATCAAATGGCCGAATGATATCTATGTGGATGATAAGAAGATTTGTGGCATCCTGATTGAAAACCGTCTGCAACGCACGGACATCAAGGACTGCATCATCGGTATCGGCCTGAACGTAAACCAGACGGTGTTTAAAAGTGATGCCCCTAATCCCGTTTCGATACGGGTAAGGAAACCGATCTTAACGAGTTGCTGAAGGCCTTTCTGGATTGTTTCGATAAGGAGTGCAATAACAAAACAACTTGTTTTGAATACAGAAAGATGCTGTTTAGGAAGGGAAAAGATAGTCTTTACAAGGACAAAACAACTTGTTTTACTGCAAGGCTGACGGATGTTTTGCCCGACGGCAGACTACTCCTTGTGGATAAAGAAGGTAAGGAGCATACTTACGCCTTTAAGGAAGTACAATTTATCATTTAAAACTATAAGATTATGGCAAGATTTAAGAGAATTCTTCTGAAGTTATCGGGCGAGAGTCTGATGGGAAAGCAGGGTTACGGTATCGACCCTGAGCGTTTGAGTGATTATGCCAAGCAGATTAAGGAAGTGTCCGAAATGGGTGTGCAGATTGGTATCGTGATTGGTGGAGGTAACATCTTCCGTGGTCTTTCTGGCTCTCAGAAAGGCTTTGATCGTGTAAAGGGCGACCAGATGGGAATGTGTGCCACCGTTATCAATTCTTTGGCATTGAGCAGTGCCCTGGGTGCTATTGGTGTGAAGAATCGTGTGATGACAGCGATTCGCATGGAGCCGATTGGTGAGTTCTATACCAAATGGAAGGCTATCGAGGCTATGGAGGCTGGTTATGTATGTATCTTCTCTGCAGGTACAGGCTCTCCTTACTTTACGACAGATACGGGTTCCAGTCTGCGTGGTATAGAGATTGAGGCCGATGTGATGCTGAAGGGTACGCGTGTGGATGGTGTATATACTGCCGATCCTGAGAAAGACCCCACTGCCACTAAGTTTGAGGATATCACTTATCAAGAGGTGTTGGCACGTGGCTTAAAGGTGATGGACCTTACAGCCATCTGCATGTGTAATGACAATCATTTGCCCATCTATGTCTTCAACATGGACATTGTGGGAAATCTTAAGAAGGTGATGGATGGTGAGCAGATAGGAACGCTCGTACACAGCTAAACTTGCCTTCGGCGAGTCCACTAACCGTGGACTTCTTCGAACTCTACATATTCGCCGTCGTTAGAGTTGAAGATCTTCTTCTCCTCCTTGTTGCGATCGTCGATAATTGTAACACCACTGTCGGTAGTAGTTCTGCGGGCAGTGGTTTCTTCTTGCTGCTGATCTTGATATCTACTTTGCTGTTGACGATTCTGACTCTGACTCGTGCGATTCTGAGCGGAATACTGCTGTGACTGCTTACGATTATTCTGCTTGTTATTACTACTCTTGAAATAGTCTTCACCAAAGGGATTCTTCTCTTTTTGTTCCCTTTGTTTTTCTTTGCGATACATATAGTCTTCAGCAGCTTCACGTATTTTCCTGATGTTGCGATACATTAAATTGATGACTATCATAACAACGATAGTAATGCCAATAAGGACGAAAAGGATAATAGCACCGATAGGAGGCATAGATAGTTTTTTACTTGGATTTATTAGTTATCACCGACAGAATTACATACCATGCAATGATGGCAGCGAAGCCGCTCACACCCAAAAAGAGCAGCAGAGGAATACACGACAGAACGAAGATGTATTTGATTTCATTGCCTTTCCAGCCCCAATGTTTGAATTTCAGGGCGAACATCGGAATTTCGGCAATCAGTAAATAACAACTGAGAAAAGTTCCGCCTAGTATGATCCACTCTAATCCCTCGAAGCTGATAGCATATTCCTGTAATCCTACAATCAATGCTCCCCAGAACAGGGCGTTTGCAGGTGTTGGCAAGCCAATGAATCCTAAAGCCTGACGCTCGTCGAGATTAAACTTGGCAAGGCGCAATGCAGAAAAGGCTGCCATCACGAAAGCTAAGAAGGGAATGATGAAAATGTGAATATGAAATGTGTTGAGATAGCTGAAGATAATAGCAGAAGGGGCAAAGCCGAAGGTAATGTCATCAGCCAGAGAGTCCAACTCCTTACCAATGGGGGATGATACGTGCAGCAAACGTGCGACCATCCCGTCAAAGAAATCAAACACAGCACCCGCTACGATGAAAAGCAATGCCAGGCTAAAATCACTTTGGAAGGCAAAATAAGTGGCAATGCAACCAGAAATCAGGTTGCAACACGTAATCGTATTGGGTATATGTTTCTTCATGCCAATTTCGCAATTACTGTCTGGTCTCCTGTGGTGGGCTGTCCTATCGTAACAGTAGCTTTCGCTGTCAGTGGCAGGTAGACATCCACACGTGAACCTAATTTAATGAATCCAAGGTGCTCGTCGATATAGCATTCCTCTCGAGGTTTTGCATAAGTGACAATGCGTCGAGCCATTGCGCCCGCAATCTGACGAACCAGAACGTCTTCGCCGTCAGGTGTGGTAATCATAATGTCGGCATGCTCGTTCTCCTCACTTGCTTTTGGCAACCATGCTTTATGATAGTTACCATTCTGGTGGTGTACAAACTTCACCTTTCCGTCTACAGGGAACCAGTTGGCATGCACATTCAAGGGACTCATGAAAATAGAAATCATCAGTCGCTTATCATGAAAATACTCATTTTCTTCAGCTTCCTCAACCACTACGATCTTACCATCGGCAGGTGCTACTACCAGTTTGTCGGTATCGCCATTGAAATAGCGGATAGGGCAACGGTAGAAGTTGAGCGCCATTAACCATGCTGCTCCAAAGATGACGATGAATATCCAAAAAGGTATGGTGGTGTTGAGGCCGTACCATAGTGCAGAACCTATGCCAATCAGTACCAGCATGCTCCATGTCAGTTCATGGGTACCCTCGCGATGGATTCTGATTTTCTTAAGTTTCTTTATCCTTTCTCCCATTCGTTTTGATTCGATTGCTTCTAATTGGGTGCAAAGGTACATAATTTTTACGTAAGTTACAAACTTTTCACGTTTTTCTTTTGGTATTCTCGATATTTCGGTGTAACTTTGAACCATGAAAACGAAAAATTCAGGCAAAAAACGATGGAAGATTTCATACATCTGCATGTACATACATATTACTCTATACTCGATGGCCAGTCGAGTATCAAAAAGCTAGTAGATAAAGCTATTGGCGATGGAATGAAGGGTATGGCCATTACCGACCATGGAGACATGTTCGGCATTAAAGAATTTCATGACATCTGCAATGGTGTTAACAAACAGCGCAAGAAAGATGGTCTTGAGCCCTTTAAACCGATTTTTGGATGTGAGATGTATGTAGCCCGTCGTGGCGATAAGAATCTTCGAGAGACGAAAGATGACCTTGGCGGCTATCACCTTATTGTGCTAGCCAAGAATTACAATGGCTATAAGAACCTGATTAAGCTCGTCAGCAACTCTTGGGTGGATGGCTTCTACAACCGTCCGCGTACTGACCATAAAGAACTCGAGAAATATCACGAAGACTTGATAGTTTGTTCTGCCTGTATTGCTGGTGAGGTGCCTGCAAAGATTCTGAAAGGTGATATAGCTGGTGCTCGCGAGTCCATCGAGTGGCACAAGCGACTTTGGGGCGATGACTATTATCTGGAGTTGCAGCGCCACGAGGTGACAGATCCTAAAATCAGGGCTAATCGCGAGACTTACCCCTTGCAGCAGCAGGCTAATAAGGTACTGATAGAGTTGGCTAAGGAGTATGGTATCAAACTGATTTGTACGAACGATGCCCATTTTGTGGATCGTGAAAATGCAGAGGCTCACGATCATCTGCTTTGTCTCTCTACAGGAAAAGATCTGGATGACCCCACTCGCATGCTCTATTCCAAGCAGGAATGGTTTAAGACGCGTCAGGAGATGAATGATATCTTCAGCGATGTGCCGGAAGCGCTCTCGAATACCCTAGAGATATTAGATAAGGTAGAAACTTACAGTCTCGACAACGACCCAATTATGCCGTTTTTCCCTATCCCCGAGTCATTTGGTACGGAGGAAGAGTGGCGCAAAAGGTTCTCTGAACAGCAACTTTTTGATGAGTTTACCAGTGATGAGAATGGCGAGAATCCCTTGCCAAAGGACGAGGCTGAGAAGAAAATCAAGAAGTTGGGAGGCTACGATAAGATTTACCGTATCAAGTTCGAGGCCGACTATCTGGCAAAACTGGCTTACGAGGGAGCCAAGCGTCGCTATGGTGATCCTATCCCTCAGGATGTGGAGGAACGTGTAAGGTTTGAGCTCCACATCATGAAGACGATGGGATTCCCTGGTTACTTCCTCATCGTGCAGGACTTTATCAATTCTGCCCGCGATGAACTTGGTGTGATGGTAGGACCTGGACGTGGCTCTGCTGCCGGTAGTGTGGTGGCTTATTGCTTAGGTATCACGAAAATCGACCCCTTGAAGTATGATTTGCTTTTTGAGCGTTTCCTTAATCCTGACCGTATCTCGCTTCCTGATATCGATACCGATTTCGATGATGATGGACGTGGTAAGGTGCTGAAGTGGGTAGAGGATAAGTATGGTCACGAAAATTGTGCCCATATCATTACCTATGCCACGATGGCTACCAAGAACTCTATTAAGGATGTGGCGCGTGTAGAGAAGGTGTCTATCGCAGAATCAAACCGTCTGTGTAAGGCTATACCAGACCGTCTGCCTGATGGGCCTGACGGTAAGGCAACGAAAATGAATCTGCCTAATGCCATCAAATATGTACCCGAACTGCAAGAGGCTGAGGCTTCTACAGATATCCATCTGGCCAACACGATAAAATATGCCAAGATGTTGGAAGGTACCGTCAGGGGAACGGGTATTCATGCCTGTGGCTTTATTATCTGTCGCGATCCGATTAGCGACCATGTGCCTGTGTCTACAGCCGATGACCCTGATTTCAAAGGGGTAAAGACTAATTGTACGCAGTATGATGGTCACGTCATTGAGTCAACGGGTCTTATCAAGATGGACTTCTTGGGCTTGAAGACACTCTCAGAGTTGAAGGAGGCTTGTGAGAATATCAAACGTACGCGTGGCATTGAGGTCGATCTCGATACCATTCCCATTGACGACCCCAAGACATACGAGCTGTATCAGCAGGGTCGCACCATTGGTACGTTCCAGTTTGAGTCGGATGGTATGCGTAAGTATCTGCGCGAGTTGAAGCCCACCGTTTTCGAGGATCTTATCGCGATGAATGCTCTTTACCGTCCGGGTCCTATGGGCTATATTCCTCAGTTTATCCGTCGTAAGCATGGTGATGAGGCGATTACTTACGATATCCCCGTTATGGAGAAATATCTGAAGGATACTTATGGTATTACGGTTTATCAGGAGCAGGTGATGCTGCTCTCTCGTCTGTTGGCAGATTTCACGCGTGGTGAGAGCGATGCGCTGCGTAAGGCTATGGGTAAAAAGAAAAAGGATATCGTTGATGCCATGAAGCCTAAGTTTATCGAGGGTGGTGTAAAGAATGGTCACGACGCGAAGGTGCTTGAGAAGATTTGGGGCGACTGGGAGGCTTTTGCTTCATACGCGTTCAACAAGTCGCATGCGGCTTGCTATTCTTGGGTGGCTTATCAGACAGCTTACCTAAAGGCTAATTATCCGGCAGAGTTTATGGCTGCTATCATGAGCCGACGTCGCGATCAGATTACTGAAATTACCAAACTGATGGACGAGTGCAAACAGATGGGTATAGCCACGCTGGGTCCTGATGTCAATGAGAGTTACGAAAAGTTTGGTGTAAACCATCATGGTGAGATTCGTTTCGGCTTAGGTGCCATCAAAGGAATGGGCAACTCAGCAGCATTGGCTATTATTGAAGAGCGCGAGAAGAATGGTCCTTATAAGGATATCTATGATTTTGCCCAGCGTATCAATTTCTCCTCTGTCAACCGAAAGGCTTTTGAATCGTTGGCATTGAGTGGTGGTTTCGACAGTTTTGGCATTCGTCGTGAGGACTATTTCGCCACGAATAATAAAGGTGAGCAGTTCCTTGATATCATCGTGCGCTATGGCCAGACCTATCAGATGGAGAAGTCGCAAATGCAGAACTCGCTATTTGGGATGCTGGGTGAGGAGATAGAGATAGCTCTTCCTCAGGTGCCTAAGAATGATATCCGCTGGAGCGACATAGAGCGACTTAACAAAGAGCGCGACCTCGTGGGTATTTATCTCTCTGCCCATCCGCTTGATGAGTTTAAGATTATCCTCGACCATCTTTGCAATACAAAATGTGTCGAATTGGCAGATATCCAGCAATTGTCCGATCGCGAGGATGTCATCCTTGGTGGTATAGTAACTGCTGTGCGTCAGAAATTCCAAAAAAATGGTAAACCTTGTGGCTTTGTCACTATCGAAGATTTCAATGGCAGTGGCGAAATTCCTCTTTTTGGTGAGGACTGGGGCCGTTGGAGCGGCATGTTTTCCGAAGGGGCTTCCGTTTATGTTACGGCCAAGATGCGTTCGCGCTTTGCCAATAGTAACCAGAAGGAACTGAAGGTTCAGAATGTGGAGTATCTCCAAAGTGTGAAAGAGAAGGCCATTGATAGCATTACCATTTCAATGATTTCTGAGGAACTGAATGAACAGATGATAGCCGATCTTAGTGAGATTATCAGCGAGAATCCGGGCACTACCAAACTGTTCTTCCAGCTGCGCAATGCTCAGGGCAACTACCGAGTGCTTTTGCGTAGTAAGGATTATACAGTCGATGTGAAGCATACGCTCATCGATTATATTGAGAGCCACGAGATGCTCGACTACAGTATCAATTAATGTGTGGCACGCTATTTGCAGAATAAATTACAGATTTAATATAGTATTCACCTTTTAAAAAGTAAAAACGATGGAAGTAACGATTACAAGTGAGAATTTTGCAAGTCTGAAGACTGGTAATATGCCTTTGGTAGTAGATTTCTGGGCAACATGGTGCGGCCCTTGCCGTATGGTTGCTCCTATTATTGAGGAGTTGGCTAAGGAGTATGATGGTAAACTTGTTGTTGGTAAGTGCGATGTAGAGGAGAACGAGGATCTCGCTGCTGAGTATGGTATCCGTAATATTCCTACCATCCTGTTCTTCAAGAACGGTGAGGTTGTCGACAAGCTGATTGGTGCTCAGTCGAAGGCTAAGTTTGAAGAAAAGTTCCAGGCTCTACTCTAAGTCCTATGGCCAGTATCGACGAGATGATCCGTATGGATGAGGAAGAAAACCTCAGGGAGTTGGCTTTTATCCGCCAGCAGATTTCTTCCGAAATGAAGGAGTTTTATAGCGACAGTGATATTCTGTATATTTTGGATACCATTGTTGATTATTACTACACCAGCGGCATTCTGGAGAGTACAGAAGACGAAATCGACATCGATATGGAGAAGGTGGCTGAATACGTCTGCCAGCAGGGCAAGAAAGATCGCGCCTATACTTTCAATCCTGAGGATATGCTCCTTATTGTTCAGGCCGATTTGGATTTCCAGGAACAGAATCTCTGATTACACTATTCATCCCTGCCGATTTAGCAGGGATGATTTTTTTATTTATCAGAAGCTAATGACTCTTGAGCCGTCAGGCTGTTCTGCAATGTTAACTTTTACGGCATCCTCTGGCAAAACCTCTTCTATCAACTCCGGCCATTCTATGAAGCATAAGGCACCACTATAAAAGTAGTCTTCATAACCCATGTCATACACCTCTTCCAGTTTCTTAATGCGATAGAAATCAAAGTGGAAGATTGAGGATGAAGAGGGAAGGAGAGGTGAGGATGGCGTATACTCGTTTACGATGGCGAAGGTGGGGGATGTGATGACATCCTCTACACCCAGTTCCTCGCAGATGGCCTTGATAAATGTGGTTTTACCAGCACCCATCTTGCCATAAAAGGCAAATACCTTGTGGTCGCCCATCTCGTTTATAAATGCTTTTGCCGCTGTGCGGATATCGTCCAGGTGGTTAATTGTTATTTCCATAATGCTTATCTTTTCTTTCCTGTTAATGTAATAAGGGGTATGATCATTTCCTCCATTGAGATACCTCCATGCTGGAAGGTATCGCGATAGTAGGATACATAATAATTGTAATTGTTAGGGTAGGCGAAGAACGAGTCGCCTGTGGCAAATACATAGCTTGTTGATAGGTTAGGCGAGGGTAGCATCGCCTTCTGTGGCTCCTTAATAACAAACAAACTCTTGTCGTCGTAGCCTAGGTTCTTGCCCAACTTATAGCGCAGATTGGTGTTTGTATTTCTGTCGCCCACAATCTTTACTGGCTGAGTACAGCGTATACTGCCATGGTCGGTGGTTACTATCACCTTGCAGCCTGTTTGTGCCAATTGCCTAAAGAAGTCAGATATCACCGTATGGCGGAACCACGAAAGGGTGATACTGCGATAGGCACTTTCGTTGTTGGCCAATTCGCGTACCATCTTTGACTCTGTGCGGGCATGACTCAGCATGTCGATAAAGTTGAATACCACCACGTTCAGGTCGTTCTTCCCCAGCGTATTCAGTTGCTGCAATAGCTTGTCTGCATCAGCCTGTGTATTGATTTTGTGATATGAGAAAGTGTTCTTACGGCGATAACGCTCAAACTGCGTTTGTATCAGTGGCTCCTCGTTGATGTTTTTGCCCTCCTCTTCGTCTTCATCTACCCAAAGATCAGGGAACATCTCTGCAATCTTATTGGGCATCAGTCCACTGAAAATGGCGTTACGGGCATATTGGGTCGCTGTGGGCAGAATGCTGTAGTAGAGTTCTTCCTCTACATCAAACTGCTTACTGAGTTCTGGTTCCAGCACGCGCCACTGGTCGTAACGAAAGTTGTCGAGCACCACCAAGAATACTTTCTGTCCTTCGTTCAGCAAGGGGAATACGTTGTTTTTGAAGATGTCTGGCGATGTTTTTGGAGCCCCTTCCTTGTTTGTAATCCAGTTCAGATAGTTCTTCTTTACAAACTTGGCAAAGCCGTTGTTGGCTTCCTCTTTCTGCATGTTCAACATCTCAGTCATACTACTGTCGGTAGCGCTTAGCTCCAGCTCCCAATGTACCAGTCGTTTGTAGATGTTAGTCCAATCTTGCCATGTCTGACAGTCCAGAATCTGCATGGCTATCTGCTGGAAATTCTGCTGATACTGGCTTTGTGTCACCTCCGTTTCGATGGCACGTCTATGGATATTCTTCTTTAGGGTCAAGAGAATCTGATTGGGGTTGACGGGTTTGATCAGGTAATCGGCAATCTTCTGTCCGATGGCCTGCTCCATGATGTTCTCCTCTTCGCTTTTGGTTACCATGACAGCTGTAAGCGATGGCTGCAGCTCTTTCAGCTTCTGCAGTGTCTCCAGTCCACTTAGTCCCGGCATCTGCTCGTCGAGTAATACCAGGTCAAAGTTACGCTGTTTACACAGATCGATGGCGTCAGTGCCATTGCTTACAGTCACTACCTCATACCCCTTCTTTTCCAGAAAGAGTATATGAGCCCGCAACTGCTCAATCTCATCATCTACCCAAAGTAAAAGTCCGTTGCTCATATCTTCGTTTTTTACCAGAAGTCGTCACCAAAATCAAAGTCCTTTACCACTTTCTTCCGTTGATTTTGTTGTGGCGTTTCTGTTTCGTCTTCCTCTTCTTCCTTTTCTACAGGCTCTACCATATCCTCTATGTCGGGTCTGTCGATGCTTTCCGGGTTCAGCAGTAACTTCTCCTTGCTGATACTCAGTGGCAACAACTCCTGTTCATAGAATTGCTGATATTCGTCGTAACTGAATTGTTTGCCTATCAGTTTCAGGTTTGTCTCGCTGATTACCAGATTCCTGCAGTCTTTCAGATGTTCCGTCAGCGGTTCGTTCTGATAGAGCTCGCGAGCATATTGGCGCGCCTCGTCGTAACTCAGGAAACCGCTTATCAGCATGCGATGCCAGCCTTCGTCTTCATCAATGCTGATATCAAAGTTGCGCACCAGATAACTGGTGAAGTTGTACTTGGCCATCTCAAAGAGCAGCTGGTTTTCGTTTACTGAGTCTGGGTGATATACCAGCATGAAGAGATACTGCTGGTTACGCTCTGTGCTCAGGGTATCGGCGATGGTCGAATCCTTCGATAGCGTGATGTCGCGCTTAGTCCATACATCGCCGATATCGAATTTGCCGCCTAGTAATCTGCGCCCGTCCTGAACACCTTTAATAATCATACCTGCCAGAGGGGCCACTTCGCTCTCTGGATATTTCTCCACCACCTCTTGCAGTCGGGCCATACAGGCATCGCCATCACCGGCATTCAACTGACTCAAACCGTCAATCAGCAGGAACTTGGCGCGATTGGCTCCTTGCGGGAATCTGCGCTCCGATAACTGCGTGTTGGTGCTGACTGCGTCGGCCCTGTTGGCTTTAAACGCCTCGTATGTCGCCACGTAAAGCGAATCCTCTATGTGCTCTCCCCATCTTGCGTTTTCTTCATAGTTGGGGTCGCTCAGCATCAGTGTCCATTCACTCTCTGGGTGCTTGTTCTTCATCATGCTCAGGCAGTAGTCAGTCATCTCTGTTCTGCCTTGTCGCATATAAAGTAGATATAGGTGATACCACGCCTCGTCCAACTGGGCAAAGTCTTCATAGCTATCCGTCAGTCTGCGCAGATATTTCTCACTGAGCGTCAGGTTGTCGAGCTTGTCTTTTAGAATCACACCTGCCTTGAACATGCTTTCTTTTAGTATTTCGTGGCATGCTGCCTTTTGTTCTTCCGTAAAAGGTATCTGTGCCAGATAGTATTCACGTGTATGAGGATCGTTAGCAGCTTCGGTGGCTACTGAGTCGATGGGCTCAGAAACACCTGGGGCTTTTGAATCTTCTTGGTTTTCCTGGTTATCCGGATTGTCTGGTAATTCCGTATCTTCAGTCTCGCCCAGGTTTACCACTGTTTGATTACTTCTCCGCCAGTTATCGGCATTCTCACGCTTACCCCATTGCCGCTGGAAGGTGATTTTTCCCTGACTTACTGCTGTGGGGTTATAGAAATACCATTGTCCGCTTTGCTGGGTAGGGGCAGCAATCGTTGGTCTTGTTTCCGTCATGCCTGCCTGTTGACTCTGCTGTTGCTCTGCATCTTCTTCCTGCAGTCTGTCGCGCTCCTCTTTTTCTTTCTTCTTTAGATCGCTTATCACACGGTCGATGGCTTTGTTGCGCTCTGCTTCAGGCATCTCGGCCAGTGCCAGCAACGAGTCTTGCAGCTGAATGGCACTGGTGTAGGGTACTAATTCGTCGAGTACTTTCGAACGAAGGGATAGTTGCTCATAGTCTTTCCGTTCTTTGTCTAGTAGTCCGATGGCCTCGCCATAACAGCGCTGGGCATCGGCAAATTGCTCCTTCTGCCAATAGATATTGCCCAATGTCAGCAACAATACACCTTTCTCAATACCGTTTCTTACGGACAGGACGTTGCCCTTTTCATAGGCTGTGATGGCTTGAGCCGTATCGCGTTGCGACATATAGATATTGCCGATGGCATAGTACACCTGATCCAGATATTCCTGATTGTTGTCCGACGCCGCCATGCGCTTTAGCTTGCTGATCATCTGTCTGCCGTTGCTGCTACCCATGACTTCTGTTTGCGCGATGCGGGCATTAAACTCCAACTCGTAGGGAGGGTTGCAACTGATGGTCTTGCCAAAGGCGTTGAAGGCTTCCTGCTTGTGTCCCAGCAGGTTCTGTATTTGTCCCATCAAGAACCACTCTCTGGCTCTTTGCACCCTTCTGCGCTCATGTTTTATCACCTTGCGCAGATAGGGGATGGCCTTTTCGTAGTTGCCCTCATGAATATAGTAGTTGGCATAGGTATAGTCCCAGTCTTTTACCGCCCTGAAGTCCATTGAATCACGACTCATGTTGCGAATCACGTCCTCTGCATCATATCGCCACCCCAGTTCCGTATAGCATTTTGCTAGCCAGGCCTTGGCCAGTCCGTTCATACGTGGTTGCGTCTGGTAAAGGCGACTCATGTAGGCAAAGGTAGCTGCGGCCTCTTCCAACTCACCCATTTGGAATTGCGCCTTTCCCATGAGCAACCAGGCTCGCCACAAAAAGGGGTTGTATTCTTTGCGTCCCAGCCATTCTCGGTCTTTGGATGTCTTACGCTTCGAGTTGTCCCATTCAGGCTTGGCTTTGATGCTATGACGACTGATGGCCTTTTCACATTTTTCTACAGCCAGCGCGTAGTCGGTCTTACCCAGCGATCGACTTTCTTTGTTGCCTATCGTGTAGAGTGGAATCAGTTCTGTATAGTTGTCTTTGTTGCCTTTCTCTTTGGTCAGGTTTCCGTCGATAAAGGCCTGCTCTCCATTAAAATAGACGTTGTATCGGGTGTTGAAGGCATGCCACCAGCGTGTTCTCGCCGTGTTCTTCTGTGTAGAACAACTCCCCATGGCCAGCATCAGGGCAATTGCCAGTGTTGCGATATAAGTCCATTTATGCTTCACGCTCAACATCCTTCTTTTTCTTTTCCTCCATCAGACAGTGAATCTTGCAGGTACCTTCATCGGCTGCTGTACAGGTCGAGCAGTCGTGCCCGGTTACGATGTCATCATCGCCTTTGTCTACCATGTTGGCTACTGCTGCAACCACGCCCAGCACCACGATCATCCCTATGCAAACCAGCGCAAAACTCATTCCTCTTCTATTTTTACGCCTGCCTTTTGTATATCGTCCCAGAAAAGCGGATACGATTTGGTTACCACTTGTGGATTGTTTATGATGAGGCCGTCGGCTACAAAGACGTAGGGGGCGAAGGCCAGCGCCATGCGATGATCCTCATAAGTGTCGATACCTTGTTCCAATGTTGGTTCGCAGCGTTCACCGTCCCAGTATAACTCATTGCCGTTTTTGTCGTTTATCACGTAGCCCAATTTCCTCATTTCGCGCTTCATGGCCTCTATGCGGTCGGTCTCTTTGATCTTCAGTGTCTGCAATCCTGTAAACCTAAAGGGAATATTTTTGGCGGCACAGGTAACCACGAATGTCTGTGCCAGGTCGGGCGAGTTTACGAAGTCGTAGTCAAGTCTGGGTACACAGCGTCTGCTACGTTTCAGTGTTACTGTTTGGGAAATGCCTTCTTTCTTTGTTTCGAAAATGGTCTTTACGCCCAGCAGACTGAAGATGTATCTCGTTACTGAGTCGCCCTGTTTTGAACCGTCCATCAGTCCTGTCAGCCTTATTTCCGATGTGGTATCCTTGCTTAGCGCCATCATCTCATACCAATAGCTGGCACCGCTCCAGTCGTTTTCTATGATATATGGTCTGCTGATGTAGGGCTTTGGCTTTACGGTGATGGTATCGCCCGATGTCCATTCGGCATCAGCACCAAACTCGCCCATCATCCATAGTGTAAGATCGATGTAGGGGCGCGATATGATATCGCCTGTCAATTGCAATGTCAGTCCTTCGCTCAGCATCGGACCGATCATCAGCAGGGCTGATATATATTGCGAACTGATATTACCAGGAACCTCCAGTTCACCACCTTTCAGTGTGCAGCCAGTAATGCGAAGTGGGGGATAGCCTTCTTCGGCAGTATATTCTATGTTGGCGCCCAGCGCTTTCAGGGCATTTACCAATACACCGATGGGCCTGTGCTTCATTCTCTCCGTACCCGTCAATACATGGGTGCCTGGCATGACACTTAGGTAGGCCGTCATAAAGCGCATAGCCGTACCTGCAGCCTTGATGTCTATCTCGTCGGGCATGTGGCGCAGGGCATTGATGATGACTTCTGTATCGTCGCAGTTGCTCAAGTTTTCTGGCACTTGCTTACCACCGCTCAAGGCGTAGATGATGAGTGCACGGTTTGAGATGCTTTTTGATGCTGGCAGACAGATGGTCTGGTCGATTCTGTCGGGAGCAGTCAGTTTATATTTTACCATTTTTGATGTTTTCGAGTTTTCTAGGTTGCAAAGTTACATATTTTATTTTTAATAGCATGCTGAAATGTGCTAAAAATGGAAAAAACGATAAAAAGTCGGCATAAAATTTGGTTAGTTCGCAAATTCTGTGTACCTTTGCACCCGCATTCGACGAAAAAGTCAGTGCTAAGCAAAAAAGGATCGGGATTTAGCGCAGTTGGTAGCGCACACGTCTGGGGGGCGCGAGGTCGCTGGTTCGAGTCCAGTAATCCCGACAGAAAGAAAATCCAAACCGCTGATTATCAGTAGTTTGGATTTCTTTTATGCTCTAAATTGGCGTGTTTTTGGCGTGCTAGTTATTGTTTTGGCGTTCCTTGAC
>CAJOGK010000049.1 GCA_905234145.1 uncultured Prevotella sp. | reverse complement strand
TTGGGGTTTTGCGCCTATCGTCAGTGTCGACTATCATGGTGGTCCGCTTACCATTGCAGCCCGTTATGAGTTCCGTACGAAGATTGAGACAGAAAACGATACCAAGCAACTCTCTGTTGCCGTAGCAGGCATGGATGCGGCTTCAGCTGCAGCTACGTTTGGCGACAAGGTAGCCGGCTATATGGATGGTGCCAAGACTCGCTACGATATGCCTTCGCTCCTGGTAGCTGCTGTAGGCTATGAGTTTACACCAAAATTGCGTGCCACATTAGAGTATCACTTCTTCGACGACAAGCACGCCAAGATGGCTGGCGATCGTCAGAAAGCTTTAAGTCATGGCACACACGAGTTCCTGGCTGGTGTTGAATACGACATCAACGAGAAGTTTACCGTTAGCTGTGGTGGTCAGCGTACTGAGTACGGACTTACCGATGAGTATCAGCAGCACACCTCGTTTGCTTGCGATAGCTACTCACTGGGTCTTGGTGGTGCTTGGAACATCAGCGAGACTGAACATCAGCTACTTCTGCTCGCTCTATAGCAAATACACCAAGGAGCAGGCTCAGTATCAGGGCACACCTTACCCTGGTACGGACGTATTCAGCAGAACCAACCACGTGATTGGTGCAGGAATAGACTTCAAGTTCTAAAGACAATAAGGCCCTTGCAGATTTGCAAGGGCTTTTTTAATACGCTTCGCGATATTTGCTGCCATCCTTATCCTCAAGCATAGAGAGGTAAGACTGGTAGCGACTTTCTGCGATATAATGATCCTCAAGCGCTTTGAGTACAGCACAACCAGGTTCGTGCGTGTGCGTACAGTTTGAGAAGCGACAATCTTTTGAGAATCGGAAAATCTCCTTGAAATAACTCGTGAGCTCTTCTGGTTCCATGTCAAACGTGCCAAAGCCTTTGATGCCTGGGGTATCAATCAGCCATCCGCCTTGTGGCAAAGCAATCATCTCGCTAAAGGTGGTGGTATGCTGACCCGTATTGTGGGCATCGGAGATTTCTGCCGTTCGCAGATTCGCCCCTGGCACTAATTGATTAATGAGCGTAGACTTCCCCACCCCGCTATTGCCACTGAGCAAGGTAATCTTACCCTCCAGTTGCGCCTTTAATGCTTCCATGCCTTCGCCATGCTTGGCAGAAATGGCAAAGCACTGATAGCCGATTGTATCGTAGAGCGTCATCATCATTTGCTGATAGCGCAACTCATCTTCATCGAGCAAGTCGGTCTTATTGAAAACAAGGATAACGGGCACCCGATAAGCCTCAGCAGAAGCGAGAAAGCGATCGATAAAGGTAGTGGAAGTCTGGGGACGATTGATGGTAACGACGAGTATCGCCTGATCGACATTCGCCGCAATGATATGACTCTGCTTGGAGAGATTCTGCGATTTACGAATGATATAGTTGCGACGATCCTCGATGGCCGTAATAAAAGCCGTACCCTCTTGATTGGTAACCAACTCTACACGATCGCCCACCGCCACTGGATTGGTACTACGAATACCCTTCAAGCGGAAGTTACCTTTTATCTTAGAATCAATAAGTTGGCCACCGTCGCAAAGGACGGTGTACCAACTACCAGTATTCTTAACGACTAATCCTTTCAAATCAAATCGTCATGATTTCCTTGTTCTTTGCTTCAATCAAAGCGTCAAGCTTCTTGATGTACTTATCGTGAAGTTTCTGAAGCTCCAGCTCAGCATCTTTCTCATTATCCTCAGAAAGGCCATCCTTAATTGCCTTCTTCAGCTTATCCTTGATATCACCACGCACATTACGAACCTCGACCTTGGCCTTTTCAGCAATCTTATTACACTGCTTTACAAGATCGCGACGACGCTCCTCTGTTGGCACTGGAATATTCAGGCGAATCACCTCACCGTTATTCTCTGGGGTGATGGCTATCCATGATAGCCTTTTCGATGGCACGAATCTCCTTGCGATCCCAAGGCTTGATAGCGATGGTACGAGGATCGGGCACACTGACATTAGCAACTTGGTTCAAAGGAACTTTACTTCCGTAAGAATCCACACGAACACCATCGAGAATGGCCACATTTGCACGACCAGCACGAATGCGATTCAGCTCTTCCTCCAGGAACATAGCTGCCATCTCCATTCTTTCTTCACTCTTCTTTAATGTTTCTTTTACGTCTAACATACCTAATAGTTTTAGTCTTTTCTGATGACAAAAGTAACGCTTTTCTTCGAAATCGCCAAACGTTTTACAATTTTTATACCCATATTTTATGGCTTTTTTGTTTTTTTCGTCCAAACATTTGGTTATTTGCGCAAAAACTGCTATCTTTGCCCGTGTTTACTACCAAGCTATATGACAATATGCGCATCAGCCAATATATACTAAGAATCGGCATATTCTTTATCCTCCTGACTGCAGTTCTTGCCGTTCAGGCTCAGGAAGAGAATATGAAAACCCTTTTTGACTTAAACCACCTGCTCGACTATCTGGTGGCTGCTTTTTTGATTAGCGTCTTTGTGATGATCTTAGTGATCTACTTTCGCGAGAAAAAGGTAAAAGAAGAAGCAGAGCGCCTGAATGCCCAGTTAGCACTTATCATGAGCGCCAACAAATCGCAAGTCTGGACATACGATATCAAGCAAAACAAATTCACGACCCTTTCGCAAGAAGACCTTCAAGAAACACTTTACACGCCCTATGAATTCTCGCAGTTTTTTGAGCGCGAGGACTTCGACATGCTCAGAAAAGTGATAGAGGACATCAAGGATGGCAACCTCCTGACTGATACGATCACCGTCAGAGGAGCTGTACCGAAGGATGATCCGGCAAAGGAGCAGAGGCTCTATGAAGTAACCATTTCCATTCTTAGCCGGGATCGCCACGAACATCCGACCGTATTGGTGGCAAGCCAGTGTGACATCACGGAAGAACATGCCGTAGCCGAAAAGACCAACAGGCTGATGAAACGCTATCAGACCATCTTCAATTCATCGCAGGTCGACATGTATTTCTACGATGCCGACGGTTTCCTTACAGACATTAACGACAAGGCGCTCGAAACATTCAAGATTCCTGATCGCAAAGCCCTTATGGAGCACAAAATATACATCAACCATGTGCCTGCTTTCAAGGACATAGATATCTCACAGATATCTCCCATGTTTATTTCGTCGATTACTGATATCGACAAGCATAAGCGTGAGGACGAGAAAATACCGGATATCAGACTGGGTGGCAAGAATTACTATGAAACCAATCTAAAGCCCCTTCGCGACAAGGACGGCAACTACCAAGGTGTTGTCATTGCGGGCAGAAACATACAGAGCACCATCAGAAAGAGATGTCACGTATCGTGGAGCAACGCTTAAAAGACATACAGGACTACGTTGCGAACCTGAACTATTCACTAAAAATCAGTGAGGTAAGACTGATTAACTACTACCCCAAGACCCACGAACTGGAGATTTCAAAAGATCTTGGCGAGCCTGAGTACTTGTTGACTCAGATTCGATGCATGAGCCTGATACATCCAGAAGACAAGCCCAAGGTCAGGCTATTATTGATGCGCATGGACCGCAAGACGAATACCAGCATTGCGCAACGCCTGCATACCATCCTGAAAGACAAAGAAGGCAGAGACGTCTATCTGTATCTCAACATGATGCCCATCAAGGACAAGGAAGGCAACATTACACACTACTTCGGCATCTTCCGCAATGAAACGGAAATGACCTATACGGAGCTCAAACTGAAAGAGGAAACGAAGAAAGCACTTGAGGAGGAGCAACTGAAAAATACCTTCCTGCTCAATATGAGCCATGAGTTGAGAACGCCTCTGAATGCTGTCATTGGATTTGCAGAGCTGTTTAATACCGACCATGCGGTGGACCATCTTTGCTGAAGAAATCAAAAAGAATACAAACATCTTGCTGGCACTCATCAACGACATCTTGTACCTTTCTCGCCTTGATGCCCACATGATTGAGTTTAATTACCAGCAAACTGACATCGCCCCACTGTTTGAAGGCTGGTGCTACATGGGATGGAGCAAGATGAATCCAAACGTGAAGCAGGTAGTGGAGAATCCATTTAGCGAACTGATTGTAAACATCGACCCGCAAAACCTGCAAAACGCCATTCAGAAACTCTGTTCCTATTCATGCCTTACCACAAAAGAAGGCGTGGTGCATGCGAGATACGAGTATCGTCAGGGTGAACTGATGATCACGATCGAAGATACCAGTAACGGTATGGATGCCAAGGCATTGGCAAATGCTTTCAATCGCTTTGAGAATGAAGAAGAATCAGAGCATGTAGGTACCGGACTGGACCTGCCTACCGTGAAAGCGCTGATAGAACAGATGAATGGTAGCATCGAGCTGCAATCAGAACTGGGCAAGGGTAACTCCTTCTTTGTGAGCATCCCATGCGAAATGATTAGTCTCGTCAAGAAAGCAGAGATACAAATTTAAACCGCCCGAAAGATGAATACACTCGTTTTATTGTCCATTTTCCTCGTCTTTGCCGTCGGAATAGGTGTCAACCACATCAGCCTGCTTCGCATTCGCAAGAACGCCAGACGAAGCAAGGACATCCATTCCATCATGCAGCATACCTTGCAAGCCAGTAACAACTATGTATTGCGCCTGGACCTGAGAAATCGCTATGGCAAGAACATGTATGGGCGTTTCCTGCCCGAAGAGGGTATGGGCTACGAAGAGAGCCTTGACTATATCCATCCGGAAGACAGGCACCTGTATCAGCAATTCATCAAAGAACTGATAAACGGCGCCAAGACAGCAGAATGCACCTTCAGATGGGATCGCAGCCTGAAAAGCCATAAAGGAGACTGGCGATATATACACGATGTGGGTATTGCAGAATATGCAAATACCAAAGAAAAGACGGTCATTGGTTTCTTCTGCACCCTGACTGACCGGACAAACGAGATACGGCAAGAGCAGGAAGAGCAAGAGATGACGGAACGTTATCGCCAGATTTTCGAATTGAGTCTGGTAGGACTGGCCTTCGTTGACAAAGACGGATGGTTGCTCACTATCAATGAGAAGATGCGTGAAATCCTGAAGTTCAAGTCAGAATACGATCCTTTCTATTATGGAACTATTATCTACGATATCCCATTCTTCCGTGATGTGTTGCTTAACAGAACAGTGACAGAACTCTTTTTCTGCTCGAAGACGATCGTTGTGGAGCGAAACGTAAACTGCTATACAGAAATCCGAGTCCATCCGATTTATAACGATCAGCACGAACTTGAGTTCATCACAGTCTCTATGCGAGACGTCACCCAGGAGCGAGAGTTGTACATAGACAACAAAATGAATGAGCATATCATTCAGCACTCCAACGACGAGATCATGCAATACGAGAGCGAACTGCAATACCTGATGGAGCATATTGATATGCGCTTCTTCCGCACTAATTTTGAGAAAAAAGAGGTAACCTTCTATAAAGGTATGGCCAATCCGGAGAGTAAGATGGGATTTGACGAACTCATCTCCCACTTCGTAGACGACCCGTTCAGTCAGGGCCTTCGCGATCCTTATAATTTCTTTAATGAGCCCAAATCAACCCTTACCAACATGCATCCGTTCTTCCACGATAAAAATGAGCTGCAATGGAACTTTATCGACAGCATTCCCTATTATGAAAACGGGAAGCAGGTAGGTACGTATGGTGTGGTTAGAAACGTAACAGACCTTATTAAGAAACAAGAACGACTGAAGAAAGAAACTGAGCGAGCCAATGAATCAGGTATGAGGAAGAGTGCCTTCATGGCTAACATGACCCACGAAATACGAACCCCATTGAATGCCATTGTAGGCTTCTCTGACGTGCTCCCAATGATGTCGACACCAGAGGAGAAACAAGAAATCATCCGTGTGATCATGAATAACTGCGATATCCTATTGCGCCTGGTAAATGATTTCCTTGCTGTATCGGCCCTCGACAGTAGTGGTATAGAAATTACGCCTACCCAAATCGATTTTGCGAAATCGTTCGATGACATTGCCATCTCGCTGAAGGATCGTGTACAGACGCCTGACGTTGAGTTTATCAAAGAGAATCCGTACGACTCGTATGTGACCACGCTCGATGGTGGGCGCATGCAGCAAATCATAACCAACTTTGTGACCAATGCCATCAAGTATACCCAGCAAGGCCATATTAAAATAGGTTATGAGCAGCAGGAACGGAAGGGCAAGAACGGACTCTACATCTATTGCGAGGATACGGGTGCCGGAATTCCAAAAGAAGGACAAGAAAGAGTGTTCGACCGTTTCGTGAAACTTAACGACTTTGTGCAAGGCACGGGTCTTGGTTTGAGTATCTGTAAGGCTATCACCGATCGTTGCCAAGGCGATATCGGTGTGTTCTCTGAGGGAGAAGGAAAAGGTTCTACTTTCTGGGTATGGCTACCCTGTGAACGAATCATGAATTAAATGAGAATTGTAAAAACTATCATAACAATGAATAAATTACTCTTAGTCTTATTCACTATCAGTATCTCAACACTCACTGCTTTTGCTGATGCGAAAGAGAAGAGTGACAGTATAATCGTATACGACGAAGCGAATCCACTTATCTATGAGGATGCTTGGGATTTGTGGCCATACGTGTTCTTAAACGAGAAAGGCGACCCAGATGGTTATAACGTCGACTTATTGAAGATGATTTTCAAGGAGTTGGACATTCCTTATATCATCAAACTAAGGCCAACACTTGAGGCACAGGAAGACTTAAAGAACAACAAATCGGACTTGATGCTCCGCATGGATGCTGATTATAGTAAAAACAATTCCAATTTTGGTAAAACGATCGTTCAGCTCTTTACCCATAGCATTGTTTTCCCTAAAGACAAGCCTACCAAAATAAAGACAGGCCCTCAGCTCAAAAACTCCACAATCATTGTGCATGATGGTAGTTTCAGTCACTATTATATCGATGTTCACCATTGGGCTGCAGCTATCGAGGCTTACGACGACATGCAGGAAGTGATCCAGAAAGTAAGTTCTGAGAATGAAGGTATC
Organism: uncultured Prevotella sp.; assembly: GCA_905234145.1. Classification (GTDB taxonomy): domain Bacteria; phylum Bacteroidota; class Bacteroidia; order Bacteroidales; family Bacteroidaceae; genus Prevotella. Next base: position 20,346 of record CAJOGK010000049.1, on the reverse strand, counting down.
ATCATCTGGAATACGATGTCGCTCAAGTGGCTCATGCGCAAATACCGAACTGATAATCTGGAGATACAACCTTTTGAACTACCATTCGGAGAATACAAATTCTTCTCGAACGACCCTCACCTTTTAGCACAACTTGACAGTGTCTATACCCAGTTGCGAGCTACTGACAGATTGAGGGATATACAAAACAAATGGTTCTATCCTGAGAATAAAGAAACAGGTATTCCAGCATGGATCTGGAATATCATAGCCGTCTTGGCAATTATCTCCGTAGGCTCCATTCTCTACTACATTATATATAAGGTACGCGAGAGGAAAATGTCGAGGGAGGTAAAGAAGAGCAACGACCGCCTTACGCTCATCCTTCAAACCAGTAAGGTAAGGTTTATGACCTACAATGTTGCGACACAGATTTTCACCATCACAAATAAGGATGAAAAAACTGAAAAGAATTTAAGTTCCCTGGAGTTCACGCAACAATTCGGCCATGAAGAATTCAAAATGATCAGCGAGGCGCTTAAAGATGTGATTAAGGGCAAGAAAGACATTGTTTCTTTCGACTTAACGAAAAAGGAAAGCAAAGACTCAGAAGTGCACAATTATAAAATCACCCTCTCTGTACAGAGTCGAGATAAACATAACAAGCCTTCTGTTATTATCTGCTCCAAGAACGATGTCACAGAAGAGCAGAGGCGCCATCTTATGACGAAAGATACCATGCTGCGCTATCAGTCGATCTTCAACACAGGTATGGTGAGCATGATCCTCTTCGATGAAAAAGGCTATATCTATGATGTGAACGACCGCATATTGAATGTGTTCAAGACAAATAAGGAAGCTGTGCTCGCAAAGCATATCTCTTTATCGGATGTGACAGGCATGCCTAATCTGATTCGTGACGACTTTGAATTGTTCTATGCCACCATGCTTCTGACCAAAACGGATAGGAGAAAAAACCTGAGGGGATTCGTATGGAAAGATCAGGCCTATTATGAACTGCAAATTATCCCTGTGTATGACGAAGGCAAGCGCATAGGTTTCTTTGGCACTGGACGAGAAGTAACAGAGGTGGCCCATTCTTACAGACAACTCCAGCAAAACATCAAGGAGCTGGAGAAGATGAACATTGAGGTTACGAACTATATCAAGAACATCGACTACGTGCTGACTGTGGGAGGTATCAGCATGATAAAATACGATGTCAACACGCATATCCTCTCCGTTTACAGTGAAATCAACCACGAAAAGTATACCTTTACCCAAACACGTATCGCCACATTCATAAGCGAGGAATCCAAGAAGAAAGCCCAACGCTTGCTGAATAAGATGGATGGCAGGACGAAAGATAACATACAAGATGACCTGAAGACATCCATCCACAAGAAAGGAGGCATTCCTTTGCACCTGATATTCAACTTATTCCCATCTTATGAAAACGGGGAGGTGAAGGAATACTTTGGCATGTGTCGTGATATCAGCGTCATCAAAGCCCTGGAAGAGAAACTCGCCCAGGAATCGCTCAGGGCACAGGAAGTGGAAGTGGTAAAGAACGCCTTCCTCCACAACATGAGCCACGAGATACGTACACCTCTTACCACCGTTGTGGGATTCGCAGAACTCTTCGAGATGGAGCATTCACCAGAAGAAGAAACGATATTCATTGAGGAAATTAAGAACAGTTCGTCTGCTTTGCTGAAGCTTATCAACGACATCTTGTTCTTGTCTCGCCTTGATGCAGGCATGATTACCATCAACAATAAACCTGTAGACTTTGCAAGTGCCATCGAGTTAAGATGCCAGGATGCATGGACGCCCCTAAAGGTTGAGGGTGTGGATTATATCATTAAGAATCCATACAAGAAACTTGTGATTGAGATTGATGAGCCTAACATAGCCATGATCTTAAATAAGGTTATCACCAATGCAGCCCAGAACACGAAGAAAGGATCGGTATTGGTGCACTATGATTATATTGGCGACAAGCTGTTGGTTTCTGTCGAGGATACAGGACGTGGAATTGCAGAATCAGCCATCGAACACATATTTGAGCGCTTTGTTACCGGTGCCAACACAGGTGCTGGTCTTGGCCTGAGTATCTGTCATGAACTCATCACTTATATGGGTGGCGAGATTCAGCTGAAATCAATGGAGGGAAAAGGCACCACCGTATGGTTTACCCTGCCTTGCAAACTTATAGAAATGGAACGGATATAAACGGAATACATATATGACCAAAAAGATATTACTCCCCATTCTTATCATGCTGCTGACGTGGTGCGCTATCATGCCGGCACAAGCAGAGTTTATCAGGGAATATACCAAAGAGCATCCGCTAGTGATAAGCAGCGACTGGGAATTTCCACCATACGAATATATGAACGACCAAGGAGCGCCTGATGGCTATAATGTCGAAGTACTCAGCCTGGTACTCGATAAGCTAGGCATTCCCCATAAGTTCGAAATGCAGGAATGGTATAAGTGTATAACCAGTTTTGAGAAACGGGAAGCAGACTTGATTCATGCCCTCGCCTTCATATTCGATAAGCATCCATACGTCATGACGCAGAATATGATGACGTACTACAACGTGGTAGCTGCACGTAACAAAAATACCAGGCCCCTTAAAAGCCTGGATCAATTAACAGAGCGCGACACCGTTATTATTAAGCGTAACGACTATGCTGCACTGAAGATTAAAGAAAGAGAACCTGTCTTCGGCACAGAATTTCACTCTGCAAGAGAGGCGCTCAGGGGTCTGCATACAGGCAAATACAAATATTATATTTGGGGAGAGGTTCCTATTACTATTAAACTGAAGGAACTAGGTCTCACCAATATTGTGCTCGATGAGATTGATATCCCTGCAGGAGAGTTACGCATCATAGGTTATGACCAGGAACTCATCAATGTCATCGACGATATGTATGCACGTTTGGAGCAGGAAGGCGAAATCGAGAAGATTCGCGACAAGTGGTTCCATCCAGAAAAAGTACATAATGACACTTCGCCCATTTCATTGATTTTACTCCTTTCTATCACCATCTTAGGCATCATCGCATTCTTGTTCAGTCATCTGATTAAGGCGCGTGTAAAAGCTGCTACCAGGAAATCAGTAGAACTGAACCAGATGATGAAGCAAGCCTTGGATATGGGTAACTATTACGTAATAGGCTTTGACGTAAAAAGCAAATATTACAATAACATTTATGGAAAGTTATTACCCGAAGATGGCATGTCGGAATATGAATGTATCTCAAAAATCCATCCAGATGTGCGTGAAAGGTTTATTAGAGACAGGGAAATCTTACTTTCTGGCAAGGAGTCGCATTCTACCATCAGAGGAATATGGAATACAGGAACAGAGGATTCACCAGAATGGCACCACATCGAGGGTAATATTATTGCAGAAAAGGAGAATAATAAGGTTAATAACGTCATCTATATCTTCAAGGATATGACTGAAGCTGTTAACGAGGAGTTAGCAAACAAGAAAATGGCAACGACCTATCAGCGGATGTTTGAAACCAGCTTGGTAGCGATGGCATTCTACAATAGCGCTGGCTCTATTATCGACCTCAACGAGAATATGCGAAAGCTTTGCGAATTCGATATTGAGAGTGAACTGTATTTCCGCAGAACCAGATTTTTCGATGTGCCTATCATGAAGGGACAATATGAAAGGGGTAGTAAGGAAGACTTCCTTGTATGTCAGCACATGCATTACCCAGAGCTTGGCATCAGCAAATATATCGAAATCTGGATTCAGCCTATATTAGATGATGTTGGCGACATACATTACTATGCCATTACTGCTCGCGATGTGTCAGAGGAGCGACGCATGTATCTGGATCAGCAAAAGCATGCCCACGAGATTCGTATAGCTGGTAAACAAAGTAATCTCTATGAGGAACAGCTTCACTACATTCTGGAAAAGAGCGATATGTATGTGTGGAAAATCGACCTTGAGACAAGGACTGTTTCGTTCTCTCGCTCGCTTCGTGAGTTCAGTTATGCAGAGCCTTTGGAAGCATACGAAAGTAGAGTGTATGATGAAGAACAGGCTGAAGCTACTGAAATATTAAAGAATGCCATAAAGGATCAGAAGCCATTCAATGCCATCCACCACTTTAAGCACACCCACAATTCCAAGGTGCAAGCATGGTATGCCCTTAGCGGTATTCCTACATTCGCAAAGGACGGTAAGCTAATTAGCTATTTTGGCATCGCCCGTAATATCAGCAAACTGATGCTTGTTCAGAAGAAGCTGAAGGAAGAAACCTCACGTGCAGAGAATTCCGGAAAGATGAAGGGCGCCTTCCTGGCCAACATGACCCATGAGATACGCACACCTCTGAATGCCATCGTAGGCTTCAGCGACCTTCTGCCATTGGTGGATACAAAGGAGGAGCGCATAGAGTTTATCCGCATCATCCGCAACAACTGCGACATGCTGATGCGACTTATCAACGATATCCTTATGGCCTCGAACATGAGTCAGGCCTTGTCCATCGAACCCAAAGGCCTCGACTTTGCGAAGGCCTTCGAAGACATTTGCCAAACCTTGTCGCAACGTGTGCAGGAACCAGGCGTTGAGTTTATCAAGGATAATCCATACGAAACCTACGAAACGACACTCGACAACGGACGAACGATGCAGATTCTTACCAACTTTACGACAAATGCCGTAAAATATACCCATCAGGGACATATCAAGGTGGGCTATCGCTACGAGCAGCGCGTACCCCTGGATGGAAAAGCACCTGCAGACGGACTTTACTTCTATTGCGAGGATACGGGTGCAGGTATTCCAAAGGATAAGCAGGCGAGTGTATTCGAGCGCTTCGTAAAACTGAACGATTTTGTGCAAGGTACAGGTCTTGGCCTCAGCATTTGTCAGGCTATCGTAGATCGCTGCAAAGGATTTATTGGTGTAACATCCGAGGGCGAAGGACATGGTTCAACCTTCTGGATGTGGATACCTTGCGAAAGAAGGAAGTATGCAGAAAAGTAAATACATGCTTGCCAATGAGCGAGATGCACTTTGGGGCCTTACTGTAAGCACGGTAGGCTTCGAGGTGATCAAGCCTGGCGAACCCTACCCCACCAAAGGACATGCGGACGGCTACTATTTCTCTTTGGAGAAAGGGCGTATTCTGAACGAATACCAATTGCTCTACAATACCGCAGGCGAGGGCACTTTCGAGAGTACCCATTGCCCTGAAACCAATATCAAGCCTGGCGATATGTTCTTGCTTTTTCCTGGTGAGTGGCATCGCTATCACCCCAATGACAAAACTGGATGGACAAGCTTCTGGATAGGTTTTAAGGGTAAGAACATGGACGATCGTGTAAAAGCAGGCTTCCTCATGCCAGAGAAACCTATCTACCATGTGGGCTACTCCTTCGTAATAGAGGGCCTCTATAAGCGAGCCTACGAGATAGCGATGGAAGAAGCTGCTTACGCCCAACAGACATTAGCAGGTATCGTAAACTATCTGATAGGTACCATGTATTCGCTGGAGCGTAACATCGAACTTGGCAAGAACCAGATGCAGGTGGATATGATTAACCGTGCCCGTCTGCGTATCAGGGAAAGCCTCGAAATGGATGTGACCATCCAACAGATAGCAGAGGAGCAAGGCGTAAGCTATAGCAATTTCCGCAAGTTGTTTAAGGAATACACAGGCCTCTCGCCTGCAACCTATCAGCAAGAGCTCAGATTGCTTCGCGCCAAAGAGCTCCTTACCACCACAGAATTGAGTATTAAGGAGATTGCCTATCGCCTGAATTTCGAAAGTCCTGACTATTTTTCTGCTAAGTTTAAGGCCAAGATGGGCATCAAGCCAAGCGAGGTTAGGGCTAAGTAAAAACGAGGGTAAAGCCCGCTAAAAATCCCACCCCCTGGGACAAACAGTCCCACCCTATGGGACTAATGTTCCCAGGGGGTGGGACAATTTCTGTTCGTTAGCTGTTTATCCCAGGATAAAAGTGCGCTCAAGCCAGTAAACAATAATACCTGCCAGATAGCCTACAAATGCTATCCAGGTAATCTTCTTCATATACCATACAAAGGTAATCTTCTCTAAGCCCATCACTACCACACCAGCAGCAGAACCGATAATGAGCATCGAGCCACCTACACCAGCACAGTAAGCCAGCAATTGCCAGAAGATACCGTCTACTGCCATATCGCCTGCAGCCTGTACAGGATACATACCCATACAACCAGCTACAAGAGGCACATTGTCGACAATGGATGAAAGCACACCAATGATACCAGTTACCAGATAGTGGTTACCCTCGAAGGTAACATCAAGCGTCTCGCCCAGCAAGGTAAGTGCGCCAATGGTCTCCAAACAAGCCACAGCCATCAGAATGCCAAGGAAGAAGAGGATGGTATCCATATCGATGCGAGAGAGCATCTTCGACACACGCTTCTGGGTGTTGGTATTGTTGGCCGTATCCTCACTCTCCTGATGGATGCTCGTATAGAAAATCTCTGTTACCGTCCAAAGCACGCCCAGAACAAGCAGGATGCCCACGAACGGAGGCAGATGGGTAATCGTCTTAAAGATAGGTACGAAGATCAGGCCACCTACACCAAGGAAGAAAATCGTCTTACGCTGAGATTCTGTCAGAACATCGTCATTTTGAACCACTGTGGTGTCAGTCTTTAACTCAAGTTTACCCTTCAGCGAAAGTGAGAGAATAATGGCAGGAATCACCATCGACACGAGCGAAGGGATGAAAATTTCAGTGATAACACCCGCAGCAGTAATCACGCCCTTGTTCCAGAGCATAATCGTAGTCACGTCGCCAATGGGCGAGAAGGCACCACCGGAATTGGCAGAGATCACCACGAGGGCTGCATAGATAAGGCGATCGTTCTTATCGCTGACAAGCTTACGCAGAATCATGATCATCACGATAGAGGTGGTAAGATTGTCGAGGATGGCAGAAAGGAAGAACGTCATAAAGGCAATACGCCACAGGAGGGCACGCTTCGATGTGGTTTGGAGCGTGTCACGCACAAAGTTGAAACCACCATTCTGATCTACAAGCTCCACAATCGTCATGGCTCCCAACAGGAAGAACAAGGTGGTAGAAGTAGAGCCCAGATGGTGCTCGATAACAGTAGAAACCTTTGAGGCGATGCTATCGCCTACAGCTCCAGGAACATAGCTGCCTGGATCAATCATGAACAGGGTCCATGTGATTACAAACATCAGCAGGGCAATAGCTGACTTGTTAATCTTAGTCACGCTTTCGATGGCAATACAGAAGTAGCCAATACAGAAAACGATGATAATTGCAATTGACAATGTTGACATTTTATTTGAATTGTTTTAATTGTTTGATTTTCCGAGTGCAAAGATAGTAAAAAGAAGCGAAACGACACCCATGAAAACTGGAAAAATTATGCAGCTTATCAAAAATTAATGTCCAAATATCAAAATGTATGGGATGCGATGGCAAATTCTTCATACCTTTGCGCCATAAATCAAAAAACTACTGATTAAAACCAATTATGGAGAAAAAGAAATATTACTTTGCAGTAGACCTAGGAGCTACGAGCGGAAGAACGATTATCGGAAGTATTAACGATGGTAAGTTCGACTTGGAGGAAGTGACTCGCTTCCCCAATAATCTCATTGAGCAGGGAGGCCATTTCTATTGGGATATCTTCGCCCTTTATTTCGAGATTATCAAGGGTTTGAAAGAAGTAGCCCAGCGAGGACTGGAGATTACATCCATTGGTATCGATACTTGGGGTGTAGACTTTGTGATGATAGGCGACGACGGGGCTATATTAAGGAACCCACGCGCCTATCGCGATCCTATTACATTCGATGCGATGGACGATTATCTGAAGCATGTCATCTCAAGAAGAGAGGTTTACGACGTAGCAGGTATCCAGTTGATGAACTTCAACTCGATATTCCAGCTTTACGCCATGAGGCGCGAGGGGAATTCTGCCCTGAAGCATGCCCAGAAGATTCTCTTTACGCCCGATGCCCTAAGCTGGATGCTTACTGGCAATGAAGTGTGCGAATATACCATTGCCTCAACTTCTGAATTGCTCGATCCTCGCACCAAGCAGCTCGACGAGCGCTTGCTGGCTTCTCTTGGGCTTACCCGTTCGAAGTTTGGCAAGATGGTAAAACCAGGCACACTGATTGGAGTCTTAACAGACGAGATTCAGAAGATAACGGGCTTAGGAGCTGTACCAGTGATTGCTGTTGCAGGTCATGATACAGCATCTGCTGTCGCAGCTGTACCTGCTAAGGACAAGCAGTTTGCCTATCTTTCAAGTGGCACATGGAGCCTGATGGGTATCGAGACGAAAGATGCCATCATCAACGACCTGAGTTATGAGCGTAACTTTACCAACGAGGGAGGCATCGAGGGCACTACACGCTTCCTGAAGAATATCTGTGGCATGTGGCTCTATGAGCGTTGTCGCAAGGAGTGGCCAGAGGAGGTTCGCAAATTGTCTCACCCAGAGTTGCAAGGTTCAGCCATGCAGGTAGAGGCCTTCCGTAGTATCATCAATCCTGACGATGCGATGTTTGCCAATCCAGCATCGATGATAGAGGCTATCCAGACTTTCTGTCGCCAAACGAATCAGCCTGTACCTGAGAGTCCTGCAGAAATCTGTCGTTGTATCTTCGACTCTTTGGCTTTGCGCTATAAGCAGGTATTTCAGTGGTTGCAGGAGTTTGCACCTTTCAAGCTCGATGTATTGCACATCATTGGAGGTGGAAGCCTCAACAAATATCTGAACCAGTTTACGGCAAATGCTACTGGTGCTACCGTTCTCGCTGGTCCTCAGGAGGGTACAGCCATTGGTAACATCATGTTGCAAGCCAAGGCTGCTGGCGTAGTAAAGGACATTTGGGAGATGCGCCAGATTATCGCCAACTCTCTGGAACTCGTCAAATTCGAACCCACTGATAAGGCTGCATGGGATGAGGCCTTCGAGAAATACATATCAATAGCCAAATAGTAAATAGTCAAATAGTCAAATAAAACAATGAAAGCAGAACTGATAGAAAAAGCTTATGCTGTAGCGAAAGATCGCTATGCTGCAATTGGTGTAGACACAGATGCAGTACTTGACCAACTACAAAAACAACAGATTTCCCTGCATTGCTGGCAAACTGACGACGTAGTCGGATTTGAGCGCAACGATGCACTTTCCGGAGGTATCCAGACAACAGGCAACTATCCCGGACGTGCCCGCAATATCGATGAGGTTCGCCAAGACATCGAGTTTGTAAAGACCCTCATCGCTGGTAACCATCGTCTGAATCTCCATGAAATCTATGGCGATTTTGGTGGAAAGTTCGTTGATCGCGACCAAGTAGAGGTAAAGCATTTCCAGAGTTGGATAGACTGGGCCAAGGAGAATAATATGAAGCTCGACTTCAACTCTACTTCTTTCTCTCATCCTAAGAGTGGCGAGTTGACACTTTCTAATCCAGACAAGGGCATTCGCGACTTCTGGATAGAGCACACCAAGCGTTGTCGTCGTATTGCAGATGCCATGGGTAAGGCTCAGAACGATCCTTGTATCATGAACATCTGGGTTCACGATGGTGCCAAGGATATGCCTGTTCAGCGTAAGAAGTATCGTGAAATTCTCGCCGCTTCGCTCGATGAGATTATGGAAGAGAAACTCGATGGCGTGAAGAACTGTTTCGAGGCTAAACTATTTGGTATTGGCTTGGAGAGCTATACCGTTGGCTCTCACGATTTCTACACAGCCTATTGTGCGACTCGTAAGCAGATGTTCACCCTCGATACTGGTCACTATGAACCAACAGAGAATGTGAGCGATTTCGTATCTACGCTGCTGATGTATGTACCAGAGCTGATGCTCCACGTATCTCGCCCTGTTCGTTGGGATTCAGACCATGTAACGATTATGAATGATCAGACACTCGAACTCTTCAAGGAACTTGTTCGTAGTGATGCCTTGGATCGTGCCCATGTAGGTCTCGACTATTTCGATGCCTCTATCAATCGTATTGGTGCTTATCTTGTTGGTACTCGTGCCACCCAGAAGTGCATCCTTCAGGCCTTGCTAGAGCCAAAGGCTAAGTTGCGTGAGTATGAGGACAATGGTCAGAACTTTGAGCGCCTCGCCCTGATGGAAGAAGCGAAGAGCATGCCATTCGGAGCTGTGTTCGACTACTTCAACCTGAAGAATAATGTACCCGTTGGCGAGGAGTACATTGCTGCTATCCAGAAATATGAAAAAGATGTGACGTCAAAGCGTTAACATCACATCGTGCAAATAAAAGGGAAACCCCGTTGCCTTGCGGCATCGGGGTTTATTTTGGAAGATTGAAGGCTACTGTCATTTCCTTGAGTTGTTCGTCATTCATACCCTCAGGCTCGAAGCCCATCGCTTTGGCATTGATATAAATCTTAGCACTCTTGGAAAGTACATCTATCTGGTCGAAGGCATCCATTGCATCAAGACCCTTGGCAAAGACACCATGCTTCTCCCACATAACTACATCGTAATCCTCGAGTTCCTTGAGGGTAGCATCTGCCAATGCCTTTGAACCAGGCAACTCGTAAGGAACGATACCCAAACCTAACGGACAGAAGGCCTTTGTTTCTGGAATCATCGACCACAGAATCTTAGTCAGCACATCCTTGCCCAAGAACTTTTTGCAATGACTCATCGCCACGAGTTCGATGGGATGTGTATGAACCGTAGCCTTGTAAGGACTACCCTTTTCAATCAGATTTGCATGAACAGAAAGATGACTAGGCAACTCGCTTGTAGGCATTACAACATTATCTGCAATGATGACATACGAAGCACAATCGTCGAGAATACGAATAATGCTGCCATTATCCATAGGCCAACGAGCCAGGTCACGCATACGCTTGCCTGTTCCTTTACAATAGAAATAGCATCCCTTCAGTGCAGGAAGAGAAACACCAATCTGCTTCACATCGCTGATAGCAGGCAGATTACGAATCTCGTCATCAACAAACTCCGTCACATTGACTGTGATATTACCACCATTACGCTCTGCCCAACCATTCTGCCAAAGATAGCCTGCTACTTCTGCAGTCTTCTCAATCTCAGCCTTCAAGGCTGGACGACCTTCTAATATACTCTTCATCATGTTCATTGTTTTATTATTAGCGTTTGCAAAGGTAAGTTTATTTTTTGCATCTTACCCGCCGTAAATTATGATTTTTTACTAGAATTTATTTTGTTTTGTCTGTGAAATCATGTAACTTTGCACCACAGATATGAACAACAACATACAGGAACAGACGAAATGGAGTGAGAACGTGATTCTGGTCGATGCAGACTATGTCGACAAGGTAGCTTTCAACCTCATTGTCAACTTTGAAAGGATGCTAGGTCGCAGGATTCCGCAGGCCGATATAGCACATTGGATAGATTGCGTGGCTCTCGATGGTGGTATACGAGAAGGAGACCACGAAACATTCGTCGTATTGATTCACAACAAAGACAAGGCTGCAATGGAAAACTTCAAGCCTGGTCTTTATGCTGAACTCAATGGAAAAGCATTCAAGGATCATCTAGGCGAGTTTACCATCAGCGCTTATCCCAAGGAGACAATTGCTGATAGCGAGGATTTCTTCTCAGAAGCACTCCAACTGATCATCGCCCAGAAAGATGTAAAACGAGTGATGGTGATTCCTAATGCTGAGGAGGCCTCTATATATAATAAGGTACGCGAGGCTCTCAATCGTCTTGATGATGACAATAAGCGTATCACCGTTTTCGCCATGGAGCCTAAACCAGGAGGCAATTTCCGTCAGGAGATTCTTGGTTACTCGCTCTTGGCAGCTCTTGGCATCAGGGCAGATGAAATCAATAGTAAATCGTAAAATTGTAAAATAGTAAAATGAGTAAAGTATTAATGATTGGCGCTGGAGGCGTCGCTACGGTAGCAGCATTCAAGATTGCTCAGAATGCTGATGTGTTTACCGACTTTATGATTGCCAGCCGCAGAAAGGCTAAGTGTGACAAGATTGTGGACGATATCCACAAAGCTGGTTATAAGATGGACATCAAGACTGCACAGGTTGATGCCGATGATGTAGAACAGCTGAAGGCCCTCTTCAACGACTACAAGCCTGAGCTGGTCATCAATTTGGCTCTGCCTTATCAGGATCTGACCATTATGGACGCTTGTCTGGCATGTGGCTGCAACTATCTCGACACAGCTAACTATGAGCCAAAAGACGAAGCTCATTTTGAGTATTCTTGGCAGTGGGCTTACAAGGATCGTTTTGAACAGGCAGGTTTGACAGCTATTCTGGGTTGTGGCTTCGACCCAGGTGTATCTGGAGTCTATACAGCTTATGCTGCTAAGCATCATTTTGACGAGATTCACTATCTCGACATCGTAGACTGTAATGCTGGCGATCACCACCATGCCTTCGCCACCAATTTCAATCCTGAGATTAACATCCGTGAGATTACCCAGAAAGGTCTCTACTATAAGGACGGACAATGGATTGAAACAGAACCTCTGGAGATTCACAAGCCTCTGACCTACCCCAACATTGGTCCACGTGAGAGCTATCTGCTGCACCACGAGGAGTTGGAGTCGCTGGTAAAGAACTATCCAACCATCAAACAGGGACGTTTCTGGATGACCTTTGGCGAGCAGTATCTGAAGCACCTCGACGTGATTCAGAATATCGGTATGAGTCGTATCGACGAAATCGAATACGAGGCACCTTTGGCTGATGGTTCTGGTACTGCTAAGGTAAAGATCGTACCCCTGCAGTTCCTGAAGGCTGTATTGCCAAACCCACAGGATTTGGGCGAGAACTACGAGGGCGAGACTTCTATCGGTTGTCGCATCCGTGGTATCAAGGATGGTAAGGAGCATACCTACTATGTCTATAACAACTGCAAGCACCAGGAGGCTTATAAGGAGACAGGTATGCAGGGCGTTTCATATACCACTGGTGTACCAGCTATGATTGGAGCCATGATGTTCGTTAAGGGCATTTGGAAAAAGCCAGGCGTATGGAATGTAGAGGATTTCGATCCAGATCCTTTCATGGAACAACTAAACAAACAGGGTCTGCCTTGGCACGAAGTGTTTGATGGCGACCTCGAACTATAATTATTAACGCTTAAATTTCTAAAAGCTATGGCAAAAAAAGAAAACGAGAATGAGGCTTTGAGCCCCAAAGAGCAGAAGCTGAAAGCGCTTCAGGCTGCTATGGCCAAAATCGAGAAAGATTATGGCAAGGGTAGCATTATGAAACTTGGTGATGAGCAAATCGCCAATGTAGAGGTCATATCAACAGGAAGTATCGGACTGAATGCCGCCCTTGGCGTTGGCGGATATCCTAAAGGTCGTATCATCGAAATCTACGGTCCGGAATCATCAGGTAAGACCACGCTCGCCATCCATGCGATTGCTGAGGTTCAGAAGGCTGGTGGTATCGCTGCTTTCATCGATGCAGAACACGCCTTCGATCGTTTCTACGCAGCTAATCTGGGCGTTGACATCGACAATCTATATATCTCTCAGCCCGATAATGGCGAACAGGCACTCGAGATTGCTGACCAACTGATTCGTTCTTCAGCTATCGACTTGGTAATTGTCGACTCTGTTGCTGCTCTGACACCTAAGAAGGAGATTGAGGGCGATATGGGCGATTCTGCTGTAGGTTTACAGGCCCGTCTGATGAGTCAGGCCCTGCGTAAACTTACGTCTACCATCTCTAAAACCAACACCACCTGTATCTTCATCAACCAGCTTCGCGAGAAGATTGGCGTGATGTTTGGCAATCCAGAGACCACAACTGGTGGTAATGCCCTGAAGTTCTACGCCTCTGTACGTTTGGACATCCGTAAGGTTACTACCTTGAAAGATGGTGATACCCCTATTGGCAACCAGGTTCGTGTAAAGGTCGTAAAGAATAAGGTTGCTCCTCCTTTCCGCAAGGCTGAGTTTGAAATAACCTTTGGCGAGGGTATCTCAAAGATTGGCGAGATTGTAGACCTGGGTGTTGAATACAACATCATCAAGAAGAGTGGCTCTTGGTTCAGCTATGGTGACTCGAAACTGGCTCAGGGACGCGACGCTACTAAGGAACTGCTGAAGGATAATCCTGAGCTCTGTGAAGAACTGGAGGCCAAGATTATGGAGGCTATCAACGACAAAGGCATAAATTAAAAGCACTCACAAAAATAAAACCGCTTCGAAAATGAAGCGGTTTTTATTTTATTCCTGACCTCTGGAATTGGTAGTTATTTTACCGTAGTCAGGGTTATCGGAATAATCACTTTTTTCTTTTTCTTCTTTTCCTTCTTCGTACCTGGCGCATCTCCTGTATAGGTCCTTGCTACAGATCCTGAGCCGTTAAACTCTACATAGAGCAACTTATTGTTAGAGCGATTAAATATCCAAGTATAGATACCATTTTCTCCGTTTTGAACATTATCAGGCTCACCTGCGGCCATCATAACCTCATCCTCAGAGAAGCCTACACCAACGTGACCTGCACGAATCATAGCACGGCTACCTTCTGTTGTTTCAATTCTTTTTCCAGGACCAGGTGCAAAGATGTATCCAAAATAATCTTCCTGATTCTCAGCCAAATTGACATCCAAGATCATATCCGCAGTAAAATACGAACCTAGGATGGTGTTTTTCAGTCTGATTGTAGCCTTGTCATCAGTCTTATGCGGCGTAATTGACTCAATCTGATAACCAGTCAACCTTGGAATAGACTGTACTTTTCGAGTAGTTTCATTCAGAATCTTGGTAGGATACTTGGTATGGATAATCTTACCAATAAATGTTCTATAATTATAGTTGTTGATAGCCATCACGTCTTCAACTACCTCGAATGAGCCAGCAAAGAGATATTTGGTATTATCATTATCTTCAAAGTCTTCCTTACGCATACCTAAGTTTGTCTTCGAAATCGCAACATTCTGGTAGAACTCGTTACCATGCCTATCCTCCACGATAATTTTCACAGGGAAGTTTCGTGTGCCTACTCCAATTGCAATGACTTTCACCTCCATATCTTCATCTACAATCACATCTCGGTAGTCATCAGAGTTGTAATCGACATCTATACGGTAAAACTTAGTCTTAGTATAAAGTGTCCTACCCATCAACTTGTCACGAGCAATATCCACATCACCAAGATAAGCTAACGTAGGCACACCATTCTTCTCATAGCAATAATCATCAAACGAGATAAGGGGGATTTCGAAATAGTAGTTTTTACGATTCGTTTCGCAATAGAAATCCAAACGATCACGGCCATCAAGACTCTTATGATGCCCTTTATAAACCATTACATGATATTTCAAAGGCATGTTGTTTACCAGTTTACCAGTAGCAACATCCGTGAATGTCTTTACAACCAAATCATATTTTTCAGGTATAACCATAAACCTCATACCCTCTTCCCAGTCACAAAGACTATAATACTTGAAGTTTTGGACGATATAATCCTGTTCTACTCCAAGACTTTCCAGTAGTTCATCATCTTCTTCTACCAACTGCATCTGAGTACTCTTATTTGAATTACTGGTCTTTACGATATAATCGTTTTGAGCAGAGATGGTCGAAAAGAAAAGAGCCATACAGGCTGTAAAAATCAATTTCTTCATAACTATCGATAGCTATTATATAGAATTCTGTCTGCAAAGATAGAATAAATTCAAGACATAACAAAATATTTATGCCAAAATGACGTATCAAAAAACAAATTTATTCAAAAAAGACATTTTGGCACATGCTTTGCAAATCGATTAGCGGATTATTATCCAAGAATGAATAGAAAGTATTAATTAAAAAAAGAATAAATTATGGGAAAGATTATTGGAATCGATTTAGGAACTACGAACAGCTGTGTTGCCGTATTCGAGGGTAACGAGCCAGTAGTTATTGCCAACAGCGAGGGTAAGCGTACAACACCTTCAGTAGTTGGTTTTGTTGAGAACGGCGAGCGTAAGATCGGTGATCCTGCCAAGCGTCAGGCCATCACCAATCCAAAGAACACCGTTTACTCTATCAAGCGTTTCATGGGTGAGAACTGGCAGCAGACCGAGAAGGAAATTGCTCGCGTACCTTATTCAGTAGTGAACGAGGGTGGCTATCCCCGTGTAGACATCAATGGTCGTAAGTATACACCACAGGAGATTTCTGCTATGGTGCTTCAGAAGATGAAGAAGACCGCTGAGGATTATCTCGGACAGGAAGTAACAGAGGCTGTCATCACAGTACCTGCATACTTCTCTGACTCTCAGCGTCAGGCTACAAAGGAAGCAGGTCAGATTGCTGGTCTCGACGTAAAGCGTATTGTTAACGAGCCTACAGCAGCAGCTTTGGCTTATGGTGTAGATAAGGCCAATAAGGATATGAAGATTGCCGTATTTGACCTCGGTGGTGGTACGTTCGATATCTCAATCCTGGAGTTTGGTGGTGGCGTATTCGAGGTGCTCTCTACCAATGGTGATACTCACCTGGGTGGTGATGACTTCGACCAGGTAATCATCGACTGGCTCGTACAGGAGTTCAAGAACGACGAGGGTGCTGACTTGAAGAGCGACCCAATGGCAATGCAGCGTCTGAAGGAGGCTGCAGAGAAGGCAAAGATCGAATTGTCTTCAAGCACAAGCACAGAAATCAATCTGCCATACATTATGCCAGTAGGTGGTGTACCTAAGCACTTGGTAAAGACCCTTACTCGTGCTAGGTTTGAGCAGCTGGCTCACGACCTGATCCAGGCTTGTCTGGCTCCATGTCAGAAGGCTATGGCTGATGCCAAACTGACTACCGCCGATATCGACGAGGTCATCCTCGTAGGTGGTTCTAGCCGTATCCCAGCCGTTCAGACACTCGTGAAGAACTACTTCGGCAAAGAGCCTTCTAAGGGTGTTAACCCCGACGAGGTTGTTGCTGTAGGTGCTTCTATTCAGGGTGCCATCCTGAACAAGGAAGGTGGCGTAGGTGACATCGTATTGCTCGACGTTACTCCATTGACATTGGGTATCGAGACCATGGGTGGTGTAATGACCAAGCTGATTGAGGCTAACACGACTATTCCTTGCAAGAAGAGCGAGGTATTCTCTACTGCAGCAGACAATCAGACCGAGGTAACCATCCACGTTCTGCAGGGTGAACGCCCAATGGCAGCTCAGAACAAGAGTATCGGACAGTTCAACCTCACGGGTATCGCTCCCGCACGTCGTGGAATTCCTCAGATCGAGGTAACCTTCGACATCGACGCTAACGGTATTTTGAAGGTTTCTGCCAAGGATAAGGCCACAGGTAAGGAGCAGGCCATCCGCATCGAGGCTTCATCTGGTCTGTCACAGGACGAGATCAACCGCATGAAGGCTGAGGCAGAGCAGAATGCTGAGAACGATAAGAAGGAGCGTGAGCGTATTGACAAGCTGAATCAGGCTGACTCTATGATCTTCCAGACTGAGAACCAGCTGAAGGAACTTGGCGATAAGATTCCAGCTCAGTTCAAGCCTGCTATCGAGCAGGCTCTGCAGAAGCTGAAGGATGCCCACAAGGCTGGTGATATCGCTGCTATCGACAGTGCTATCACAGAGCTCAATGCTGCTTGGCAGACTGCTTCTCAGCAGATGTACCAGCAGAGTGGTGCAGCAGGCCAGCCTGGTGGCGATACCTATCAGGGTGGTCAGCAGCAACAGTCTCAGCAGGGTCCAAAGCCTGAGGATATTCAGGATGCCGACTTTGAGGAGGTCAAATGAGACGCATAAGTAAAGACATAACAAAACACTATCAAATGGCGTGTAGCTCAATGAGTTACACGCCATTTGCATTCAAACGGTCGTTGAGCAAATAGTCCTCGCGCGCATACATATATTTACAATAAGGAGTGGGCGTTTTCGAATCGGAAAGGCCCACTATTTCGTTATTCCATTTGAAGAACTATATGTGAACAACTTTGAGTCGATATACCGCCTGCACATCAAAGTCATCACCAGTTTCTTCATAGTAACGTTCAATCAGCAGTTCGTTAACCACATCTTTTGCATCATCTTCATTATAATTGCAGGTGTCCACAAAATAATCCATCATTCCTTCGATGGCCTTTTCTTCGCTTTTATACACGCCTTGTACTTCAACATCCAGTCCACTATCATCAAAGGCACAAACAAAAATATACATCTTCATAATCTTAATCCTCATCTGAAAAATACTCATAATAAATATCACCTATGGTATCAGCAAATCCCCATCCGCATGGCGAGGCCCACTCCATACACTGCCTCAAACGAGGCTTGAAGTGCTCCAACATATTGAATGCCATTGTCTTTTCGAAATTATTCTCTACAGATGTATAATACTGCTCCCACATGTCACCATAGTCGTATGTAAACTGACAAGCGTTCTCGACATAGCAAAGCATCAAGTCAGCCAACTTGTCCGGAGAAGGTTTCAGTTTCTTGTAATCAGAAACAGCTTTCCGACAAACCGAGAACCGGGTCTTTGGCTCCTGTCGTCCCCTCGATGGATAGAACTCTTCTGTAATAATCTTCTTATACTCTTCCAGCTTACCGTCCTCGTCAGGATTTGCATAGAACTCCAGATACTCCTTTGCTTCTTTGCGAGCATCATACATCTCCAGAACCATACCAATGATCTCTTCCTTGGGCATGGACATAAGTATTTTCTTTACTGTTGCTTTTGACATAATCCGAAAATGATTGTATTTCGATTGAACTTGTACGGGTACTTGTATGGGTAGTTGTATGGGGAAACTTCGGATTTATTAGTATCAATCTTTCTTATCTCCAAACAGCAGTTTCAATTGTTTGTCAAAATCGCTCATAATCTCGCGATCTTGAATGACACGGAACTTGTCATATTCTGTGAGTGCCTTTTCTACTGCTTGTTCGTGAGTCACACGCCCTGCATCTGGAAGTAACGGACGGTTGTTCAAATCCATATAGCGCTGTAGTAGAGCCGACCAGTCTGCCATTGTCATCAAGATATGATCTTCTGCACGTTGCTCTGCAATGTCGATGAAGGCATTGCTCAACCTGTTCAACGAATCAACTTCCTTTTCGCTGAGATAATTCTTGGCCACAGTAACATCCGACTTGATGACTCTTCCGTCTGGC
Organism: uncultured Prevotella sp.; assembly: GCA_905234145.1. Taxonomy (GTDB): domain Bacteria; phylum Bacteroidota; class Bacteroidia; order Bacteroidales; family Bacteroidaceae; genus Prevotella. Next base: position 1,196 of record CAJOGK010000049.1, on the reverse strand, counting down.
GCATTCTTCCATGTTGTCAAACCCATATGAGGGCGTTCGGCATCCGCACGGTCATAGATAATCTCGGCAGCTGTTTGTTTGGTTACCGCATAATGCATCATATTCTGCACAGTCTTGAAGAACAACTGCGTTTCTTCAGCATCCTTGTCGTAGTCGTAACTACATTCGAATCTTCTGATAATAACGTCGCTCACTGATTCGTATCTCGCGGATGCGGTCAAGCAAATCATCAAAATAGTCTGCTCCGAATACATTCTTTCCCTTCAGACGCTCATCATCCAACACAAAACCTTTGGTAAGATATTCTTTCAGAACTTGTGTTGCCCAGATACGGAACTGAGTAGCCTCATAGCTATTCACACGATAACCCACGGCAATGACCACATCAAGGTTATACATCATCACCTCACCAGACCATTTGTCCGAGGGTAACAAAATTTTTTTGTAAGCATCGGACAAATGCAGTTCACCGCTTTCTTCAATTTGCTGAAGATGATAGCTAATGTTTTGCTGGGTCACTCCAAAAAGCTCTGCCATCCTTTGTTGCGAAAGCCAGACGAAGATAACCTGAACTTGTACTTTCCCATGTCCACCTCTGTACATGAGTACTGAGGACTCCATGCTTCTCACAGCAACATCTGGAGTCATGGTCGCACAGAAATACTGTTGTGCAGCCTTCACCATCTCTTTCTTTTGGTCTGCATTCATAGCCACAGCCATACAAGCTGCACGTGAAAGGCGAATGCTCGTCACCTCTCTGACAGCAGCATTGCCCAACTCAGCCATCTCTGTTATCTCCACAAAATGCTCACCCAGATGGTAGCCCTTCTGAGAAGTCCATGCCTGTGCCTTGGCTATGACACGTTCAAAGTTCCAGTACTTGCCATAGCCCATCACTCTCGCCAATTTGCGTGAGTTCCACCATTCCTTGCCATCGGCATCAACCTCTCTTAACTGCTCGAAAGGAGATTGAAGCTCTGGGATAATGTTTGTATCTTGTATATTACTCATTTTTGTCTATATTACTTCCTTGTTGAATAGAATCTTCGACGATTTCCCAATAGCCATTTCTTTTACCATTCACTCTGCGTAGAATTTTCTTCTCTTGCAACGCTATGGTAATTGATTTGACAGTCCGCTCAGATTTTCCAATTTCAGCAGCAATCTCTTTTTGGGTAGCAGATGGATTCTTTTGC
>CAJOGK010000048.1 GCA_905234145.1 uncultured Prevotella sp. | reverse complement strand
AGCGTCCTCAACGGCTTCCATCCGCGAGGCCACCTCGTTCAGTATCTGCTTGTCCAGCAGCTTCACTCCGAGCCGGCGAGCCAGCTCCGCACCAATCTCGTGACCGCCCGTTCCAAACTGGCGGCTGATGGTAATGACGAACTTGTCCTCCTTGTTCATAGCTTCAGGGTTTTTAATTCAACAATATATTATTTCTCACATCTTACATCATCCATCTTACATCTTAAACTTCCTTCCGTTCAGGATATAGATTCCCGGCGACAGCCGTTCACGCCACTTCCCGTCCATCACCTGCTCCTTCGTAGCCACCTTCCGACCCTGCAGGTCGTAGATGCATCCGTCACCTTCACTCATCCAGCTACCATCCGGCTGCAACTCCTCATCCTCCGGCTGCTCACCGTCGTCAAAGATAACCGGCACGAATTGGAACTCAGGCATTTCGGGGGCAGAAGCACCACTGCTCTCTGAACGGTAGTAAATCTTATTGTGAATCACATAGCGGTTGTTACGTATCCACTCTGCCCTTGCAAGTCCCAGTTCCTTATTGGGGTTAGCGTTGATGTAGAAGCCAACTCCGGTTTCAGCTTGTTGGGGCAATGTACCCGTAATATCACCTGTTTCATTGTCCATAGTCAAACTGCTGGTAAAGGGCAGACCGAAGGTATAAACAATATTCGTGCCGTCGAGTTTCTGTTCTAGATACTTGCCGGAGAAAATGGTCGATATGGGTGTAGAGGGCGACGTGGTGGGAATAGTCAGTTTGACGGTTCCCGAATTGTCGGTAGTGGCAATCATTACAGGCGTTCCTGCTGGAACGAAATTGTTGTTGCTGGCGTATGTACCCGTGTTGTATTCACCAATGGGTTTCGGATGTAAATCGCCTTTGGTAGCAGGGGGAACAATTGGCCAAGGAGAATCTGCTGCGACACACGTATACGCCTTACCCTTGTCGCCGCTGATAAGCACGTCGAAGGGTGCGCAGAAGGTAGTATGATAGTATGTCGCACCGTAAACGCTTGCATTGAATCCACTATGAGCAGCGAGGGTTAGTCCTTGCGCATTGGCGGGCTCCATCAACCACTTGGCATAGTCGGTATGCGTGTTGTGAGTCAACTTAAGGTCGTAGATGTGATCAGGATCATTCTGGTCAAAACTGAGATACTTTAAGTATTGTCTGCCGAGGGCTGTTACGTTGTCGTGTATCAGCAGGATACCACCACCGATATCCATAATATATAATTGTTGGGCTTCGCCTGAAGTGGCAGTCATCACAGCAGCCGCTCTCTCATTAGTGTCCTCAATATTAGGATCTGAAGGATTTGTTAAGGTAGCAGGATTAGTAGATGTATCAATACCCACCGCTCCCTTGACTCCCTTCAAATAGAGTCCTTGTGTCTGAATCTTTGTCATAGGATTATCTTCAGATCCCTCATAGAAATAGAAGATACTTGCAGGGTCATATACCGGCTCTGAGATAGGAATAGCACCGCGTGTGGCATCTGAACGTGTAAAACCGCTGCCAAGGATTTCAAATGTTGTATTCACGCCCTTACGCTCATAGAAGTGCATGGGAATGGGTGTATTGCCTTCTCCACCTGTTAATTCCTTCTTATGTGTATAGCCGCTGGCATAGCGCACAGTGACTCCTTCAATATCTTCCGGAGAGTGCAGGCGATAATAACCTGGGCTGTATTTGACGATATTATCAGAATTGTAAACAACGCTTTGCGCAGTCATCAACTGAGCACTAGTGAGAGATTTTCCTGCCTTCAATGCATCAACGATAGCCTTCTTATCCGCATTTTCAGTATTATATTCGTCATCTTTTAGACCACCCACATAGCCGTGACGGTCGTAATAGGGCCTTACCAAATCCTCACTTAGGCCAAAGGTAAACTCCGTGTAATCATCGTCGCTGCTAAGCCTTACATAGTCATGCTCAGGTGTTGAATCATCAAGAGGATTTTCATGGGCACGGACGATTTTGAAATAATACTGTGTTCCATCACTATTGGCCACTGGATGAATCTTAAAGTAACCCGGAGTTGTTCCTGGTGAAGATTCAGTCGCTTTATCAGCAAGCAGTTCATAGACAGAATTGGTAACAGCAGCCGCTTTTGCTGCCTCTTTTTCTTCATCAGTAGAACCTTGCGAAGAAATTTTATTTGCGCCAGTTCCCGAAGCATCGTCCATCCAGACCTCTTCATTGTCAGAGAAACCTGCCGTTGTCATCACTCGATTTGGCTCACCTGTATTGTCATTACCACTATTCACGCAAGTATAGCGGTGATACATCTTGAAGCCGTAGGGGTCTCCGATAGGCGTCCATAGGTAGTCGTTGGTATAGTGGGTTCCTCGACCTTCTTTCACCTCCATACCCCACGCATTGGTGAATTGCATCAGCTGTGGTGTTCCATCACTCTTCTTGGTCTCGAAGGAATACCACTTATTTTGGCTGACACTTGTGACAAAACCATCACCAGCATTAGTGGGCAAGCCTCCTTGGAAAGTATAGACAATATTAATATACACATGCTTACCCACAAGATCTGGTTCTTTACCCATAGCATCAACAAGCTTTCCTTTGTATAGAGCGGTCAAAGCCGAATTGACTTCGTCATCAGTTCCGTCACTCTTAACATTGTAAATATTTCCTACATAGAAATAAAAGTCAAGATTTGGTCGATACATCTCCTCGGGTACCTTCAATGGGTCACCCAAACTAACATGACCTACAGCATGGTCTGCAATAGGATTGGCAGTCAAGTTGCGTTGAGTGGTTCCAGCAATTGTTAATGTTGTGAGAGCGTCATTTTCGTTTCTTGCTGGGATATCTTCTGAGCTATTGATATTTGCAATCACCAAGTGATAAGTCACCTTATGTGTAGATAATGCAAATATGATAAACTTAGTAGGTACAGCATCATCAGTAGTGGTTAGCGTGCTACCATAACCTGTGAGTTTCTGGGTGCCACCAGTTACTTGGAACATTCCATATTCATAGTTGTCGTCACGAGGGAGTAACATAAAGGTTGTTCCAGTTCCAGACAAATTACAGGTAGTTCCATCGCTACTATAAACATATTTTTCTGCACCATTTTGTCGAATCTTGATAGCGTATGGGTCATTGCCAGCGAAACGCCATACTTTACCCGCTGGTGTGCCACTGATTTCCTGATTTTCACCATAGATAATAGCATCATCGCTACCTACCATCATATTGTCGCTGTGCCAAATAATATTATATAGCAAGTCATCATTGATTTCGATAGAGGCATCATTGGAGGTGCTTGCGCGTTCGACCTGTCCTGAGTCTGTTGCATTACGCTCATTGGGTACCTTATACTCTGTCACAAGCGGGTCATAGGGCGTATAGTGTACATAAACGATATCATCGTAAAGACCATAGAGGTTTGTTAGAGCCTTACTTGCAGTGTCTGGTGTTACTACTGATAGATCCTGCTCATAATATCGGAACTGGTCTAAATTAAGCAGTGGCGACTTGATGTTCTCAGGCAATACAGGTACATGTTCATTGTTCACAACAGTCTCGTTATCCTGCGTTGCACTGATGGCAAACGCTCCACTATTAGTGTATATCTTATAGGTATAGGTGTGCACGACTTCGTCAATGAGTTGTAACTGCGAATTGGCACCACTGAAACTGCACGACGTGCTAAGGAAGCCTGATTCTTGAGCTATGGCGGCTGGAGTATCATCATCCATTGCCCCGTTGCCGTTCAAGAAATTGTAGGTGTCGTAATTGGCATTTGCCGTTCGCGCTTCCGCTAAGGCAAAGCCATCACTGGTATGGGGCAGTATAGCAAAGTACTTGCCTGTTGTTGGCAGTTCATTGTTACTGCCAGGATTGTTGCGGTTGAACAACTGAACAGCGTATGGGTCCGGATCTGTCTGTGGTGTTTTCAAGAATTTCCACTGCCACTTTTTCGCTTCTCCATCAATAGTAGCGGGCTTGGTGGCTGGTGATGCATCAGCAAAGATGCCTGTCGTCGCGCTGACGGTAGTATAATGTGCATCCAGATTGTTCAACTTCATCGTCAGCCATTTACCTTGCAGGATGCCCTGTTCATCAGCTTCTTCATCGTAGCTATAGCGCACATAGACATCATTAGTAGAAGCCGTCATGCTTTCTCCTGCGAACGACTCATCTATTTCAGTCTCGCATGTCGATTCTTTATAATATTTATAGTCCTTCGCCAGCGGGCTCTTGAAGTGGTCTGGTGTCTGTGGCACTAGGTCACCACCACTCCGATAGCGTAGTGACTCGTTGCCCTCATTGTCGAGAATGTGATAGTTATATACCAGTGGGCGGTATAGTTCCGTATAGGTATTGGCAATTCCAGGGTCAGTGGTTGGAACAAGTGTCGAGAAGTCCTTCATACGTGTAGTATGGTCAAAACGCGGCATCAGTTGCATGTTGCCGTCTGCATCCTGCACTGCCATAAAGGTGGCATTGGTGATGTCTAAGGCTCGACTATCGTACCATGAACAAGTTACTCCCGTGGCTTGTGCTCCGAGGTTCACTGCTGGATCAGTATCATAATTACCAATGAGTGAGCCTGCTCCCTCTGATAGTGTGGCTCCTGTGGCATTAGTAACAAAATATTTCGTGTTGTTAGGAACACTGGATATCTGAATGTTATAGGGATCGAATCCGTCACTGAAAACTCCCGTATAACCTGTATAGTCCTCTTTGTCAGTCCAGTCGTGATTTGTTTCATCATACCCCATCTCATAGTCAATTCGGGCATTGGGCTTTACATACCAAAGGTCACTGTTTTTACTTCCCCCAGCGTTTAGATTGCTGATATTGTCAATGATGTATTGTTGCATACCACCTGGACTGGTAACAGCAGGAGTCGACAGTTCTGTGCCATTATAAGAGGCATAAATACTGCCTTGTTGAATAAGGAATTCCGCACCCACTTTGGTGCTAGCATTATAGCTCTCTAAATATTCATCCTTAACAGTATAAGTGACATACTCGTCGTACTGGTTGCCCTTGGCATCGCGCAGGTTCGTGGCAGTATCGTATGGGGGCAGGTCTGTGAGTGAGTGCGAGGTATAGGGTTCGCCATCTACCATTACTTGCTGGCTGAGATTGTAATACTGGTGGAAACCAGAGCGTTTAGAAGCCTTAGTCCAGAAGTAGTATTCTTTCACCATTGGACTATCATAAGGACGTATCTGATTATACTTGGCGGCCTTTGTCGGATCAGTGGGACTGGTGGGCAACGGCTTACGCATAATCTCCCAGCCGTGCTGGTCGAGTAGAATCATCACGGGATTGATATCGACTTCCTCCAGTGAGAAGTAACCCTCACCCATATCTACCGTCTGGAACCAGTGCTCAATTTCCTCCCAGCCCTTGCTGGTCTTACCTTCTTTATTGTAGCCATTAAAGCGCTTGGCATAGGCCCATTTTTTATAACTGTGAAAATTGTATTCACCAGTCAGACTTTTCCTATATGATGCGGGACTGGTTGGTACGAGTATTGAACCATCGGGATCTTCATACTTGCTATTTCCCTTGTCTTTATCCTCGAGAATATCAAGTTCCCCGTCCAATATTTTCTTTTTAACAGTGTCGAAGGTCTTCCAATACTGCTCAAAGCTCTTAACAGTGTATCGCTGCGTACTCTCAGGTGTGCCGTTATGATCGCTATCGAGTGGAATTTCATTAGTGGTCACGAGACGGAAATTGCCCGTTGTGCCCAGAATCATATAATCAGCTCCCTGTATACCCGAGATAGTCGGCCAAACGAGCGTTGTAACAACTTTGTCATAGTCGTCGGGTTGATAGGTGGCGAAATAGCCGCGAATGTCGTCTTGGTTGTAAGTTTCCTGTTGACGGGAACAAATTTTTACGTGGTAGGGGTCGTTGTTGGTACTTTCCAAATACCAAGCCCAACGGGTACGGGTACTGGCGGCACCTTCTTGCTGTAGGTCGAACTGATCCTGCCCATAAACAAAGAAACAACAGTCACCGTTACAGTAGGGATAGATAGGGGTTACAGGAGTTGTTTCCAACCCGTCGCTACCGTCCTCTGCCCTGAATGGTATCCCCGTTTTGTATTTCAGCAAATAGGTGATTTTCTTATTCTGCATGTCGTACTTACTGCTGACATCATTCGTGCCATTATAGAGGACGTACACATCGGTTACATCTCCAATTGTTGCCAGCTCTGAGTGTGTACCATTCAGCGTATAGTAAGTAACTCCGCTGACTGTGTTCGTAGTGAAGTTTGATAATACATAATAATGATAGTTGGTCACCAGCGGGCTTCGGTACTGAGCCGGGAAGTCAGGGGCTTCACTGGTAGTGTGACGCACCACCGTCTGGAGCAGGTCCACACCCTCCTTGTCTATGAGGTGGTAAGTCACGTTGTGCGTCGTGCCCTCCGTTGGGAAGAGGCGGAAACGCAGCGTTAGTGAACCATGAGCCGAAGTCTCGTTATCGACCATCTTGACAGTGGTGTTGTCGAGACGACCTATATTATAATAGGTCTCAGATGCATCAGTACCATCACCCGTAGCAGCCATTACCTCATAGACGTTTGTGGTGGCCGTAGTATAAGGGCTGAGCTTGACGATGAATTTCGAGCCTCCACTGCTGGGCCATGATATCGTTCCGATCGCCCAGTCAGTCACCTGCACAAAGTGGCCGTAGTTAGCCTCACTCTCATCCATGGTCTGTACAGTCATGGCGTAAGGGTCGTTGCCATCAAGTTTCCACTTGAAAGCGCCTTTAGCCGCATCAGCATCAGACATCACTTCTTTACTCTTAATAGTTCCGTTGTCATAATAGATGTACTCACCGTTGAGTAGCACGTGATAGACTTTATTGTCAAGATAGGGAGCTGCCGCCCCATTCATATTGTATTTTACATATATGTGCTTATTCTCATCCGTGACGGTATACGGTGCATGTTTAATGACGCTGTTGCACGCTGCATCAGAATAGAATGTGACGGTAGCAGCAGGGAAGTCTATGAAAGGACTGTGGATGATGTCGGGGACATCCTTTTTCCTCAGCGGCGTACCTATGTCCTGCGCTTCTGTAGCTTTTACGGCAATGGAACCGTCGCCACGAACAATATGGTAGACATAGTCTTTCTTTTCCAACTCTACCACACGAATCGTGGTCGACGTTGTACTGTATGTCATAGGCTTATTCTCTGCCCCACTATTCCAGCCAATGTATTTGCCTTCTGTGTTGAACTGGCGCAAAACAAAGTAATCAGGATTCGTGATATTTCCAGGCTCTATCTGCCAGGTGCTGATGTCGCTGGTACCATCTTTAACAGTCAGCGTTGTACCATCTAATGCATCTGTAGCACATCCCACATAGCGGTTGTGGGATGCCGCAGGGGTTCCATCGGCTGTTACAGCTTCACTGGCTGCACGACTGATAATCTTCAGTTCGTATGGGTCACCGATGAATGCAAACTGAGCTTCGGCTGAATTTTCACCCTGATGGAGAACAGTGTTTGACCCCAAAACTGTATAGAAGCTGCCACTGCTGTAATAGCCGAGGTTTTGCGCCTGAGAGGCACCATTTGCACGTATGGTATAATAACGGGCATCGTTGTAACAGCCACCAACAGGCAGCGTCTCGAAAGGCATAGAGGTGGTATATTCCAGCCAAATTATACGCCCGTTATCAGCTGCATCTGATTCAGCAAATGTGGATATTTCTGATCTAGTTGCCGGATTATCACTTGTGTATGCCTTGGTAAATGAAACATACTTACGCAACAACTCGTCAGGTACATGATCTATCAACGAATACGATTTATAAGCTTCTGTCCATTTCTTTGTGGCAGTAATCACGGTGCCAAACGGAGTCTTAACCTTAAACGTGTATTCATATATCTCATACATCTCCTCGTCCGCAGCAGGAGCACTTTGCTTAGCAAATGGTTTGATTTTTACTGTAGCAGGATTATCATAACCCAGATAATAAAACTTACCTGATTGCACTTCCAAATCTCCGTCACTTTTGATAGTCCTACTAGCCATGAAGACCGTCTTGTCAGCAATAACATTACCATTATTATCAACCGCATTCAGCATAGCAAACGAATTCCAGATAATATTAGCTGGCCCGATACCATGATAGTAACCATTGTAAGTAGCAGCAGCATCATAAGTTACAGGGGCACTAGAATTATTAACGTCAGTTTGCGTGTATTTTTTGTGGTCATCACTTGCAAAAAGCATTTCGTCTGTTTTCTTGGCAAAGAGACTACTTTCTTTATAATACTTTTTTAAGAAAGACCCTTCATCGGCATATTTCTCTATGTAATATTTTTCTCCCTCATATGCAGAACAGATGGCAATGTTGTATGGATCCTCCCCTTTGTACTTAAACAAAAAGAAAAATTTGGATTGTGTTTCGGATGCTGGATTCGGATTATTTGTCTTATCATTCCAATATGTTTTATTTTTTAATACGTCAACATTTGAAACATTCACATAAACGAAATCATCACTGGTCAATTGCTCTGCAGAGACATTCGCCTTTGGAATGACAGCCATACGGTTGTTACGCCCTCGGTTAAAAGCCAGGAATTTATCATCCAGCACAACATTGTAAGCCACCGAACCATCCAACTTGGCAAGGTTGTTTTCTGCATCATATTCGTAGGTCACATAAACGTGGTAATCATTACTTGGAATAGCATCACCTTCCGTCTTGCACACAGCTTGGAAACTGAAATAGTAATCGCCATTAGCAAATGAAGATACCTGTGTTTCCATGTCTTCTACGCTGGTAGCAGTCTTCTTTGATTCACCAGCTGCATCCCATTCTGTGTCATTACTGATTACTTCATTAGTTATGGCTCCTCCACTTACAGTCACTTTGACGTAGGGTGCAAGTGGGGCCTTATATAGACGATACGTGTTGGCACTACGGTATTGATATATTTGTCGTGCAGTACCATACTTTTTAATCACCGATTCCGGATAGTATGTAAAATTCTTCGCCAACGGGCTCTTGAAATGAGCTTCCAACTGTATAGTACTAGCGCTAGCCACTTCCACCTTAATAGCCTCTGTACGCCAACCATAATAAGTCGGATCTGTATTGCCTGGCCTAGTGCTGGTCATCGGTAGCGTCAGAATATGATAGGTCACCTTATATGCAGCCCATGCCTCATTCCCCATTCCCGTCAGCAGTAGGAGCAGTAGGGTGAATATTCGGATGATATGTAGTTTTGTCTTTACCATTGTTCAGTATATTTTGATGTATCTACCGTCAGGTCGGTTTTTGTGATAGTGAAGGTGTAAGTATAGCTCGTGCCAGCCTGCCATTCAGTAGCCACCTCAGTACTGATGGTATGGTCGTACGGCTCGCCCCAGTCAATCCAAGTGGCGTTCACTTCCACAACAATCTTGCCTCCTGTGAAGGTTTGGGGAATCATGATGTAGTTGCCAATAACGTCGTTAGCCGAATAGTCGGCGTTGAGGGTGGCTACAAAATTATCTGCTTCACCAGAGGTGGTCCACTGGGGATTGGCGGCATGTGAGAAGGAACCAGTCTTTTTGATGCCCTTGAGTGTAATCGAATTGATACGGATAGTCTCTTGTATAGACGACAACTGGAGATTTATGCGGGCAAAAGGATGCTGGAAGTTGAGCATCACACCGGAGGCACCTTGATTTGCTTTATTCTGTCCTGTTTTTAGGTCATAAACAAATTCTGTTATAGAAGCCTGACCGGCGTGGGTCATCGGAAGGGTGCAACTAAACTGCGGATTACGAGCGGTAGTGTATGTCGGCCCGGAAGTTATATAACTATCTGGGACGACAGGCATATAGGCGAAGAAGTCGAGGAAGCTTTCGGCGGGCCAGTAGTATTTCACGTCACCGTCAAACACCCATTTGTCGATAACGTAATTAACCGTCGTCGGATTGATATATGCCGTCGTGCTGTTGGCATTGTATGCAGATGCCATAAAACTACCTGAGGTTAAATCGCCTGTTGTAAAGAATGTGGCCCGGGTTCCCCCCATCATTCCCCAAATATTGGCAGTGAAGGCGATTTCCGCGTTGTCGTTAGTTGGGGTAGGGGTGTCGTTGGCGTCGTCGCTGGAGCAGGCAGCCATGAAGATGGCGGCCGTCAGCAGGAGGGGTGCTGAAAGCAGCGAAACGACGTGCAGCAGGGCTTTGATGGTCGTTACAAGGTTAGTATGTGATATATTCTTCTTCATACATGCAAAGGTACGAATAAAAAATGACATTACCAAATATTTCGGGAGTTTTTTACCTTAAGGTAAATAACAGCGCAAAATGATGACAGATGACAGATGACAGTTTTATTGGGAGCCACATAAAGTGTCACAAGCGCACAGAGCACAGTTTTCTGAGCAGCCAAATCAGTAAATCAGAAATCAGTTTTGTTGGGGCTCAAATCCTTGAAACGGCAAGATTTGTTGAAAATATCTATATTATTATATATAATATATATATTATATATAATAATAAATTTATTACACACAAAATACTCGCTCATAGAATAAACTGATTTTTGATTTATTGATTTTGGGGCTCCCAATAAAACTGTCATCTGTCATCTGTCACGGCCTCAAAAAAACTGTGCTCTGTGCTCTGTGACACATTAGGGTGGGCCAATTCCCGATGAAATGGGCGATTTTTGCATGCTACAGGTGGTTTAGTGGCCCGCTTCCCAACGACCGTCAGCCCGCTTCCCAACGACCGGCGACCCAAAGGAACTAAGCAGGCGATCCAAAGGAACTAAGCGGCCGACCCAAAGGAACTAGGCCGAAAATGCAAAGAAACTAGGCAATTTGGTCGATTTTTGAGGGCTTTTTGCGGCTTTTTCGCATCAAAATCAGGCCGATAATGAGTGGAATAAGGGCTACAAGCGTGATGCCGAAGGCGATAACAGCACCGAATAGTGTGGCAAAACCACCCTGTCGGATGTAGGGTCTGGGGTATTTTTCGGCGATAATCGAGTCAGGAACGCCGGCTTTTTCAAGCGAATCAATGGTCGGAATGTTGGCATTATACTCCTCCCAAGCCTGTTTGTTCTTCATACCGGCATCCTCGTCGGCCACGTAGCTAGCCACCAAAAACACGGCAGCCGCAGCCACCATCGCCGCCGCTATCACCACCAGCACACACCCGCAACCTCTTTTGTTAAATGCAATCATGCGGTAAAGGTACGGATTTTTTTTGATACTTCCAAATGTTTGGCCACAAAAAAGCTGGAAGCGCCAAGCTCCCAGCTTAATTTTTCTTATCGAATCGCACAGGGGAATGGCCCCGTGGGTTAGGATTTATAGTCCGGTTACGTAAACACTACCATCTGCAGAAACCCAATCGTCAACAGTTACAGTGACAAATTTGATTTCTGCACCATCAAGGATAGGATCAAGGGTCATATCACCAGTATTGTTCTTCTCATAGTAGCCACCACCTGCGAGGTCTACAGTGTAAGTGTACTTTTTACCCATAGCCCATGCAGCAGGACCTGCATTTAACGGCCACATTGCGGTAACATAACCATTATTGACACCACTTGTAGAACCTACTATATATGCGTCATTAGTTGTGTTCTGGATTTTCAGACTAACCTTGATGCAAGGAGCAGTAAACGCATCGTTAGCATCTTCATCATTGTATGTTGTTGCATAAGTAAATGACTGAGGGATTAAAATCCAATCGGTACCTACTTGTGCAGCGCTTCCTATTGCCACGTTATACTTAGAATTTGACTCATCAGTTTGAGTATAACTTGTCAAACTGGCAGCAGACAGATCCCAAGTACTAGAGGACAATAATGCTGCATCTTTTGTATCTGTGTTAGCATCTGCAAAAGCAAATACTCCAGAATTCTTCACGTTACAAATTGATGCATCACGAACTGTTACTTTTATGTTGCTGCTATTGCCATTATATAACTTAATCAGTACTTTTGACTCTGCATGACGGAAGTTGATAGTAACACCATTACTACCATTGTTTTCAGCAGGAGCAACTCCATTATCTTCCATTTTACCCCAGTTGTTAGTTCTACCATACACAAGGTCAATTTGATTTGCGGCTTCAGCATCAGGTGTTACAGAAATAGAACTATAATCATCAGATGCAGTTGCGGGCTGCCAAGCATAGAAGTCTAGGTTATAAGTATTAGGCCAATAATACTTGTTGTCTGAAGTGAAAGTGGTACCTGTGGTTGCTGTAAACACAACATTGCTAAAATAAGCATTCGAAGTAGCTCCAGTTTCAAAGGCGGTCACCTTAAAAGATGTTCCATTAGCAAAACTGGCATCAACAGCACGAGTCATTCCGCTATTGAAAGCCCGGAAGCTAATTGCATCACCGTTGTTGACGGCGACGGTCTCATCATTTGAGCAGGAAGCGAGGGCGAGGCCTGCTACTGCGAGGATTAATAGATTCTTTTTCATAATCGTAATAATTGTTTTCGTTTATTCTTTTTGTTATTATTATTGTTCTGAAGAGGTTGTAGTCCGTTTGGAATCACATCCTTACGGCTGCAAATATACGATAAATATTTAAATAATCATCATTTTTCTTGTTTTTTTTCGCGTTTTGAGTGTTAAATTCCTTATTTCGTATAGAGAAATGCTACATATCTACCGGAATTTCGACTCCTTGCCAGCCGTCGATGGTGGGTTGGAAACCACCGCCATTGACAATGGGCTTGGGGACGGGGAGGTCGTCGAGGTCGATATCGATATCGTACGTTATCTCGAGGGTCTCGGGATTGTCGGGGTCGTAGTGAATCTCAGGATTCTTCGCCGGATCGTGCATCTGTTCGGAGACGTCCATCGTGTAGTACCACTTGGTGCCGTCGGCCAGAATGGCATAGATGGTCAGCACGTGTTTGTGGACATTGCCCTGACTGCGACGCGGGCAGTGGCCGAAGGTGTGGAAACGCATCTCCAGCGTGCTGTCGCCCACGACTTGTGCCGTAAAGGCCTGTGTGGCCGGCTCGTCGCTCAGTTCGCCACTCTCCATCATCACCGACGCAGCAAGTCCCGACAGTGCACCGCCAAACTGTCCGGTGTACTGCAGGTTGGGCACGTGGGTGATGGTGATGTTGACGAGGAATACGCGCGGAATAGTGCGCATCTGTACGGTGGAATCGCCGTCGCTGGTGAGGTTCAGCAGCTTGTGGGATGCTGCCCATAAGGGGTCGGGTTCGAGGATGACCGGTTCTTCCTCAGTACCAGCCGCACGGGGCATTCCCGCACGTGTCAGCTGGGTTCCCTCCTCGATACTCGACTGGCGGGTGTAGGCCTCCAGTGTGCCAGTAGCCGACGTGCCGCGATAGAGAATGGTCTCGGTGTCGTTGTTATAGGCAATGACCTGATACTGTCCGCTGGTGAGGCGTGCCGTACCTCCGTCGCGACCGCTGAAGTCGTAGCGCACGGGTTCAGCCGAAAGCTGTTCGGCAGGATAGAATAAGGTGGTCATACCCTTGACCATCGTCTGTTCGCTCTTCGGCCATAGGAACTGCACGTTGACACTCGTCATGTGGCTGTGGTCGTAGCAGAGGTCCTTATATTCACAAGAGGTAAGAAGTAAGAGGTAAGAAGTAAGAAGGAAGAGGGAAGAGGTGAGACGGAAGATGTGCTTCATTTGGCACCTCCTTTCTTTCCTAATACCCACTTCAGCGTCACTTCAGCCTTTGTGGGACCAAACCAATGGCGCTTATGGGTCGACTGCCACACGTAGTGGCCGTCCTGAGGCGTATATTCCTTGTATTCACCGTCCTGGAAACCAATGCCCACTGAGAAATCGAGCAGCAAGCGACTGCTGACGGGCAGCGCGTAGCCGTACTCTACACCACCGCCAAAGCCGAAATGGTCGGCCTGATAGCCGCGACCGCCCCATTCTACGTCGTAGGTCAGGCCGAGGACGTAGGCGCCGAGGTGATGACCGGAGAACGGTGACGTCAGAGGTCTGAGGTCGGAGGCCTGACTGCCAAAGTAGCGGCGGACGGTGAGGTAGCCGCCATAGCCTTGCCAGTAGCGGTGCCGGTTGTTGGACGAGAACCACGTGTACATCCAGTCGGCGCTGACAGTCCATTGCTTGCCGAGCGTCACTTCCGCACCGATGTTGGGGATGAGGGCAAGGTCGTAGAGCGCATTGGTCTTCAGGGCAAAGCTCTGTGCCTTACCCGTCGCCGTTGCCAGCAAGAGTGCAACGACCAACACCGCTCTATGTAGTTTCATTCTTCTCAGTTACCTTATTATAAATATTAGGACATTAGTTTGGGTTCGGGGACCTCCTGACCGCGACAGAAGCGATGAGCAATCTGACGGTCGTCGCCCACATAGATGAAGCGCTCCAGACGGTGCTGCAGCGAGTATTCCGACGGGTAAAGCACCGCGTCGTCGATGACCAGCGCGTCGAACTCGTAGCCCGGTTCGAAGCTGCCCACACGGCCGAAGAACGAGCCTGCCGACTTGGTGGCAATCCAG
>CAJOGK010000047.1 GCA_905234145.1 uncultured Prevotella sp. | reverse complement strand
AAATCCTAAACTTCTAAACATCTAAACTTCTGACTAGCATAAAATATTTTTCTAACTAGCGCGTAAAAATTCCCTAGTTAGGGAACAAATTTTGGCTCGCCTTTTTTGCTACTATTAATAGTAAAAATTGCTAGGATTAATGGTAGCAATTGCTAGGATTAATAGCATCATTTATGCCATTATAGTAAGCTTTTTGATGTATCAAATATTTTCAATCTAAAAACTCAATGCGTGCTAAGATGTACGTCGCACTGCGGGAATGGGATAGTGATGCCGGCATCGGTGAGGGTATCGTAAATCACCTCCTTCGCACGGTCTACGTAACCAATGCGCTCAGCTACCAGCACCATCTGCTTCACGTTGATGTCCACAGCACTATCGCTCATGTTGCCAACTACCACCTTGATGCCGTAGTCAGGATCTACAATCTCACGTCCGTACTGATCCTTGGTGCGCATCTTCTGCATACCCTCCACCAGTACCTCGCGCACCCGCTTGATATCTGTACCGTATGCCACGCCTACCGTGACGATGGTCAGTTCATACGAGTTGTTGCGCGTCAGGTTATTGAAGTTCTTGCCAAAGAGCGACGAGTTGAGGAACGACATCTCCGTGCCTTCGATGGTCTCAGCCTGTACACACTGATAGTTGATGGCGGTCACTTTGCCGCGCACGCCTTCGCACTCAATCCAGTCACCAACCCTCAGACGTCCGCCCATCAGCTGGATACCGTAGATAAAGTTGTTTATGACATCTTTCAGCGCGAGACCGATACCAGCCGAAAGACCTCCTGCCACCAGGCCGAGAGAACCCGTAGGAATCTTCCAGATGTAGATCACCACCACCGCAAAGTCCATCCAAATGAGCACGCTGATGATGCTGTTGCCCAACGATAGATTAATCTCATTGGCACGGATGGTGGTACGGTTGTGCTTGCGCATAAAGGTTGCATATCGCACGTATTGCCAGATGGCATGAATGGCCTTGCTGAGGTAGCGCATCATATAGAAGAAAATCAGCAGCCAGATGATGCTTTTGGCAGAAATCCGCAGCGTTTCGAATCCACTCTGGTCATAAAGCTGTACAAAGGGATTCTCATAAAACTTCACAAAGAGGTCGTCGAAGTCGAACATACCTAACGACAACCTGACACATAGCGGCAGGGAGAGAAGTACGATGGTGGGGATGGCCACCTGACGGATGAAGTCGTAGAACCAGGTGGCGCCAAACAGCAGCGATTCGCGGTCATCTCCCAACACGTAGGTAATACGGTTTCGCATGGCATTCACACGTTTGACCAGCCAGCGCTCCTTGTAGCGGTTCATCAGGTCGAGCACACAGACCACCGTCAGCCATACTGCCAACAGGAAATACCACCACACCAAAATCAGCAAAGCCACAAAGGTGTAGCCCACGAACGCGAAGGCGAAGGCGACGAGATAGACTGTCAACGACACCCAGCCCAGCGTACTGTCGATGGATGTAGCCTTACCACTGAGCCAGATGCAGCAGCATAACTGCCACACCACAATCAGCAGCATAATGGGCGGGAACAGGAGCACCATCAGCTTGTCGGGTACAAAGGAGATGCGGCAGGATATAATCGTCAGCATCACTATAAAGGTGGCAGAATAGAGCAAGAAGCCCTGTCGGAACTGCTCTGGCTTGACGCGAAGCAACAGCGAGCAGGAGATGGCAACGAGTAGCCAAAGGAAGGTGTTGATGTGTCTGATACCCAGATCGATGTATTCATTACCAGACATTGAGAAACCAAACACAAAGAAGTACAAGATGGTGCCCACCAGTATCGAAATGATGGAAAACTTCTTCTTGGGAACATAGCGTTTCAGCCTTGTGAAGCGGTAGAGTAGCCAAAGAATCAGCAAGGTCATGAGCCAGAAGAACACCAATGCAAACACTTCAATGATACAGATAATTAGCAATAATGTATTTTCAGCCTTACTGGAAAGGTGTTGGAAAAATATGGCGTTGTTATCTTCGTCAGAAGCATTCTCATCGGCATTATTTTCATTAAGGGCTTTGCTCAATTCTCTCAAGCTGTACTGCCCACGCAAATCCACCTTGATCTTATTCCAATAGTAGTCGGGATTTGCCATAATTTCTAAGAACGGTGTCTGCCCGTCTATAAAGATATACCGCTCAAGATCTCGATAGCGCGACTCGGCATAGTCGTAGGTCTCTTTCAATCGCAGAAAGGCTTCCTGATAGTGCAGGCTGTCAGCAATCACAGTAGCCCGGTTGTTGGCATTCATCTTCAGAAGCTCGGAGGTAAAGAAGATGCAGGAGTCGCGCAGCGTCTCGCCTAACGAGTCCAATACAAAAGGAGCTGAGAGCGAATCTTTGAAGGCAATCTTGATGATCTCTTTTTCCAGCGAAGAGATGGAGTCCGAGAGATGAATGTCCAGCGAGTCGTTGCGGTAGCGCAGACTGTCTGGTACGATTTCCATTTCAATCTCCTTCATCATAGGTGGTAGTCGGCGCAGGGCCTCAATAAGTCGGGCATTGCGGTCAATCTCGTAGTTCAAGCTACCTACGATGTGGTCATACGGCCTGCGGTTCATGCTGAAATCCTTATAGTCAGCCGTCACCTTTTTCAGGGCGTAGGCCAGGTCAAACGTCATCTCCTGCTCTTGTGTATAGAGTAGGATGGAGAGTTCGTTCGACTCGGTGACAACGTCAATCATCCGTTGATGCTGACGCTCATAATCGTCGTTAAAACGTTGCTGTGCCTCTGCACGCAGTTGATAGGCCGTTTGCAGTTCCGAGCAAAGGTCTTTTAGTGTATTAGTCAACGAATGGCCGCTCACGACAGCCCAGAGCGGAATGGCGCATACACAGAGTGTAAGGGTGAGTATCAGTAGTTTCTTCTTCATCGATTGCAAAGAAAATGGATTATTCTAGAAAATCAAAACTCAGTTGTCCGTCGCCAAGAAGGTTGTAACTTTTGCGGTGGTAGGGCGTGATGCCATATTGCTTAATGGCCTCTCGATGCTTTTTCGTGGGGTATCCTTTGTTTGATAGCCAGTCGTATTGAGGGTATTCTTCAGCAAGCTTGTTCATGTAGTCATCACGATAGGTCTTGGCCAGAATCGACGCAGCAGCGATAGAAAGATACTTGCCGTCGCCCTTAACAATGGTTGTATGTGGGATGTTGGCGGTGACACCGCCAACCACACAACGATAGGGCTTGAAGCGATTACCGTCTACGATGATGGCCTCTGGGCGCACTTTCAGTTGATCCAGGGCGCGATGCATGGCCAGAATCGAGGCATTGAGGATATTGATTTTGTCGATTTCCTCTGGTGTAACGATACCCACAGCCCAAGCTACCGCATCGCGCTCGATGATCTCGCGCAGTTGGTAGCGTTTTTTCTCCGATAGCTGCTTCGAGTCGTTTAATAGCTCATTCTGATAGCCATCGGGCAAGATAACCGCAGCTGCATAAACGCTTCCTGCCAGACAACCACGCCCAGCCTCGTCGCAACCTGCTTCTATCTTGCCTTCGTAATAATGACTAGCCAGCATTGCAATTTACTTAAGTTTACTTCTTTATCTGTCTTGTATTCATGTGAACCTTCTCCCAAGTTACCGTTCCGTTTTTCTTTACATGAACGCGTACCAGATAGTCGCCTGGTTCAGGATTGTTGGCCTCGCACATTGAGTCGAGCGTCAGATAGGTTACACCCTCAACATATTGCTCGTCCCACTTATGCACATGGCCTAAGAATACGATGTTGGCATTCCACTCTGCAAACTTGTTGAGCAAGAAGAACATCTCTTCGCGAGGGAAGGTAGAAGCAAACTCTACAGAACGGGGACGGAAGATATTGGTATGGCTGAAGACGAATGTGTTGCGCACGATAATGCCTTCCTTTGCAGACTGAGAGATTTCGAAAGCACCTTCCTCTATCAGTTTAACCTGCTCCTCACCGAGCGTACCATAAAGTGGTCGCAAACGATGTCGTCTCCCGTAAAATCTGCAAGTACAAAGACGTCATAGAACGATGAGTGGAAGATGTTCGACCACAGGGCCCAGCCATTATGCGTAATGTCGTGGTTACCTACTACAGGGTAGAAGGGATAGGGCACGTTATCCACATTGTATGTTTCTTCAGTAAGCGAGTCGGTATAATGGTATGAACCAGGGTCGCTTATATCATCAGGATCATCTTTATCACCAACAAATGTTTCTACAAAGTGCGTCTTGGCATACTTCCAACGATATTCGTCTATCAAATTGTCAAGGGTAATGTAATACTCAGCCTTCGTATCAGCGATATCGCCCAGGTGGGCCATCAGCAGGTCGTCATTATCCAACGCTATCTGCAGCATCTCACGCATACGGCTGTCGTCGGTAGTCAAATGACTATCGGAACCTACTAGGAAGGTGTACTCATCGTCTTTGAATGCGGTGAGTATTTTCAAGTCACCTTTGTGTTCCATGTAATACAGATTTGACATCTTTACACGGTCCTCCACACCAGTACCACTGACGAGCACACCGAGGGGACTTACTTTTTCGCAGGATGACACTACCAGCATAAGGGCTGCAGCCATCACGATATATTGTATCTTTTTCATCTTACCAAACGTATTTAATTCCTAACTTTACTGCTGTTTCATATCTCGATGCCAACTGGCTCATAGAACCTGCTGGGCGAATATTGGCTTCTCCGAAAAGCTGCATCTGCTTAACAAGATTAGCGTAGAAGTTAAAGCCCCAGTTGATGTTCCAGTTCTCAAAATAGAAGTCGTCGTAGTTGCGGAAGAAGAGGCCCACGTTCCAGGAGTTCCAGCGTGGACGTATCTGCACACCTGCTCCGAAGGTAAAGGTAAGAGGCTCTGTATAGCCGAATTCCTTAAGATGATAGTGGATCAACGACTCTCCCAAACGGATATTGACGTAGGGTGTTTCCCAAATCACAGAAAGGTTGCCTATATACTCATTGGCCCCCCACTTGTGGTAACGGTTATAGAGGAACGTACCCTTGAAATAGAAGTCGCTCCAAGCTACAGGCAGGCGATAGCCACCATAGGCATCGATGCTGTAAAGCTGCTTGTTAAACTGTACTTGCGCATCGCCACCTACATGCCAGCGATCGGTAAGATGGCGTTTGTAATTCGCTTCTAAACCCCAATAGCCACCCACTACGATGTTTTTACCAGCAGTGATGTAGCCCGAAATCTCATTCTTGTGCTCGCCATCGTACTTATGAACACCATTATAGGCATTCTGTGCGAAGGCTGTACTTACCAGAAGCATCAAAGTAAATACTAGTAGTTTTCTCATATCACGATCTATATTTGTTTAAAACATTTGTGCCACGCGACGGATGCCAGCCACGAGCGTATCTATCTCTTCTTTCGTATTATAGAGGGCAAACGAGGCGCGTACCGTTCCACTAATGCCCAGACGATCCATCAGTGGTTGCGCACAGTGATGGCCCGTGCGAACGGCAATGCCTAGTCTGTCGAGCAAGGTGCCCATATCCAGATGGTGAATATCGCGCACGTTAAAGCTCACCACCGCATCTCTCACAACGGGGACTGTCCCTTTTGTGAGGGATGGCCCATAGATTTTGATGCCATCGATGGTTTGAAGTTGCTCCATGCAGTAGCGTGTCAGCTCCTGCTCATGCTGCTGGATGGCCTCAAAGCCAAGGGCAGAGATATAGTCGATGGCCTTAGCCAGTCCGTGGGTAGCCACATAGTCGGGCGTGCCCGCCTCGAACTTAAAAGGCAAGCGCTCAAAGGTGGTTTTCTCCCAAGTCACCTTGTCGATCATCTCGCCTCCGCCCTGATAGGGAGGCAATTTCTCCAGCCATTCCTCCTTGCCATAGAGTACACCGATGCCCGTTGGTCCGTACATCTTATGGCCGCTAAAGGCAAAGAAATCGCAATCCATCGCCTGTACATCTACCTTAAAATGAGGGGCGCTCTGTGCACCATCCACCAAAACGGGGATGCCATGCTCGTGGGCTGTCTTGATAATCTCCTCTACAGGATTCACCGTGCCCAATACATTACTTACATGCGCCACGCTGATCAACTTTGTTTTAGTTGATAGTTGATAGTTGATAGTTGATAGATCGAGCAAGCCATCATCTGTGATGGGAATATGCTTTACCACGATCCCTCGCTTCATCGCCTGCAATTGCCACGATACGATGTTCGAGTGGTGCTCCATCTCTGTGACGATGACCTCGTCGCCTGCTTTCATCTGGCTCTCGCAAAACGATTGAGCCACCAGATTAATCGCCTCCGTAGTGCCTCGTGTAAACACTATTTCCTCTATCTTGCGGGCATTGATAAACGCACGCACTTTCTCGCGAGCTGCTTCGTGCAGGTCGGTAGCCTGCTGACTCAGATAGTGCACCCCTCGATGCACGTTTGCATTGACGTTCAGATACTCGTCGCGCATGGCGTCGAGCACCATTAGCGGTTTCTGTGTAGTAGCCGCATTATCCAGATAAACCAGTGGTTTACCATACACTTCGCGCGACAGAATCGGGAAGTCTTCTCGTACCTTATTAATATTATACATCGTTAGAATGAGGTCTTTCCCATATTACTTTTTTGATACTTTTTCTATTCGAGTGCAAAAATACAAAAAAAACTAAAAAATATTGCGGATTATGGGATGTTTTTGGCGACAAGTTTGCTTTTTTTTAAGAATATGATGTAACTTTGTCGCCAAAATGGAGAAGACTGTTACTATACTTATACCGTGTTATAACGAGGAGGGTTCGCTCCCCAAGCTTTATGACGCCCTTACTGATTTGATGCAGCAGCACACAAACTATCTTTGGGAGGTGCTGTTTATCAATGATGGCAGCAAGGACGGTACGCTCCACCTTATTAAAGATATCCAGCAGCGCGATAGTCGTTTTGGCTTCGTGTCGCTTTCACGCAATTTTGGCAAGGAGGCAGCGATGCTGGCTGGCTTCGACTATGCAAAGGGCGATTGCGTGGTAATCATGGATGCCGATTTGCAGCATCCGCCCTCAGCAATACCTCTGATGCTAAAAGAGTGGGAGGCAGGCTATGAAGATGTGTATGCCAAGCGCACTGACAGAGGCAAGGAACCTTGGCTGAGACGGGTTCTGACACTGCTATATTATCGCATGCTGCAAAAGGTATCGGATATCGACATCTTGCAGAACGTTGGCGATTTCAGACTGCTCGACCGTAAATGTATCGACGCCTTGCGTCAACTACGCGAATCGCAGCGTTATACCAAAGGTATGTATTGCTGGATAGGGTTTAGGAAGAAGGAAATTCTCTTTGAACAGGGCGACCGTCTGGAGGGAACCTCATCGTTTAACTTCTGGCGATTGCTAAAACTCTCAATCGAGGGTATTACCTCTTACACCACCTCGCCACTACGAATCTCTACCATATTGGGTTTGATCATCTCGCTGGTGGCCTTCTGTTATATGATTTACATTCTGTGTAACACGCTGTTGTATGGCGATCCAGTAAGGGGCTATCCCACTATTATGGTGGTAATGCTGTTTCTTGGTGGCGCACAATTACTGTCGCTCGGAATTATCGGTGAGTATCTAGGGCGCACTTTTCACGAGAGTAAGCAGCGCCCCGTTTATCTAGTATCGGAACATGAACCTGCGCAACAAACTCTCTGATTTCAGAGTCATCTGCTTCGTTTATCTGGTCATGGTGATCGTGCCCTGGCTCAGAATATGGTTGACGGGAAAGTTCGACCTCGACTATTCTATCTTTTACCATTCGTTCTGGCATGCCTGGCAGCAGATGCCGCTCTACATTATCTATCCAGAGGATGACAATTATTTCCTTTACGGTCCGCTGTTCCCGCTCTTGATGGCACCGTTGGCAGTATTGCCCTATCAACTTGGCAGGTTGTGCTGGATGCTGATTATTACCTATGTGCCCTATTGGAGCATCAGACAATCGTTTTTCAGCAGGAGTCAGCAGTTGTTTATCCTTTGGTTTATCGCTGTAGAGGCATACACCTGTATTCTTGATTCTGAGAGCAATAGTCTGATACTCGCTTGTATATTGTTCAGCTTTTACTTTATCGAGAAAGAGAAGGATTTCTGGGCTGCTTTGCTCATAGCTCTGGGCACTGTGACTAAGATTTACGGCATCGTGGGACTGGCCTTTTTCTTCTTCTCGTGCCATAAGCTTAAGTTTGCAGGATGGGTCGTAGCATGGACTATCATTTTGCTGGTATTGCCGATGCTCGTCTTTGGGGTGGATTATGTATGGCAGGAGTATCATGCATGGTACGACGTGCTTGTACATAAAAACGATCTGAATCAGTTTGCTGCAGGTCAGAATATCTCATTACTAGGTATCGTTAGGAAGGTATCGGGTATTGCCAGCTATAGCGACCTGTGGCTCATTGTTCCTGGCGTTATCGCCTTCTGTATTCCTTATCTGCGCCTTCAGCAGTATCAGAACATGGCCTTCCGCGAGGCCATGCTGGCATCGGTACTGATGTTTGTGGTATTATTCAGTACGGGCTCAGAGTCGTATGGCTATATTATTGCGATGGCAGGTGTGGCTATCTGGTATACCACAGTGCCCTGGAAGCGGAATAAGTGGGATTTGGCTTTGATGATTTTCGCCTTTATCATCACGTCGATGTCGCCATCTGATTTGTTCCCCAAACAAATCTGGCGCGAACTAATAAAGCCCTACTCATTGAAAGCTTTGCCAGTGGTATTCATCTGGCTAAAGCTAACATACGAGTTGTATACGAGGGATTATAGCAGCGAATGATTTATTTGCAAAGCTTGCAACCTGCACATTTGTTGAGCTCGCCACGGAATCGCTTTTCAACGAGATAGTGCAAACGATCGCGCAGGGGTTCGAGCTGCATCTTGTCGATGACCTCGTTGATAAAGGCATTCTGCAGTAACAACTTGGCCTCTTGGAGCGAAATGCCTCGCTGACGCATATAGAAGAGGGCAGCATCGTTGAGCTGACCAACGGTAGAACCATGAGCACACTTCACGTCATCAGCATAGATTTCGAGCATAGGTTGGGTGTACATACGGGCCTCTTTGGTGGCAGAGAGATTCTGATTGGTCATCTGCGAGATGGTCTTCTGAGCCCCATGCTCTACCAGTACACGACCAGCAAAGGCACCTACGGCCTTATCGTCGAGCACGTATTTATAAAGCTCGTTGCTGGTGCAATGCGGCACCTTATGGGTAATCAGGGTGTTGTTATCCACATGTTGCTGCTTATCGGCTATCACGCAACCATAGCATTGGCACTCGGCTCCCTCACCACTGAAGGTAAGATCGAGCTTGTTGCGGGTGGTACCATTGTGGAGGGTGATGACATTGTGATTGACACGACTATTGGCCTGTTGGTCGATATAGACATTGCTCACGCGTACATTCTTATGATGGGTCTCCTCCATGCAATAAAGATCGAGCGATGCATTCTCGCCTACATAGGCTTCAATCACCTGTGTAGCCAGGAAGTTTTTATCGTCAGCTGCATGATCGCAGAAAAGCATCTTGATTTCAGCACCTTCTTCGAGCACAATGAGCACACGGCGATTCACCATCAAATCGGGTACCACTCGCTGGGCATTCTGAGGTGTAGCTTTCAAGATATTAATGACCTGAATGGCACGGTCTACCTTTATATTTTTGGGTACATAAACCAGCATACCATCTTGGGCCAGCATGGTGTTGAGGGCCGTGATGGCATCTTCACTCGTCTTAGCTAGTTTCGAATAGTACTTAGCCAAAAGTTCAGGATAATCGTGCAGCGATCCCACGATGACACCTTCAGGCAGATGCGGATTGGCATGAGGTATTCTCTCACCTCTTACTTCATACCTCTCACCTCTATAAAAAGCATCGTTCACCACGAAATAAAGGCTTGTGCTCAAGTTGGGAACATCGCAGCGGAAAGCCTCATAGGGGTCAACGGGAATCTGCAAGCGATTCAGATTAACACCATAGTCGGGCGCAAACAACTTCTGGACATCGGTATACTTATAGCGCTCCACCTTTTTTGAAGGGAAGCCCAAAGCTCAAAAGCCTGATCGCGCACGGCATTCATCTCCGCAGGCGCATGCGAGAAAATCATCTCGTGTGCCTGCTGGTAGAGATCAATATATTGTTGTTCGCTACCCATTACTCTTCTCCAATTTCTTCTTTTATCCAATCGTAACCGTGCTCCTGAATCTGAACAGCCAGCTCTGGGCCACCCGTCTTGACGATACGACCCTTATAAAGCACATGAACATATTGCGGACGAATCATCTCCAACAAGCGATCATAGTGGGTAATCACGATGCAAGAAGTCTCGGGTGTTTGAAGTTTGTTCACACCCTCAGCTACGATACGCATCGCATCTACATCCAGACCAGAATCAGTCTCGTCAAGAATGCTCAGTTTTGGCTCCAGCATCGCCATCTGGAAGATTTCGTTACGCTTCTTCTCACCACCGCTGAAGCCCTCGTTTACGGAGCGGTTAGCCAGCTTGGAGTCGAGCTCCACAATCTTACGCTTTTCGCGCTGTAGCTTTAGGAACTCTGCGGCATTCATAGGCTCTAACCCCTGATACTTGCGCTTCTCGTTGATGGCAGCCTTCATGAAGTTGGTCATCGACACACCTGGAATCTCTACAGGATACTGGAACGACAGGAATAAGCCTTCGTGTGCACGATCCTCTGGCTTCATCTCCAGCAGGTTTTTGCCGTTGAAGTAAGCCTCGCCCTCAGTCACCTCGTAGAGCGGATTGCCCACAAGCACAGCACTCAGCGTACTCTTACCAGAACCGTTAGGTCCCATGATGGCATGCGTCTCACCATCTTTAATCACGAGGTCGATGCCTTTTAATATCTCTTTGTCGCCAATCTTGGCGTGTAAGTTTTTAACTTCTAACATACTATTTTATTCATTCTATTTACAGGAATGCGTATCGGCAAACAAACAATACGGCCAGTAGGATAGTGGCCCAGTTAATGTTGTTGCGCTCGTCCTTATCTTTAAGAGTGCCTGACAATAAGTGGATCAGTACGTAAGAGATCACACCCATCAGGATACCGTCGGATATGCTATAGGTAAGTGGCATCAGCACGATGCAAACGAAACAAGGTATAGCCGTAACATAGTCAGAGAAGTCGACCTTACGGATGTCGTGCATCATCATCACACCCACCAATATCAGTGCTGCAGCTGTGGCCTGAGCAGGGATAGCAAGGAATAATGGTGCAAAGAGCAGTGCTACTGCAAAGCAGATAGCAGTAGTTAAACTCGTCAGTCCTGATCGACCGCCTACATTTACACCCGAGGCACTCTCTACGTATGTCGTTACCGTTGATGTTCCCAGCATAGCACCCACAGTAGTACCGATGGCATCAGCCATAAAGGCCTGATTCAAGTTCTTTACATTACCGTTGTCATCTACCATGCCGGCACGGTTTGATACACCGATAAGGGTACCGATGGTATCAAACATATCGATAAACAGGAAGGTGAGTACTACTACCACCATATCTACCGAAAGAATATTATGCCACTCAAACTGCCAGAAGATAGGGCTGATTGATGGGGGTGCTGACATGATGCCCGTATAATTGGTAACACCCAGAGGGATACCAGCGATGGTAGTTACCAGAATACCGATAAGCAATGCGCCAGTAACCTTTCTAACCAGCAAGCATGCAGTCAGAATAATGCCAAATATCGCCAGCAACACAGCAGGATCGTGCAGATTGCCCAGTGTGATGAATGTAGCTTCTGATGCACTTACAATACCAGCGCCCTTCAGACCAACAAAGGCGATAAACAATCCGATACCGGGACTGATGGCTCGGCGCAGTATCAAAGGGATAGCATTAACAATATGTTTGCGCAAACCAGTAATGGTGAGCAGGATGAATATCAATCCCTCTATCAACACAGCGGTAAGTGCAAATTGCCAAGTATAGCCCATGGTGAGCACTACGGTAAATGCAAAGAATGCATTCAATCCCATACCAGGCGCCAAGGCAAAAGGTAACTTGGCATAGAGTGCCATCACCAGCGTACCTACAACAGCAGCAATACATGTGGTTGTAAACACTGCACCTGCATCCATACCTGTTGCTGAGAGTATGCTTGGGTTGACAGCAAGGATGTAAGCCATCGTCAAAAAGGTAGTAATACCACCAATCACCTCCTTGCGCAATGTCATTGTGGAGGGATCAAATCCGAATAGTTTCTGAATCATATTCATTATCCTACAGTTCCTTCTAATGATACACTAAGTAATTTCTGAGCCTCGACGGCAAACTCCATGGGGAGTTTCTGGATAACTTCCTTGGCGTAGCCGTTAACGATAAGTCCTACGGCCTGCTCTGTGGGAATGCCTCGCTGATTGCAATAGAAGAGCTGATCTTCAGAGATCTTCGAGGTGGTAGCCTCGTGCTCGAATACGGCTGTATCGTTGTGTACATCCATATAAGGGAAGGTATGCGCTCCACAATCAGAACCCAGCAATAGCGAATCGCAACTTGAATAGTTACGGGCGTTATCAGCCGTAGCAGCCGCACGCACTAATCCACGATAGGAGTTCTGCGAATGACCAGCAGAGATACCCTTCGAGATAATTGTACTTTTGGTGTTCTTGCCAATATGAATCATCTTGGTACCCGTATCAGCCTCCTGATAATTATTCGTCACAGCAACAGAATAGAATTCAGCTTGCGAGTTATCACCTCGTAAGATACACGAAGGATATTTCCAAGTGATGGCGGAACCCGTTTCTACCTGCGTCCAAGAAAGTTTGCTGTCTACACCACGCAGATCGCCTCGTTTGGTTACCAGATTTAATACGCCACCCTTGCCGTTCTCATCGCCTGGATACCAGTTCTGAACGGTAGAGTATTTCACTTCCGCACGATTCATCACGATAATCTCTACGATAGCGGCATGTAATTGGTTCTCATCGCGCATCGGGGCTGTACAGCCTTCGAGATACGATACGTAGGCATCGTCATCGGCAATAATCAGCGTACGCTCAAATTGACCCGTATTACGTGCATTGATGCGGAAATACGAGCTGAGTTCCATTGGGCAGCGAACACCCTTGGGGATATAAACAAACGAACCATCGCTGAAAACTGCTGAATTAAGTGCTGCAAAGAAATTATCTTTATAAGGTACGACCGTACCCAGATACTGGCGCACCAAATCACCATGCTCCTTGATGGCGTCGCCAATCGAACAGAATATAACACCCTTTTCGCGCAGCTTCTCCTTGAAGGTGGTTTTTACTGAGACACTATCCATAATAGCATCTACAGCGGTGTTACCGCTTAAAGCGAGGCGCTCTTCCAAGGGAATACCCAGTTTGTCGAAAGTCTTCTCGAGCTCAGGATCAATCTTACCGTCGCCTTTGGGGTTCTTGGCTAAAGGGTCGGCATAATACGATATCGCCTGATAGTCAATCGGAGGCACATGCACATGTCCCCATTTAGGTTCTGTTTGCTCTTGCCAATAGCGAAATGCTTTCAGGCGGAACTCGAGCATCCACTCGGGCTCCCCCTTCTTAGCAGAGATGAGCCGAACGATATCCTCGTTCAGCCCTTTCTCGATGATTTCTGTATGTACATCCGTGGTAAAGCCAAACTCGTACTTCTGTTCAGCCACCTTCCGGACAAACTCATTATTACTTTGATTCTCCATATTTTTTCAACAACGGATTACACGGATTTCACTGATATCTATTGTTTGCAATAATCCGTTTAATCCGTAAAATCCGTTGTCTTAATCAATCACAGTTTCTGTTCTACCTCGATCTCTGTGAAGGTCTCGATGATATCGCCTACCTGGATGTCGTTGAAGTTAACCAGTGAGATACCGCACTCCAGGCCTGTTGCCACTTCCTTGGCGTCGTCCTTGTAACGCTTCAGGGCGTCGATAGGAGCAGTATGGATCACGATACCATCGCGGATAACACGGGCCTTATCCTTGTTGTG
The DNA here is from genome assembly GCA_905234145.1 of uncultured Prevotella sp. Classification (GTDB taxonomy): domain Bacteria; phylum Bacteroidota; class Bacteroidia; order Bacteroidales; family Bacteroidaceae; genus Prevotella. The sequence goes on along the minus strand of CAJOGK010000047.1, from coordinate 24,081 downwards.
TACTTTACCATCGGTAACCAGACCACCGGCAACGGTACCAACCTTCGATATCTTGAATACTTGTTTAACCTCGATTTCACCTGAGATGATTTCCTTCTTCACCTTATCAAGCATACCCTGCATGGTCTGCTTCACATCGTCGATAGCATCGTAGATGATAGAATAGGTGTTGATTTCAACGCCTTCGCGATCAGCAGCCTTGCGGGCATCGGCAGAAGGACGAACCTGGAAACCAATGATAATCGCCTCTGATGCAGAAGCCAGCATCACATCGTTCTCTGAAATCTGACCCACAGCCTTTGAGATCACATTCACCTGAACCTTCTCGGTAGAAAGTTTGATGAACGAATCTGACAGAGCCTCGATAGATCCGTCGGTATCACCCTTCACGATGATATTCAACTCGTGGAACTCGCCCAGAGCGATACGGTGCGACAGCTCGTCGAGACCAAGTTTGGTAGTGGTACGCAAGCTCTGTTCGCGCTGAAGCTGAATACGCTTGTTGGCGATTTCGCGTGCCTCCTGTTCCGATTCCATTACGTGGAACGAATCACCTGCAGTAGGTGCACCGTTCAAACCGAGAATGATAGCGGGCTCAGCAGGCCCAGCCTTCTCAATGCGCTGGTTACGCTCGTTGAACATCGCTTTAACACGACCCCAAGCAGTTCCTGCAATCACTACATCACCAATCTTCAGTGTACCATTCGATACGAGCACGGTAGATACATAGCCACGACCCTTATCGAGCGAACTCTCGATGATACTACCAGTCGCCTTACGGTTAGGATTAGCCTTCAGGTCGAGCATCTCAGCCTCGAGCAGCACCTTCTCCAGCAGTTCGTAGACACCAATACCCTTCTTGGCACTGATTTCCTGACACTGATATTTACCACCCCATTCCTCTACGAGCAGGTTCATATTGGCCAAGTCCTCACGCTTATCTATCTTGTTGATAGCGAACACCATCGGTACGTTAGCAGCCTGAGCGTGAGCGATAGCCTCCTTGGTAGTAGGCATCACGGAGTCATCAGCTGCAACGATGATGATGGCGATATCCGTTACCTGAGCACCACGGGCACGCATGGCCGTAAATGCCTCGTGACCAGGCGTATCGAGGAAGGTAATGCTATGACCATCCTTCAGTGTTACATTATAGGCACCGATATGCTGGGTGATACCACCAGCCTCACCAGCAATCACATTGGTATTGCGGATGTGGTCGAGCAGTGAAGTCTTACCGTGGTCTACGTGTCCCATCACCGTTACGATTGGAGCGCGAGTTACGAGATCGTTCTCATCGTCGTCCTCCTCAGTAATGGCATTCTGAACCTCAGCAGATACATATTCAGTGGTGAAACCAAATTCCTCAGCTACGATGTTGATAGTTTCTGCATCCAGTCGCTGATTGATAGATACCATGATACCAATACTCATACATGTACCGATAACCTGGTTTACACCTACGTTCATCATCGTGGCGAGCTCAGAAACGGTTACAAACTCAGTCAGCTTCAGTACTTTGCTCTCTGCTGCCTGTGATTCCATCTCCTCTTGCATGCGCTCAGCTACGGCATCACGCTTCTCACGACGGTACTTGGCACCCTTCTTGTTCTGGTTCTTTGAAGTCAAGCGGGCCAGGGTCTCTTTTACCTGGCGGGCTACTGCCTCGTCGTCAACCTCCAATGGCTTAATGGGGCGATTCTTCTTTTTGTTCTTACCGCCACCTTGATTGCCACCATCCTGGAAGTTCTGGTTGCCACCCTTATTCTTGTTCTTCTTATTACCGTTGTTATTGTCCTGCTTCGATGCAGCCTCAATGTCAATACGCTCTTTACCGCCACGAATACGCTCGCGCTTCTTCTTTTCACCATTGCCATTATGCAGCTGAGCCTGCTTCTCCTCGCGCTCCTTACGGCGCTCCTCCTTTGATTTCTTCTTCGGACGAGTACTCTGATTCAGCGAGTCGAGGTCGATTTTACCGACCACGTTCAGGTTGGGTACTGCGGCCTGTTCTGTCTTCAGCTTATACACGCTGGCATCCTCTGTGGCCTCCTTTGGCTCTGGCACAACGGGCTTCGGTGCCTCTGCCTTTGCTTCGGGTTTTGGTGCTTCAACCTTTGGTTCTGGCTTCTCTTCCTTTACCACTGGTTGGGGCTTCTCTTCTACTACGGGCTTAGGCTGCTCTACAGGCTTAGGCGCTTCCACTTTGGGCTTTGGCTTCGGCTCGGGTTTGGGTTCTGGCTTTGGCTCTGGCTGGGGCGCTTTTGCTGGCTCCTGAGCCTTTGGCTTACCAATGCTGTCGAGGTCTATTTTGCCCAGTGGGGTAAACGTCTGTCTAGTCTCTTCTTTTACAACAGCTACTGGTTCGGGCTTCTCCTTCTGTTTCTTCTCCTTCTTGGGGAAGATCATGCCTGCGCGGGTCTTCACGTCCTTGTCACCCTTGAACTCACGTACGAGAGCATCATACTGCTCGTCGCTGATCTTGGTGTTTACATTGGCGTCGTCCTTGATATCACCCAGGCTCTTCTTGGCCTTCAGATAATCGATAGCCGTCTGAAGTCCGATATTCAGTTCTGTTAATACTTTATTTAATCTAACACCCATCTAGTTATGTACGATTTACTGATTTACGATTTACGATTTATTCAAACTCCGCACGGAGCACCTCCAGAAGATTATCAACAGTTTCCTCCTCAAGGTCTCTCTCGTGGAGCGTTGAGTACAGCCTTAGCAGTATCCAGACCAATGGCCTTGATGGCATCAATAACCCACTGGTCGATTTCATCAGCAAATTCATCCAGATAGATATCCTCATCGGCCTCGTTTTCATTAACCACACGGAATACATCTATGGTATATTCGGTAAGCATTGAAGCCAACTTAATGTTCATACCACCACGTCCGATAGCCAGTGATACCTCCTCGGGCTGCAGGTAAACCTCAGCTTTGCGGTTCTCCTGGTCGAGAATAATATTGGTAACCTTAGCAGGACTCAAAGCACGCTGAATGTAGAGCTGAACATTTGACGAGTAGTTGATCACGTCGATGTTCTCATTGCAAAGCTCGCGAACGATACCATGTACACGACTACCCTTCACACCTACGCAAGCGCCTACTGGATCGATACGGTCATCATAGCTCTCTACGGCGACCTTAGCACGATCACCTGGCATACGAGCCACCTTGCGGATGGTAATCAAGCCGTCCTGAATCTCGGGAACCTCAGCCTCGAGCAGACGCTCCAGGAAGATAGGAGATGTACGAGAAAGGATAATGCGAGGATTGTTGTTCTCGTTCTGTACCTCTTTTACGATGGCACGGATGGTCTCACCCTTACGATAGTTGTCTGAAGGAATTTGCTCAGCCTTTGGCAAGTGCAGCTCGTTACCCTCATCGTCCATCAGCAATACTTCGCGCTTCCAAATCTGGTAAACCTCACCGCTAACAACGGTATTTACCTTATCCTTATACTTCTGATACAGAGAGTCGTGCTCTAGCTCCAGAATCTTTGAAGCCAGTGTCTGGCGCAGGTTCAGAATAGCGCGACGGCCGAACTTCTGGAAGTTCACCTCCTCACTCACTTCCTCACCTACCTCGTAGTCGGGTTCAATCTTCTGAGCCTCGCTCAGTGCAATCTCCTTGTTCTCATCAGCCACGTCGCCATCAGCTACTACCACACGATTGCGATGAATCTCGAAGTCGCCCTTGTCGGGGTTGACGATTACGTCAAAGTTCTCATCCGAGCCGTAGATTTTTGCGATCACGTTGCGGAAGCTCTCTTCCAGCACACTCACCAAAGTCAGACGGTCGATGTTCTTAGTTTCCTTGAATTCCTGAAAGGTCTCAATCATTGAGGGGCCTTTCACTTCTTTCTTAACTGCCATTTTGATATTTTATTTTTTTACTTTTTTACTTTCTTACCTTTTTACCTTTATTTGAATGCCAGCAGATACTTGGCATATTCTACCTCGTCCATCGAGTAAGTCTTGTCGATTTCTACGAGGGTAGGGCGCTTCTTGCCTTCCAGTTTCTGCTTTTCCTGTACGGTAACCGTAAAGTTTCTACCGTCAACCGCTTTCAATATGCCTTGCACTTTCTTGCCATTGGCCTCAAGCACCTCTACGGTGTCGCCAATGTGATTCTGGTATTGCTGGGCTACTTTGAAAGGCTGTCCCAGTCCGGCACTGCCTACTTCGAGTTCATATTCTCCCAGTTCGTCGCCAAGGCGCTCCTGCAGAAAACGGCTCAGTTCTGCGCAGTCTTCTATCCATACGCCATCGGCATGGTCAATCTCAATTACGATTCTGTCATCAGCTGCAAAGTTGATGTCTACAAGGAAGTAATCGTTGCCCTGCAACCACTCTTCCGTCAATGTTTGAATTGTTTCCTTATTAATCATTAATCAAAAGCATTATATATCGAAAATGAGAGACTCTTGCGAGCCTCTCATTCCGCTGAACGGGTGCAAAATTAAGCATTTTCCCGCTAACTTCCAAATATTTAGTCGATTTTTTATGCTATATCGCTGAATATTTTTAATTCTTGGTGCTTGGAGCGAGCAATTTTTGATATTCTTCAGGCGATTTCAGCAGATTTTCGGCTGCTTTCAGTTGCTTGTCGTAATTCAGACCTGCCTCGATGGTACCTGCCTGATAGTAATAGGCAGAAATGATTTCCTGCTCAACCAACTGACGGAGCACTTTCTCGTGCTTATCCAGATCGAAGGCCACATTATGGTTTAACTGCTTCTCCAGCTCGTCAAAGGTCTGCTTGGCATCCTCGTAATAGCCCTCAAACTTAGCGGTCTTTACGAGTTCTGCAAATTGTTTTTTGCTCACAGGGTCGTAGGCAAAACCGCTTTCTACTACTCTCGCCTTAAACGCCTGCCAATCAGCATCGCTCAGATGGAATTCCTTGGCTGGAGCAATCGTGGGATGCTTGGCAATGTAATCTACTACGTAGTCGAACATCACCTCAGTAGAATCCTGTCCGCTAGCCGACAGATAGAAAGCGATGTTTGGAATGGTATCGGCCTTTACCTCCAAGTCGGGCTTGATACCTCCGCCATCGCGCACCTCTCGGCCATTACGGGTGTAGAACACTTTTGTGAGCGAGTCGGGGATATGCTCGCGATAGCCGCCACTGCCTTTCTTGTAGTTGATAGCCTGAATGCAGCGACCACTGGGAATATAGTATTTCGAGGTGGTTACCTTCATATTCGTATTGTAGGGCAGGTCGATGGGTATCTGCACCAATCCTTTTCCGTACGTACGCGTACCTATTATTATACCACGATCCAAGTCTTGCAGGGCACCGCTGGTAATCTCGCTGGCACTGGCCGTCTCGCCATTTACCATCACCACGAGTGGCATCAACGTGTCTACAGGCTCAACCCTTGTTTTATATTCCTTGCAGGCCTGCTTAATCTTACCCTTGTTTTCTACCACGGTAATGCCCTTGGGTAACCAGAGATTCAGGATGTCTACTGCCTCCTGCTCAGAACCACCGCCATTGCTGCGAAGGTCGAGTATCAGCGATGTGGCACCTTGCTTCTTCAGGTCTACAAAGGCTCTGCGCAACTCTTTGGCGCAACCTTCGGTAAACTGGTTCAGATTGATGTAGCCGATGTTGCCCTCGCGCATACCATAGTAAGGCATCTCAGGCAGCTTGATGTTTCTGCGGGTAATCTTAAAGCTCATCATCTTGCCTGTTGATGGACGCATGATTTTCAGCAGGAAGCTGGTGCCTGGCTCGCCTCTCAGATGGTCGCTCACGTAGCCCACTTCCTTGTCTGTCATCATCTCGTCGTCGATGCTCAGTATGATGTCACCTTTCTTTAAGCCAGCCTCGGCAGCAGGCATATTGGCGTAAGGCTCATCGATTACGATGCGATTCAGCTTCTGGTGCTTACGTATCAGGGCACCGATACCCGCATACTTGCCTGTTAGCATCATGCGCAGATTCTTAGTCTCGTCTTGGGCATAATACTCCGTGTAAGGGTCAAGACTGCGCAACATGGCGTTGATACCCGTTCCGATGACGTCTTTGGGATTGATGGTGTCCACGTAGAGCAAATCGAGGTTCTTATACACGTGGTTCATAATATCCAGATGCTTGCCCACCTCAAAGTTATGGTCGCTCTTTTTCTGAGCCTGAACCGACAGCGAGGCAGCCAGCAGCATCGTGAATGCGAAAATATATCTTTTCATATCCTTATCTATTTTCTTGTTTATGGCTGCAAAATTACATGATTCTCGTCATAAAACCGCCATTTTTGGCCGATTTTTGCGAAAATTTTAGGTTTTCGATAATTTTTTTGCCGAAAAGTTTGGTAGTTTCAAAAATTCGCCGTACTTTTGCACCCGCTTAACAGCAATACCAGCTTCAGTAGCTCAGTTGGTTAGAGCACCTGACTGTTAATCAGGGGGTCGTTGGTTCAAGCCCATCCTGAAGCGCCATAAAAATCAAGGAGTTACGAGAATCGTAACTCCTTTTTCTTTTCCTTGTGCACGGTTTGTGCACGGTCTCACCCTCAATCTGAACAATCTCACCGCCTTTCATACCCCATCTTCGGCACTCATATTCATCGCTCAAAAACGGCTTGTCTCACAAGCTATCACGAAGATATGTGCCGCAATGTTGAGTTGAAAGTTCTCTTTCTGTGTCATTGCAGCACTCTTCTTCTGCTTGTGGTGTTTGCAAAAAGAGCGTTGCCTATAGGGTAATGTGCTTTTGGCATGAAATCAACATGTTAGAAAGAGAAATCAGTCACAGAGGGTTAAAATTGATTTAAATTACACCTTATTACTATATAATGTGGAATAGTTTTTGTACCTTTGCACATGTGTTCTATAAAGACACAGACATTTTAGGCTCTACACTTCCAATCACCACCTCGGACAAAAGAGCCAAATTGCAACAAGAGCGTCGGCGCATCATGCGCAGGCGTTTCGACGGTTGCAATGGCTTGTGGTGAGCCGGAAGTGCGTAGAAATGGCCTGCGCATTTCAGTTGAACAAAGTAAAACTAAAACTGATTGATATGAAAAAGATTATTTTATCATTGACGGTCATGCTGATGTCGCTGACCACATTAGCACAGACAGAATCTCCTCACCTTTCATTTAAGGGGGTGCCCATCGATGGAACGCTGAATGAATATGTACAGAAAATGAAACAGAAGGGGTTCACCTATCTCGGTACAGAGGATGGTATTGCTCTTCTTAAAGGGGATTTTGCTGCGTACAAAGGTTGCACCGTAGGTGTGGCTACATTAAAACAAAAAGACTTAGTAAGCAAGATTACCGTAATATTCCCGAATTGTGAGACATGGGCAACTTTAGCAAACAACTATTTTTCATTAAAAGAAATGCTGACAGAAAAATATGGTGAGCCGGTTGACGTCATAGAAGAATTCCAAGGCTACTCGGAGCCCAGAGATGATAATTCAAGGATGCATGAAGTTGGAATGGACAGATGTAAGTATATTACAACATTTGAAACAACTAAAGGCAAGATACAACTATACATAGGTCATAATAGTTTTTCTGCAAGTTATGTCCTCTTATCATATTTTGACAAAATCAATGGCGAAACAATCAGAGCTAAAGCAATGGACGACTTATAAATCCAACGATTATGAAGAAGATATTTTATTTGGCACTTGTAGCAGTGATAATGGTGGCTTGCGGTCAGTCACAAGAGCAAAAAGCCGAAGTGCTCATTAAGGAGAGTCTGAAGAAGACGCTCTATAAGCCTGAGACCTACAAGCCTGTTGAGACGAAAGTGGACAGTGCCTTTGCACCTTATGATGACCCTGCTTTCTTTGAAGAACTGGCAGAGTTAGGAAAAATGAACAATGAATATGCCGAGTTAGAGGAGAAAGCGAAACATGCAAAATCCTCTATGTCTATATGGAGCGGCCCGTATCAATCTGCTTTTGGAAGAAATGAATATCAAGAAGCCAAGGAGGAATACGAAGAGGCAAATGCCAAGATTGAGAAACTGAAGACGAAAGGCAGGAAGCAATACGAGAAGGTTGCAAAGATGCTGCAAGGCGAACAGACGTTCATCGGATATAAGGCTGTGCATAACTACCGTGCCGACAATAACGCTGGAAATACGCTGATTGGGAATACCATTTTCTTCATTGACGAGAATTTTACCGAAATCCGATACTCTTTAGAAGTCGAGGAATACAATCAAATACAAGAGGCCATCAGCCAGTTTAAGGAGCAGATTGAAGAAGAGGAAGAATAAGCTATGGTGAGTGTCGATGATTTCAACGAAGTAAAGGACTGTATCTACAAAGACGAGCACTATTCAGCTCGTGATAATGGAGCCGTCATGCGACACCAACGTGAGGGGATGCGTAAACGCAAACTCGACGACGTTTGGAGTTTCGGTACACCAAATGTTGTTACAGGCTATATGGATTTCTGTGGTGAAAGAGTTCATAGAATTGTTGCAACCGCTTTTCATGGTGAAGCTCCAAGTGGTCAGCATGTAGTTGACCATATAGACACGAACCGCCACAATAATAGGCCAGACAATCTCCGCTGGTTGACGAAGCTTGAAAACATATTATGCAATGAGATTACACGAAAGAAAGTCGAATTGATTTGTGGTAGCGTTGAAGCTTTCCTAAACGACCCTACTTTGCTATACGGATATGAAACGGAGGACAAGAATTTCTCATGGATGAAAAATGTTACTTCCGAAGAAGCAAAGAATTGCATAGACAATTGGAAAAACTGGGCTAAGACTGCTGCACCTAATCCAAACTACAAAAAGAATGAACACCACGTTGGCGACTGGATATTTGACAAACCATTGAACAGCAATTCTCCACGTCCCATGAATCATGTTCAAGAATTACCCAGCCATGTTCAACCAAAAGAAAGCGATTCTGATACGTCTTTTCCATTAGAAGACGAAGGAGTGACGGTGGATACTGAAGAATGGCTTGCTAAAACTTTTGGAAAGAAAGAGGAAATCAAAGAAGAGCCTGAATATGATGGTTTGTCAGATTCGCTTACTCCATCGGCTAAGCAAAGATACTGGAGAACGCCGACAGAATTTCCATGCTGTCCCCAAGAGGTAACAGAAGACGGTCTCGACATTTATAAAGAAAATCTGAAAGAAGGAAATTTGTTTTCTTCCAACAGCTTTGCAAAATATTATGTGATTGACAAAGCTATAATACCTGATAAAAAAGATTTGATTGTTCTCTGTACGAACAATGAAGGAGAGCAGGTATTTGGTGCTTATGCGTTATGCTCTATAAAGATTGAAAACGGGAAGTTCGTCCACATGAGCATCAAACGATATGGGAGCAAAGACGTTGCCACCCATTTCTTTAATATAATAATCGGAAAAGAAGAATGGACCGAGGAGGACGAAATCTGGTGGGATACTTGATTTACTTTGTCAAAGTCAAGTCAATTAAGAGTACTGCTGTTTCGGACTCTTCCTTTGGAGCATCTTTAGGTTTCCATGCCACAACATAACGGACTGAAGCAGAACTTACTTGATAACCTTTTTCCTTCCATGCAGATAGAGTGGCTTGCATGTTTGTTGATAATTTGGCGACTGCCCTATGGGTTATAGGCGCAAGGATATAGTTATCCTCTAAAGTCAGGTTATCACCACTTCGCAAGGCTAACACCTCTTTCTTGATGGGCTTGAAGAAATCCAGAAAGACATCTTTGTGCGACAATTGCAGCACGATTTCCTCTGGCATGGGATATTGCTGGTTGTCAACACGATTCTTATCAGCAGGCAGACGAGAGAAGAGCTCACCATTGGTATGGATAAACAAGCGGTTCTTGGCTCGGGTCATTCCTACATAGTATTGGCGGAAAAGTTGCTCGTCTTTATGTGGTCTGTCGCCAAGAAGCATATATACATCGTCAAACTCACGGCCTTTGGCTTTGTGAATCGTCGACACGACGACCTCGGCATCAGATACATCACAGAAGTCTTCTACCGATGACTCAAATACGAACTCCCAAAGGTCTGTCCGGTATCTTGTACGATGGGTCTGCTCAAACAACTCGATGCAACGTTTCACTAAGGGCAGACACAGGCTACCATCATAAATATTAAAAGTGGCACGTTTTGCTTCTTCCCAAAGATCATTTGGGATTAGAGGTGTCTTCACTCTTTGGGCAATGTACTTCAGCAAGTACTTCACCTCGGCCAGATTGGAGAAGCGGAATCCCTCCATAGACTGCACCAATTTACTCTGTATGTCATATTTTCTGAGCAGGGCAACAAGCACAACAGCCTCCTCGTTTGTCTGGGTCAGAATGCAAGAGGTGCCTCTGCTTTTATGTGCAATCAGGTTTTCAACTAATGGCTGATACATATACTGAGACGCATGGCGTATCACTTCTACATTGCCATCTTCAATGCTCATGGAGACAATGGGTGACACCTTCATCCTCCGCCCAATGCCCTTCACAAAAGCATTGGCAAAAGCCACTATATGCTTGGAACTGCGATAGTTCTCTGTCATTTCAAAGAAGCGACTGTCTGGCTCCTTGGATAATTGGTAGAGAAATTGCGAATTGGAGCCACGGAACTCAAAAATGTTCTGGTCGTCATCTCCAACGGCAATGACGCGCATATCCTCATTACCATTCATCAGAGCCCTTACCAGTGCATATTCTTCGGCACTCATATCCTGTGCCTCGTCAATGACAAGCACCGTTTTGCCGATTTTGTTTGGCTCCACCTCGCCTTGATTGATCATATCCGCAGCCCTTGCCACGACATCCCTCACATCCTCCAAATTGCCGATACGTCCCAGTAAATCGAAACTATAAGAATGAAAGGTCTTGATCTCCACATAATGAGCAGACTCGCCTATCAAAGCAATCAGCCGTTGCTTGAACTCTGTAGCTGCTGCCCGGGAAAATGTGAGCATAAGCAATTGTTCGTGCTTCACGTCTTCGAGCAGAAGGAGCGATGCCAGTTTGTGAACCAAGACCCGTGTCTTACCACTGCCAGGCCCTGCCGCTACCACAATGCAACGCGACTCCTTGTCTGATATGATTTCCTTTTGTCGCTCAGAAAGCTGTGCGAAGAGCTTTTGGTATTTCTTCGGCGTGATGTTCCGTTGAATCTCCCGTCCCCGTTCACCTTTGAAATATTTGGCGATGAAGCGTTTGTAGTCCATCTGAAAATAATCCTGTACATACTGTTGGGCGGCCTGATAGTTGCGTACCATCAGATTGGCGTATTCACCTACTATGTGAACTTGTTGGATCTTCTGTTTGTAGAACTCGTCAAGCATACGATAATCATCCTGCTTATAACGCAATTTCATATCTTTCAGCCGATGGATAGCCATTGCATTATAGAGTACCATGAAGCCTCCATCCAGCTTGAGTGCACCAATATTTGACAAGTAAAGAAGAGCCTCTTCCACATCTTCTATTTGAACCTCCTTAAGTGAGGTGAAAAAAGATTGCCCATTTGACTTGAACTGGTTCAGCAGGTTAACAATGGAGAACTGCACCATCTTGTTGGACGATTCCTCTTTAGCCGATTCCTGCAATTTACCATAAAGCCATTCTAATGCGAATCGGCAGATTTCGTGCCTTTTTTCACATCGGCTGTCAGTCTTGTCTAAGTCTGCCTGACGTGTCATTCTGATATTACGTGCAGGGTCTTCCTGTTTGCGGATATATCCCTTGATGGTGAGAAAATAGAGCAATGTCCGTATGCTCTTTTCGTTGGATGTTGTGATTCCATAGTTCACAGCATCATCATTCAGTTGCTTGGCAGAAATAACTAGTCCGTCATCAGAAATGCGACTGATAATATATCTTTCGAGCTTGGCAAACCGTTCAAGAGTCATCATTGATTTTCGCTCTGTCGCTCCCTCGTCCAGCATGTAGGCAGTGATGTCCTTGCTATCGGCAAGTATGCCTTCTTGCCGCATTCGCATGACAGCAGAAACCACCTCACTTCTTGTCAATCCAAGAATGTCTGCCAGGTAATCCACACGCGACTCACCTTCCGAATCCTGCGCCTTGGCAATGTGCTTCTGTGAAATTAGCGATTTGATAATCCTGATTGCTTTCTCGCGGTCTTCACTATCAAAAAGCACCGACTCCATGATACGTTGGCGAGCTTCATCCATGTTTTTTACCGTGATGCCTGTAGCATAGACATGTGGCATGTTGTTTCCTCGCTCCAGATATCCAGCCTGTTCCAATGCGGCAATGGCAGTCCGCACGCGAGTCTCAATGTCTGGCACAGCATCGTTCCATCCAGCCTGACGGGCTATTTCCAATGATGAGCAACTAACATGAGGGCGTTGTCTGGTCATTCTCTTGATTGCTGTCCACACCTGCTGGATTTCACTGATGCTAAGTTTGGTCTGGTTAAGTAGTACAAAATGCTTGTCAAGGTCGCTGTCGCTGTAGAGCACATAGCAACGAGCATTCAGCTGAGGGTCTCTGCCTGCTCGTCCAGCCTCTTGTACATAATTCTCCAAAGAGTCGGAGATATTATAATGCACAACCAACCCCACATCTTTCTTGTCTACACCCATACCAAAAGCCGATGTCGCTACAATGATCCGAACGCGGCCAGACATAAAATCATCTTGATTGGCCACTTTCTCATCGGTATCCATCTTGCCATTAAAAGGCAAGGCGCGATAACCGTCACGTGTCAGTCGTGCCGATAGTTCATGAGTACGACGAGTACGTGCCACATAGACAATGGCAGGACAGTCGTATTCAGAAAGTAATGCTCTCAGTTTCTGATACTTTTCCTCATCTGTATCGGCATGAACAACTGCATACTGTAGATTGGTGCGTGTGGCTTTTGAGGCGTATAGCTCCAAGTTGAGCCATAGTGTCTGCTTGAAATAATCGCAGATGTCCTGAATAACCTTCTGTTTGGCAGTAGCCGTGAAACACGATACGGGAATCGTTTGCTTGCATCCTTTCTTTTTCTGGTATTCGCTGATGAACTTTCCGATATAGAGGTAGTCAACACGGAAATCCTGTCCCCATGAAGAGAAACAGTGTGCCTCATCAATCACGAAACGCACCACGTGACGCGACAGGAGAATCTTTTCAATGGTCTTCGAGCGAAGCATCTCAGGTGCTATATACAACAAGGAGGCTTCTCCTTCCTGTACTCGCTCGATGGCAGAAGCCCGCGTAATGGGGTCAAGCAATCCGTTGATGGTAACAGCATCTGTGATGCCTCGCTCTGCAAGGTTATCGACTTGGTCTTTCATCAGTGACTGTAGGGGTGATATGACTACAGTCAGTCCATGCACCGTCCGCCCTGCCATCAGTGCCGGCAGTTGGAAAGTCAACGATTTTCCGCCACCTGTGGGGAATATGGCTAACAATGAGCGCCCCTCCACAGCGGCTTTTGCGGCACGTTCCTGCAGAGGTTCTCCTTCGTAGGTGCGGAACTCGTTGTAACCAAAGAAAGCCTTTAGATTAGCGTGAATATCCAAGAAGTGGTTGCAATATTCGCAGTCAGGTTCCTGACAGTGCCGCTGTCGTAAAACACCTATCACGTATTCCACTCCTGGATAGTTATGAAGCACCCAGCCAGGAGTGACAGACCGCTCGTCAGTTGTGTCAATAAGTGCCAATGCGTAAGCCAACTCTACAGGATATTGTTCTATAATGGCAGTAATATCTGCATATTGGCAGATACGTCCTCTATATTCATTCCAGATTAAGGCAAACAGGTTTCCATTAGCTTGCTCTGCTTTTACCATACTTAAGAAACCTTGAAATTCCCTTTTCCCGTGAAGTAACGTAGTGAATATCCTTCTTTTCCTATCTGACAAAGCCTGCCAGCAAGCAATCTCATCCATTAGCAAATCACGCGCCTTTTCACAGTCATTCACAGGGTTGTTCATCTGCTCACTAATGAGTTTATCATCTTTAAGAAGTCTGTGGTAAGGACGTTCAGGGAATAGCAAAGGTGACAGAAAGAGTGTATCCACTATTGCCTTTTTGCATTCACTTTCAGGAAACAAGTATTTTGCATCATGATGGATGATGTTGTGTCCACAAACATAATCCGTATCATGCATAAAAACAGAGAAGTCTTCTTTAGAACAACCATGATAGACGGTACCATCGAATCGCAATGCGCCTATATCGTGAATTCTCTGGTCGCTTAAACCAACCTCAACATCCACGATAATCCAATGAATGCTATTATTGTCATCTACCATGTCATAATCACTATGTACGGGTGCAAAGATACGAAAAAAAAGTGATATAAAATGAAAAGATATAGAATTTCATAGGATTTACTAAGTAATTCTGTTTTCAAATGCTAAACTAATTATGTGCTATGTCAATTAATAGCCCCAAACCAATTAACGATTTGGGGCTGACGATTGTAGGCACTAATCTTCCAATTGCTCTGCCAGATCCTCACCGAGTGGGGCCAGGTAGTGGCTGCTGTGCTTGACTTGTAATTCCATCAGATTCAAATGGCTGTTAAGTTCGTCGTTATTCTCAACGGCAAGAAACTCATAGCCATAGCGAGGGGCAACCAGATTCAAGAACTTAGCGAGTTTGCGAACGTTGCGTTTCTCGTGGGTCTTGAAGTTAGCCGTAACGAGGATGACGCATTCGTCTGGTAGTCCGTCGCGTCCCTTGCTCTGCTTCCAAAAGCGGATGTAGAGGTAGATACCGTTTTCGCGGATAGACACATTGAAGCCAACTTGGTGTCTCTCAAATGCGATGTCATCCACACTGATGCCGTAGTTCTGATAGAAGTACACGGCAATATCGAACATTAGATTCTTGTTCATAATCAATTGAATTTTAATTGTTAATATTGTTGTCTGTTGCGTGGTGTTTGGTTATATCCTCATACCACGTTTCTTCTTTTTCTTAAGTCGTCGTTGCTCTGCTGCGAACTCTGCCTCCTGTGCTGCGGTTGCATCGTAGCCGGAAGTGGTGAACAGACTACCGATTCCTGAGGCAACACTTTCAATGGCACTTTCCTCATTCCTCGGTTTCGGCTCTTCACGCTGAACGGGTGTGGCATGTGGACGTGGTACTGCCGTTGGACGCTGCGGTTCATAGGTGCGCTGCGTCTGCTGATATTTCTCCCGGAACTTCTTGTTACGCTCCAATCGCTTCTCGATGTTGGCAAAACTGAATTTTCGGTCAATCTTTGAACCAGAGAAAACATGTTTGCCCTTGATGAATTTCACACCCTCAATTCTGCCGCCAGTCCTGCTGTACTTGAACTCTGTCATGATCCCTTGCTTGTGAAGAACTTCACGAAGCTGCTCCCATGAAGTGACCTTTGGTAGTTCTTGTTTCAATGCCTCGTAGATGTCATACTTGGCTTTGTCATGTGGTCGTAGCCGTTCCGTATTCACATGCTCCTTGCCGTCTGCCATATAGAGTCCGTGCTTCTCTGTCAGTGCCTTGCATACTTTCTCGTTACGATAGCGGTCGTTCTTGTCGGAAATGGTCTTGCCGTTGTTATCAACTCGGTTGAATACGATGTGACAATGCGGATGCTGGCGGTCAGTATGGCGGGCAATGATGAACTGGGTTTCTCGTATGCCCATTTGCTTCATGTACTCGTAAGCAATTTTTACCATCAGTTTGTCGTCATTCTTCAGTCTGTCACCGTCTTCAGGCGAGAAACTGAGGGATATATGTCCGACGGTATTCTTTACCTTGCCGTTTAGTAACGTCTGCAATTCAAACTGCTCTGCCATTTCTTCTGGAGTACCAGATACACCCTCGCTGGCAAGAAGTCTTGCCTTGTCCTCACGGAGAACATAGGCAACACAACCAGCGAACTCGGAGCCTTTAGTTATCTTTCCTATCATCCTTAATCTGCTTTACTATTTGTGAAATACGTGCTACCAGACTGCGGCAATCATCGGCAATCATGCCAAAGCCGTAGGCATTAGCCTGTCTTGCCAACTGGTTTAAGTTGGTGGCTTCGCCCATCAGATTTCTTAACATAATGAGCGTGTCCCTGCTGATGCGTTCCTTGACATGTCCGTTCTTAATCAATGAGCGGACAACTTCGCTTTGGGTTCTTCCACTCTGTCGGGCGAGGGCCTTCAGCCAGTAGTTTTCCTGCTCTGTCAGTCGGAGTGAGATTGTCTTTGCTTTTTTCATTTTCTTTCGATTTTGGGTGAATAATGTTCGTGACCATCGGGAGCCTCCAGCCTTTTGGGGTGGCAAGTGGGGAGGTGAATGTAATACACCGCCATAAACTTGCTATCCCCAGAATGTTCCCTAATCGATCCTGTTTACAATAGTGACTCTATTTACTCATTACACTAACTGTACTCGTTGTGTTGATGCCAGTCTTGATAGCGACTGACGGACTTACTGGTTGTAATTGAAACAGATTTATCAATTTATTGATTGACTGATTTGCAAGTTTCATCTGCTCCAACTTGCCTTCTATGGTCTCGATGTCGAGTAGGAAATCTGCTATGTCGAGTCCCTGTTTTCTCTGCTCATCCGTCGCTGCCCGTTCCAGATAATCATACAACTGCGCATGGATTCCGAGTTGTTTCATCATCGGTATCTTGCTTCTCCAGTAGTCCGTTGCTCCGAGATCGGGGAAGAGTGAGACAGTCCTTCCTCTAAGAATGTTCAGACATTCCTCGTTGAGACATCCGTTCTTTCCACCAGATGCTATCCAAGTGAAATGAGGCAGATGGACGCTGCATACAAGAGCAGTCTTTTCGCTCTCAACTAGTCCGATAGGCTTGTCATTCTCCGACATCAGAAGATTCTCCCCAAAGAAACACTGCTTGAGATTAAAGCCTGTGATGTGCAAGGCGGAGTGTACCCATGTGACGTGACAGAAAGGTTGCTTCACTCTCTTGCCCGTCTGTGGATTGTAAAGAATTATCTTACCAGTCCTTACCTTGCCATTGCTGTCTGTCTGCCAGAAAACGGTAGCACCTTGCCAGTGTTTGGATGTGCCGACATGGTATCTCTTCATCAGTTCCATTGTCTGCTCCCTGCCAAATTTGAGAGACAGAAAACTGAAGAGGTTGTTAGCCTCGTAGTGCTGCATACTAGCCTGTACTATCTCTAACGGGATGTACGATATAGGCTTAGGCTGTTCTGTTACTCTTGGGATGAAGACTGGCGTTCTTTCCTCTGATAGTTGCTTCTTTTCCTGTGGATGATCCTTGAAGTAGTCGCTGGGAGTATAATGATACCCACAACGCTGCTCATACGTATGAAGGGAACTGGATTTTACCCTCCGTGTCAATGTAACGCGAAAAGCAACGCTTCTGTTTGCACTCAGGACAAGTGTGCCTGGTGCTGATACCCTTATAGGGCTGTAGTCTGAATCGGTATTCATTCATTGCAATTTCTCTTTTTTTGTTGGGTCGCACTATCTGCATTTTCTGCATTTTGACGGGGCAAAGTGTGGAAAGTGCGGAAAGTGCGAGGGGTGAATCTTTAGATTTTTGAATACTCTCCGTGACGTTCCCGTTTGAACAGAATGCCGATGTTCCGACTCAGGAAGTCTTTGAAAGCCCGCTCCTTCATTCCCTCCTTGTCTGCTAGTTCCAGCCCTTCGGCTGTAGTGAACAGGTTCGGCAACTGGTGAAGGATGGCAAGTTGCTGCATAGTCAGCGATTCCTCATTCATGATTCCCTGCACATTAAGGGCTGTCATTCGGAAATACTCAGTAAGCAGGATCGCTTTCTCAACGGATTTCCTGTCGATGGCTTCTTTGCCTGCCTCTCCGCAAGCCCATCGTGCCAGTTGGAGAATCAGACAGAAACGGATGAGATAGGTTTCCAACTTACAATAGATACCTACAATGACTTCGCTGGCTTCAGTGTCACACATTTCTGCCAGTCTGTGCTGGTACTCATAGAGGGCTGCACGTGCTTTAGGCTGAAAGCATAGTATCTTGTATGGATTCTCTTCACAAGGCATAAAGTCAAGCATTATCAGCCTTGAAAGGATGTCTGCCCATTGCTGGTCGATGTCCTCAGAGAGTTCTCGGTCATTCCAACGTATCTTCTGCTGGTCGGATGGAAGTACAAACAGAATGCGGTCAATGAAACCATTACATGAGCGTTCTCCTTTAGCCAGTTCACCCAACACCTTCTTCTGAATAGTGCCGATAACGGAGATATATGGTCGCTTGATGAATACTGAACTTCTTGTGCTCTTGCGGTCTGAGATGGTTGTCTTGGCACTGAATACAGATAGCCAGAACTGTTCCTCGGAACCATTGTTATAGCGGTTGAAGTTCTTGAACCATGCTGACAGTTCATCAGCCCATAGGCAGAGACCTCGCTGATTCTGTGCGTGTATCAGGCTTAGTCCTTCGGGGGTGATGTCGGAAACAAGAAAGCGCTTGCGTATAGGCTCCTGTGGATATTCATCCAGTCCAGCTTCGCTACGTTCCTTACGGGTCATCTGCACCAATTTCTCGAATTCCTTATACTCCTGCTCAAACAGAAGGTTTTGCTGATAGTCGTAGGTGAGGAACGGCTTCATTGCAAAGGACAGGGGATGGCTTTTGTTGGCTCCTGGTCTGCCGACAAGTGCCGTGTAGAGGATACAACCATCCGCTTTTCACCTGAACCAGATGCGTGTTGCCAATCCCAACGGCTATGGCGGTCAACATGGATGCTGCCACATAGTCAATGGGGAAACTCTGGCACTCATGCAGTTCTGTGATGATGTGCTGCATGGGTTGAGGAAAGATGCTGACAGGGAAATCGGTGCCACTTAGTCGTAGTCCGAAGTCCGTTGCATTGTCGAGGATGCCTTGTGGGGTTAGAATATCTGTCATCATTCATTATTTTATTGATGATTACAGAAGTCTTTCCCTGCCAGTTGCAGTGCGAGGTCTGCATCCACGATGATTTTACGGCCAATTTGAGTAATGGCTTTGTCTATACGACCACTCTTCTTGATGCGGTTGGCTGTAGGGATGCTACAGCCAAACAACTGCGAAATGCCTGGTATGCCATAGACATAGCGCTTGGAGTTTTCAGTATCAGCCGTAGAAGTCTGACTCGTTGTTTGTATGGCATACTTATGAAGTTGAATAAGTTCCTCTCCTGTCATTTGCCAAATGGGTTTTGAAAGAATTTCTTGCATGTTCATGTTACCTTATTTAGAATTTGACTTATGCCCAACTAATGAGCGTTAATTGTTTTGTTCGAACGGTGCAAAGGTACATATGAATTCAGGTGGTATATGAGTAGACCACTTAACTTTACTCAAAGGAATAAAATCAAGTAAACTCTCTGAATATCAGCAAATAACAAAATACCACCGAAAATAATTCTCGGTGGTATAAGTGGAAATGTCGTGGAAAATCAAGAAGTATCAGCCCATTATCCGAAGATTTTCTTCATTTCGGCTGCGAATTCTTTGTTCTTCTTGCTGGAATACCTGTTTGCAGCCTCCTTGTATTTGGACTTGTAATAAAGAGGGGCAATGTCTAACATAGAGAGAATACCTGTACGCCATTCCTCACGGCAGGATCTTTCCAATTGTTCGCTGAGAAGGTGTATCAGATAGCAGACACGGGATTTCTCCTGATTTCTTATCTTCAATGTTCCTATTGAACTCATTAGATTGATATTGTTGTAGAAATCAACTTCTGCCATTTCCACAAACTGCTCTCCAACACAAGCATTATAGACAGTAGAAATCAAACCCATTTCAAAGTATGGTGTTGCATTCTCGACTGGCTGTTTTACTATCTTACCAACACTATGTGCATCATGTTGTTCTTCTTTTGTCTGCAGACAGTATTCTTCTCCCCTTGTCTTGTTTTCTGTAATCGAATGCTGGTACTTGTCTAAAATGAAGAGAAAACTCTTGCTCATTTCGTAGATAGGGGCTGCAACGTTCTTTTCATATTTCTTTGCCTCAGACACCGATTGCCAGTGCTTGTCATACAATTCATGAAGAGCCACAACTGCCTTGTAATGTTCTTCCAACCTCCTGTCATATTCACGCCAATATTGCTCGTCATTATGAATATTCATCTTTTCAAGGGTTTCTTGGCTGTCATTGAAGGATTTGGAAATCTTTAGAAACTCATTCCCAAGGTGGCATGTTGCTGCAATTTGGCTCTTGAGCTCGTCAACATAGCGAAGTTCTATCTCACCATTAACAATATCCATATCAGCATCGAGGTCATCACAACTGTTGTCAACGAGTTCTATGGTATGTTCCGCTTCTTTCCTTATACTATCCAACAATAACAGAGTCCCGTGCGCATTTGACGTGCTAAGCACAAGGTCAAGCAAGATTTCACTAAAGACCTTAGTATCACCATAGTCATCATAGAAGTGGGTTAGAACTTTCTGATGCTTCAAACCGAAGGAATCCGGTTTATTGATGAACAAATCTAAGTTGGTGCTCATCTCCTGGTATCTTGTCAAAAACTCCTTTAATCTTTCCATTTCCTTATTGGTTAAGGGCTATCCCTAACAATGTTATAAGTTATCCAACTCCCGCTCTCTTAGCATGAGCAAGGCATATTTCAAATCTTCAGCAGAGTATTTGCTAAGCTGCTCTAACAGTCTTTCCTTCTTGGAAGATGGCCGCTCTGGACTATCGGCCAATCCCATGAGGACATTATTGTATTTGATGCGCTCATCAATAGTGTAAGGCGAGATATAGCGCATAGTAATCTGCCCTCTGTTGCCAAGGCTATGTCCCATTGCATCAGAAATATATGGCATGGGTAATTTGGCAGAATGAAGATTGGTAGCGAATGAGTGACGGGCGTATGTTCCTGTTGGTTTTACAGTCCAGCCTATATCTGCAGCCACTTTTGCCATTCGTTCTGCAATATCCTTGTTACACTGGTGAATGCGCTTCCTGATAGCCTCTCCATCAAAGGAATCTATATCGCCTAACAGGAACGGGAAAACCCTACTGCCCAATTTGGGTTTGGCACCCAGTGAATCAATAATAACTCGCATAGGCTCAATGATGGGAACAATAACCTCCATTCCATCACCATCTGAAGTTTCATTGGCTGTTTTCCTACGAATGAAGCGAAAAGCCTTTTGATGGTTGTCGAAATAGAAACTGTTGTACTCCAGAAGAGCAAGGTCTATCAGGTTACAGCCACAACACAGATACTGCATTAGGAAAAGTGCCAATGACTGGTACACCATTTCCCGCTGTTGCTCTGTCTTGACAGCAGACGGTTGGGCATCCTTGCTTCGTGAGTTGAATATCGGCAATGTAAGGTCTCGTTGCCTCCAATGATCGTATAACTCGGCCATCTGTTCTACCGACAGGAACATAGATTTTCTCGAAAGTCCCACAGGAATTGCTATCTTCTCACGCTTTTTGCCAAACATATAGTTTTTGGGCATCATGTGACCGTCAGCAATGCAACGGTTAACCGCAACCCTACAGGCACGGAGGTATATACCCTGAGTCGTGCTATTTACCAGAGTACGATTCAAGCCCTCCACCCATTTGTTAATGGTTCCTTCATCTACTGCAAACCCATCTGATTCTGTCAGTCCTGTATGTTGCATGAAGGAGTTCAAAGAGCACTGGTAACTATCAGCCGTTCCTGCCTTACCCTTGTTACGCTTCTCATTGATAATGTCTTGCCATACGGAAACAAAGGAGCAATTCTCACTCCGTCCCGTCAAAGCAGTTTTGATGCGGTCGAGTGTCAGGATGCCACTCTCATTCAGTTGGCTCACAGTACTAACGTAAAAGTCGAACTTAGCACGGAGGCGCTTCTTACGATCGAAGTCACGCTCAACACCATTCTTCTTTTCCTCACCTTGTCCTGTTGATGCCATGATACGAGCCACCTCATCTTCGGAATATTCCTCTCCAAGTCGGAAATAGTAGCGGTCACCCATCACGAAACGAATGCAGAGTGGGAACTTGCGGTTTCCCTTGTCGTTGGACTCTACACGCTTCTGGTTGCGCACATCAAGCATCATCTTAATATAGCACTTCCCTATTATATCCGAAAACAATTCGTTCTTGCTTATTGGTCTTGCCATGTTATCCTACATTTATTTCATCTGCTCCAAAAACAGATCGTTCATCGTAACCACAGATTGCACGATGTCTGAATACTCATTCTGTTTCAGGCCATAGGTAGTAATCAGTATCGCCTGAACTGCCTTTCGGGTCTTTGTCTCTTCTGCTAGTCTGAGCATTCTGTTTTGAAGTTTGGCATATTCGTCTTGGTTGAAAGCATACTCCTCTGCATAGTATTTCATTTCGCATACGTCTATCACATCATCACTGCGGTCTATCAGCAAGTCTATTTGGGCACCTCTTGATTCTGTTTTTTGAGAACGCCACGAAAATTCGCTACTCATGATGCCAGCGATACTAAGGGCCCGTTTGATTTGGTCGATATGCATCAGGCAAACACGCTCGAAAGCCAACCCACACCATGTGTTATGCTGTGGCGTACCCAGATTCTTTGACCAAAAATGGCGGTCTTGATGCTTGTTGACCTTTATATACATATAATAGAATAAGGTATAGGAGTCTATCAACTGGTAAACCGAACGATGGGAGGTGTTGCCTAAATTGCTGTAACGCCGTATGAATCCACAATATTCCAAGTCTTCAAGAATCTTTGTCAGATTACCGTTAGCAGAGAGTTTTCCATTTTCTTTCAGTTCCTCACGGGTCATTCCACTCAGTTTCTTGCCAAGCGTGTCAATCACATGGATATATGGTTCTGGGTTGCGGAACAGCGAAGAATAAAGTTCGTCAAATTCTCCTCTCAACGGAGCATCTTCCGCAAAGAACATGTTATCTATGTTCTGGGCAAAACTAATACTACGGTCAAAGAAAGACCAATAATAAGGGACTCCACCCATCACCATATAGCACTCCGTCAACTGCTTTTTAGTCATGCCAAGTTTAAGTTGACGGGAATACTGCTCACACTCTTTCAAAGTGAACTGGTGCAAATGAATCTTATGAGTGACACGATTATGAAGTCCTCCATGATCTTTGATAATCTTATTGATGATCCATGAGGTAGCACTACCACAAACTATCAGCAAAATGTCTTTTCTTGCCGATGCCCACCCATTCCAAAAATGTTCCAAGGCAGGTACAAAGTCTGAACGCTTAGTGTCCATCCAAGGCATTTCGTCGATGAAGATAACTTTCTTCTTCTCACGAGATTTGTTTATCAGTTCCTTTAGTTGGTCAAAAGCCTCCAGCCAACTACGGGGAACTCGGCTGGGAGTACCACCACTATCTTTTAGAGACGATTTCCACGCTTCCAACTGCTTGCGCATCTTTGACTTTGCCAGTCCAGAATGCTGGAATGTGAACTTGTAGTTGAAAGTCTCACGCACAAGAAACGTCTTTCCGATGCGCCTTCGTCCATACACGGCAACGAACTCTGAGTATTCTGACTGATACGCAGACTTTAGTTGCCCTATTTCTCGTTCTCGTCCTATTAGCATAACCTATACATTTGATTAGACGATGCAAAGATAATAAAAATATATTTATATTCGGCTAAAACTTGCAATAATTAACACAAAAAGCCCAATATAATTCAATTTTAAGATTTCTCATTATGATGTTTTATTCGGCTAATTCGTTTTGTAATACATACTTTTAGCCAAATAAGAAAACGAAATCTGTGCACGGTTTGTGCACGGTCTCCCCTTCAAACTTGCTGCTTTATGGGCTATCACAAAATTTAGCACTTTTCGTATCTACTTAATAATCAAATATTTAAGTATCATTGAGTGTCATCAAAAATCGGTCAAATCGAACTGTTAATCAGGGGGTCGTTGGTTCAAGCCCATCCTGAAGCGCCTTAAAAAGAGTCCTGTAAATCAATGACTTACGGGACTTTTCTTTTTCTCACATTTCAAATTTGTAGCCAAATTGTAGCCAATTCTGAATATTTGTAGCCACTCAGTGTTTCACCTTTGCAGAATTAACAATCCAAGATCCAGCAAAGAATAATTATTGCGAACCGTTGTCAAGTTCTAACGTTGACAAGTTGAAAATCATTAGGGTATTTCAACTGTCAACAACCTTTTTTGATGATTTCTTGCAAAATAATT
>CAJOGK010000046.1 GCA_905234145.1 uncultured Prevotella sp. | reverse complement strand
TTGCAAGCAAGAGGAAATATTGCAGTTGGGACGAAAATACTAGAGACAGGGTGTTGGGAATCAAAAAGCCATGTTAATAATATTGAGCGTCTGCCCTGGTGAAATTACCAATTCCTTCCAACTCATCATATTTTTCATCTTGGATAACCCGATTTAAATACTCTCTATCCAGCATAATCTAATTTTTTAGCGAAAATACGAAAAAAACTCCACCCGTATAAAATTGGATGGAGTATTTTAGGATTTATTAGCCAAAAACGTACCTTATCACCTTGGCATTAGCCTTATTTTCATTTACGAAGTCCCGTTCAATGTAGATGTCGGTGACTCTCATGGACTCATCCACATGGTTGAGGGCTGCATGGACAGTGTACTTATCAATCCCGCATTTGTTGAGGGCTATAGTAGCCCATGAGTGACGAGCGGCATAATATTCAAAATCTTCAATACCAAGTTTTTTGCCAATCTCTTTCAGTCCATTATTGATAGCCTTATTGAATGCTCTGGAATCTCTATAATCTTTGTAGAACCTAAAAAGTCGTTCACCTGTAGTATCTCTATATTTCTCAATAATCGGAAATACCATATTGGGCAGTGTTACCTCCATTTTTGCCTTATCAAGTCTTCGATCTTTGGTCTTTGTTCTATTGTAAACAAGTCGATTACTTCTGAGTTCAGTGGCATTATAGAGGTCAACTGAATTAATTCCCATTAAACAGAATGAAAGGATGAAGCAATCTTTAGCGAGGTCAAAACGGCATGTGCCTTTATATCCTTTATGGGTGTTTTGGTAGGGCATTTGCCAGATCTCCTTGATTTGTTTAGGTAATATTGCACGTTTTCTTGTTACCTCTTCTTTGGGAATTTTGAAATATTCAAAAGGACTGTGCGGAATCCTAATTAGACCTTTATCGGGTTTATTAAAGTGCTTCTGTGCCTCATTGTATAAATGACGTATGTTTGAAAGATAGAGTGAAAGAGAACGGTTAGATGGTATACGTTTCCCCTCTTCAAGCAATTTCTTTACTCTTTGCGCGCGTACATTTTTTATATGGTCACGGTACTGCTCCAGCAGGTCAACTGTTATTTCTTTAATGTCCAAATCCTCTTTTCCGATAAATTTAATAAAGGCATTGAGACTAGTTGTGTATATATCCTTGCTTCTATTGGAAGAAGTGGCAATCCAATTTTTACAGAATTCTATGAAATCAATTGGCTTTTCTGCTTCATCTTTGTTAAGCAAGCGATTCACAATCTCATTAACATCATAATTCTCAGAATCAAGATGTAAAGTTGTTAGCAATGTTCTGTAGTGCAAAACAAGATGATCTGCCTCTTGCTTGATCATTGAACCTTCTTTCAACTTTAGGTCAGCTGTTAAATCTCCTTTGGTTGCAAAAAGATTTGTAGAGATACGTTTAACTTTCTTTTCCTTGGTGAATCGTACTTTTACATTGTAGGTTCCATCCATTCTCTTTTTGTCCTTTAGGACTTCTGCTCTAATTGTCAGCATAGCATTATTTGTTTCTTGGGGTAAACCTCGGGTAAACCAGAGGTAAACTTTTGGTTAATAATAAGCTGATTTTTGAGAAATCCAAAATTTTAAAGGAAATGAAACTCTGTAGTGTTCTGAGTTGTAGAGATCCTCATAATCCCTTTATTTTCAGGGTTTTAAGAAACAAAAAAGTCTCAGATAAAACTCTGAGACTTTGTGATCCGGTTGGGACTCGAACCCAAGACCAGGCAGTTGCTCTATCCAGCTGAGCTACCAGACCGAAAAATCGGCTGCAAAGGTAGACATTTTTTTGCAATCTACCAAAAATTAAACCGAAAATCTTATGTAAGTGCGGTCATCAAACGAATTATTGCCCGCTACGAAGGCTTTTGTGGCCTTAAATTCACCAATATTCAATGGATCATTTTGTCGCTGCTGTGCCAAGCGTTCCTCGCTTTCCTTGAGCGTAGGACAGAGGAAAGGATAGCCATCGGAGGCGAATACCAGCTCCATAGGTTCGAAACTTAACTGGATAACACGTACCTTGGCTTCTGGAATGGGGAAGCCATCGATCACAGAATAGGTGATGTTCTGGTTATGCATCACTTCGAGCATGGTGGGAATCATGACCTCGCGTGCAGGGTCGTGGGGCAGCAACAGATCGTCTTGACTCATGCCTTCAGCCAATAACTCTCTGACCTTTGCGGCACGCATCTCAGCAAGTGGCTGTTCATAGGGCTTGGGATTATCGAAATACTCACCACCAATCAGACAGTGACAATCGCCTACGAGCCACACTTCACGACGCAATCGGCTGTAAAGCACAACCGAAGCACAAAGGCGTTCCTCGGGGTGTTGCTGCATGCGCTCTACAGGAAAACGCAACCAGTAATGACGACGCAAAGCCTTAGTGGCACCCACACAAAACTGATGGCACGACGTATTGGCCGGCATCTTACGGATATAGCGGCTGATGAGTATCATGGCATAGCGGCCATTGCTGATACCTGGGCAATGGTGACGCTTGGTCTTGGAAGTGCTTCCGTCGATCACGGCGATGAAATCATTTGTGATGACCAGGCCGTCTTCGCTTTTCTTTGCGGGGCTCTTCGGTATGAGGTTTTGCTCGATAATTTTCATTTTGGTAATGAGGTTTTGAAGGTGCGTCGTAAAGGCGCGAAATTAAATCAGGACGGCCAATGCGGCGCAGACTCTGTTCGATACCGCGACGCTCCTCGGGCTTGTACCAGAAGAAATATTGGCGCTGGGCTAATTTCTCACGAGGATTCTTGGCAGAGAAGACGGGTTCGAGAGTATAGGGATCGTAGCCCGTGTACCAAGCTTCGGTAGAAACGGTCATGGGCGTAGGCGTAAAGTCCTGTACTTGTTCGAGGTGGAAATCGAGTTGTTTGGTAATCACTGCCAACTCAGCCATATCCTCTTCCTGACAGCCAGGGTGACTGCTGATGAAGTAGGGGATGATTTGCTGGCGCAGATTCTCCTCGCGATTGATACGGTCGAAGATGCGCTTAAACTCATAGAACTGCTTAAAAGAAGGCTTGCGCATGAGCATGAGCACACGGTCGCTGGTATGCTCGGGGGCTACCTTGAGGCGACCACTCACATGATTACAAATCAGTTCACGCGTGTATTGCATGGCAGCTTGGTTAGAAGCTTCGTCCTTGCTGCGATGCAACAACAGATCGTAGCGCACACCACTGCCAATAAAACTCTTCTTGATACCAGGCAGGGCATCTACCGCATGATAGATGTCGAGCAAGGGTTGATGATTCGTGTCGAGGTTCGGACAAATCTGGGGATGGATGCAACTGGGGCGACGACACTTCTCGCAGGCATTGAGATTACGTCCGTGCATGCCATACATATTGGCAGAAGGACCGCCAAGGTCGGAAAGATAGCCCTTGAAATCAGGCATCTGAATGACCTGCTTCACCTCTTTTAAGATACTCTCCTTAGAGCGACAGGTAATGAACTTACCCTGATGGGCAGAGATGGTACAGAAAGCACAACCGCCAAAACAGCCACGATGGATGTTGACGCTGAACTTAATCATGTCGAAGGCGGGGATGCGCTTACCCTTATATTTGGGGTGGGGTAATCGCGTGTAAGGCAAGTCGAACGATGCATCGAGCTCTTGCGTGGTCATCGGAGGATAGGGCGGATTTACAACGACGTAGCGTCCCCCAAGACCTTGAATCAAACGCTGGGCGTGCATCATGTTCGACTGTTCTTCGATATGGCGGAAGTTCTCAGCCTGTGAGCGCTTGTTCTTCAGGCACTCTTCATGGCTATGGAGCACGATGTCGCGATCGGTAATGCCACCAGGAATATCGGCTTTCGTAGAGAGATAAACTGTCTGCGGGATATCGCGAATCTGACTGATGGGTACGCCATCGCTAAGTCGCTGGGCCAGTGCGATGGTGGTCTTTTCGCCCATGCCGTAGGTAATCATATCGGCCCCGGAATCGAGAAGAATACAGGGGCGCAACTGATCTTGCCAATAGTCGTAATGGGTAACACGACGCAATGAGGCCTCGATACCACCCAGTACCACTGGCACATCGGGATAGAGCTGTTTGAGGATTTTCGTATAAACGATGGTAGGATACTCGGGGCGCATGTCGTGGCGACCATCGGGACTATAAGCATCCTCGGAGCGCAGACGACGGGCAGCAGTGTATTTATTCACCATCGAATCCATGCAACCAGGGGCGATACCAAAGAAAAGACGGGGGCGACCTAGCTTCTTGAAATCACGGTAATCGCCATGCCAGTCTGGTTGTGGTACGATAGCCACACGATAACCTGCTGCCTCAAGCGTGCGACCGATGACAGCTGCGCCAAAGGCAGGATGATCGATATAGGCATCGCCCGAGAACAGGATCACATCAACAGAATCCCAGCCTCGCAGCTCCAACTCCTTCTTTGTGGTTGGCAGAAAATCAGTCAGCCTGTACTCCATCTACTTGGTTCTTCCAATTAATGAAGAGCAATACGAGCTGTTGCAAGCCGAATGCCTTCATATTGGGGTGGTAAATTACGTCGAGGCAGAGGTTGAGCAAATCTTTGTCGACACCATCCTGCGACTCAAGGAGTCCACGAATGTTAAACTTCAGCTTGTCGAGCACCTGCTCGTCTACATAGCCTGTAGAATCAATCAGATTGCGGAAAAGCTGATACTTCTCGATGGTAGCCAGATGTTGGTCGGAAACCTCGATACTCCTCGTACCCGTTGCGTTTGCTTGAATCTTCATAGCGGTAATTTTTAATTATTGAGTTTTTAAAAGAAAGTTCAGTATACCTCGCATCAGACTCTGGCGCATGCGCTCAGACTCGATGCACTCGAAGGGAAATCCCATCGTGAATGCCCTGTAATCGGCACCATCGTAGGCCACACAGGCACTATAGTCATCAGCATAAAGCATGGCGCTATAAGCAGGGGCGACAGGCATCAGGATGTCGGGATGGGTAGCTGCATAATGCTGTTCATTGAGGTGGCGATAGAACTGGAACTCAGTACCCATTCCACGAATGGAATCACGCTGCAAACTATCAGTATCGGTACCACCAAAGTCGCACTTGAGCACATCAGCCAACCAGATGCTATCGTTGATAAGCGGCATGTCGCGCCCCACGTAAGAACCACTTACGAGCAAAGAACCTCCCTTAGCGGTAAACTGTTGCAGTTGGGTTCTTAACAGAGTGGGGAAGGCCTCGCCACGACGCAGCGAATAACCATCATTACGCTCCAAGCCCAGGATCAAATCAATCAAATTGTAATTCTCTGTCTTGATATCACCATCCATGAGCGCCTGTCTGGAACAGCTGGCAATGGCATAGCGCTGACTGGTAGCGATGGCATCGGCATGGGTGCGGATATAGTTAAAATCGTTGCCTGCAATAAACTGTCCCATGAGCGAATCGTTGGTATAGCCCAAGCCATTGACACCACCTCTACCGATGGCACTCTTGTCGAAATTCGTCTGGAAGCCCAGCCATCCTGCTGTGCGACCATAGCTGACACCAGCATCAGCCTCTAAATCGAAGCCCTGACGTTTCTCGTCGTTGATAACCTTAGGCGAGGCGAGACGCTGGAAGCCATTGACGATCAGTATTGACTTCTGCGCACCAGGGATGTCGCAAACAGACACCAGTTCGCTGGGGAAACTCTCGCCACCTGCATTGACAGCTGCCACACGGAAACTGTAAACCATGCCAGGTTCGACATTGAGGGAATAACTGGTTTTACCGCCCTTGATATACGTACCATTATCGAAGCCATTCTTACCTATAGCAGTGTAGACGATATAGCCTTCAGGAGCGGCAGTAGGTTCATCGGGATCGAGCACAGGTCGCCAACTGAGACGTGCCTTGCCTTCGCCAGTAATCTCTGTGCGCAGATGACTGGGAGCGAGCGGTGTCACCACATAGTTGGTTTGATGCATGCGAGCGATATAGCGCAGCAACACCTTATATATACTACGCGCGAAATTGAAGCGGAAATTAGGATCCTGTCCATACCGCATATCGTTGAAGTTTTGATGCGACAGCGTTTCAAGAATGGCACTGGGCACGTATGGACAACGACTCTCGGAGTAATTGCGATCATAAAGCTCGCGCATGGTCCAACGGCCATAAAGTCGCTGCATATCTGCAGAGACCGTGGTCAGCAGTTCATCAGCGAGATCGCGCGAGGCCAGGCGTGTCATACCAGTGCCCAGGATGCTATCATTTAAATAGGTGGTGCAGATAGACAGTGTACCCGTGATATCGCCATTGCGACTGAAACCTGCATCGCTATGCACTGCCAATGATAGTTCGAGCGGCACATGCTGACCTATGGTATCAGGCATATAGACGGAGCCACCAGCCAGATGATTGGCCATGTAGCTACGGGCATTGATATCGTCGCCATAATCATCCTCACCATCTTTGGTGCTATAGACCTCCCAAGGCATACCTGCCCACTGGGCATAATAGCGTGAGCCCTCCAGGCAGCGAGGCAGATGGCTGGTACCGGAGCCACGCTCGATATTACCCATACCTCCACCAAAGCGTACAGCATCGGCAGTAACAACACCCTTATGGTGACGACTCTTGTTACTGAGTACGACGCAATTGCGCACGCTGGTGCCCTCGTCGAAATCGAAGGTACCCAGATAAACCCACGTAGAGCCGCCCATCTGCTGATTGACACGGAACTCAGTGGGGACACCCTGATGCCATACCGTGTAATGGGCATCGTCGATACTGCCCTCAACAGTCTGGTAGCTCACATAGACAGCATAGCGTCCTGCTTCGGGAATATTTGGTTGATAAGATATCAGACTAAGGCGGCTGCCATTGCCTCCGACATGAGCCTTTCGAGCGGAACCTAACTTAAATGGATTCTCGTGGTCGACATAAGGTTCGGGATGATAGCCGAAGCCTGCAGAATCAGTCTGTACCCAAGGACAATGGCGGCTGCTGATTTCGTTATAGCCCAAGGGGGAATCGTTGTCGACGATGACCTCATTGCGCTGCCAGTCGCGCTCACGAGGGGTGAACACTACAGCACCAGCCTTTTCGAGCATCGGAATTAAATAAGGTACGACGATGGTCTGCGTGAAAAGATCCTCACGTGTGCCGAAAAGTGGGGGACGCTGCCATTTCCAGATATCAGCCTTGATATCGTAGTAACGACCATGACTGGCCCAGACACAGAGGTGACGATTGGCGAGACCATCGGTAATCTTATAAGGTATCGATGTGTTCTTAACCCAAGGCTCACCCTCGTAATTGATATCGCCCCAAAGACGACTTTTGTCAAGTTCTGGCAGCAAGCGATTTGGCACGAGTTGGCGGATATCCCAGCCACCCGTCTTGATACTCAACTGATAAGGCTTGAGCGTATCGGGCAGGAGATCCTGAACATCGTGATAAATCTGATCAGCAGAAATGGGCGAGAAAACCTGCTCACCGAAATAAGTGTCGGCACTGATCTCGACAGTTTGGAGTGAGTCATTGATAGACAGACTCGATAAATGGGCTGGTGAACGAAGCACCTGCCCAGGTTTGTAATAGTTGACAAAATAGCGGTTTAGCTTTTCCTTCAGTTCTTTCTGAGGGTCGGGTGGTGTCTTAACCTTTACTCTTCGGGCTGCCATTACAGCATCGGAAGAACCTGACAAGATGAGGGAAAGAACGAGAATTACAAGCTGTTTCATGATTAAACGTTACCGATAGTAAAGTTTTCGGGCTTTTTGCCCTTGAATTTTCTAAAATAGAGTTTGATTTCGCGCATGTCGTTTTCCAAATCACCAGAAGGCACTACTGTTTTAGTGCACTGAATGAGTTTCTTTTCATAGTCGACGCCATAGAGCAGGATGGGGATACCAGCCTTGAGGGCAATGAAATAGAAACCTTTTTTCCAATCGGGGTTCAGGCTGCGTGTGCCTTCGGGTGTGATACAGAGATGGAATATTTTGGCTGCTTTGGCTGTTTCGGCCATCGCATCAGTCATGCTGGTGTGCTTCTGGCGATATACAGGAATACCACCAAGGCGCTTAAAGATAGGTCCCAAGGGCCAGAAGAACCACTCCTTCTTCATTAAGAAGTTGCTCCTAAATCCCTCGGCACCACTATATAACTGGCCAAGCAGGAAATCCCAATTGCTGGTATGCGGTGCCAAACAGATGATATACTTATCAGGATGTTCCTCCGTTACTTGAATAGTCCATCCCATCTGCTTGTAAAGCAGCCAGTTACAAAATCTCTTCCACATGAACATTAAATATTGATCTGATCAAGGAGTTCGTTGACGTCTTTCGTAAATTGTACGCGCAAATCTCTGTAGTACGCTTTTGCTTTCATGCCTGGTTCTGGATGAGATACGCGACTAAGATAGTGACCTTCGAGTTTAATAATAGCATTCGCACAATCTTCTGCGGCCTTACGGTGTGTTTCTGGACCATAAAGTGCTGCTGCAATGCACTCTGCAAAAATAGATTCACAAATTTGAATAATACCTTTCTTTAAATCTCTTTTGTTTGCCATAAAATAAATCCTCCTTTTAGTGTTATTTTGTTATATTCAGTAAGCAAAGATAGGAATTTTTTCCGAGAAGGCAAGTTTTTGAAACCAAAAAAATATTAAAATGGCGAAATTGCTGCGTTTTCTTTCGTAATTCTGACAAAAATCTAGTAATTTTGCATCGTCTTTTTAGAAATTACTCATTTTAAACAGATAAACGAATTATGGAAAAAAGTGCATTGCAAATGGCAAGAGCCGCTTATCAGCCAAAGCTGCCTAAGGCTCTTCAGGGTGCTGTAAAAGTTAAAGAGGGTAAAGCTACCCAGAGTGTTGGTGATCAGGAAGAGATTAAGAAGCTGTTCCCAAACACCTACGGTATGCCTATCGTAGAGTTTGAGCCAGCAACAGAGGCTAACACCAAGAAGATGAACGTTGGTATCATCCTGTCAGGTGGTCAGGCTCCTGGTGGTCACAATGTAATTACAGGTCTTTTCGACCAGATTAAGAAGTTGAATCCAGAAAACCGTCTCTATGGTTTCATTCTGGGTCCTGGTGGTTTGGTAGACCATAATTATATGGAACTGACACCAGAGATTATCGACGAGTACCGCAACACTGGTGGTTTCGACATGATCGGTTCTGGTCGTACAAAGCTGGAGAAGGTAGACCAGTTTGAGAAGGGTCTGGAGATTATCCGTGAGCTCGACATCAAGGCTATCGTAATTATCGGAGGTGACGACTCTAACACCAATGCTTGTGTACTGGCTGAGTACTATGCAGCTAAGAATTATGGCGTACAGGTAATCGGTTGTCCTAAGACCATCGACGGTGACCTGAAGAACGATCAGATTGAGACTTCATTCGGTTTCGATACTGCATGTAAGACCTACTCAGAGCTGATTGGTAACATTGAGCGCGACTGTAACTCAGCCCGTAAGTACTGGCACTTTATTAAGGTAATGGGTCGCTCAGCTTCTCACATTGCCCTGGAGTGCGCTCTGCAGACTCAGCCAAACATCTGTCTGATTTCTGAGGAAATTGAGCAGAAAGCGATGAGCCTCGACGATATCGTTGACTATATCGCTAAGGCTGTGGCTACTCGTGCTGCTGATGGTAACAACTTCGGTACCGTTATCATTCCAGAGGGTGTTATCGAGTTCATCCCAGCTATCAAGAAGCTGATTGCACAGTTGAACGATGTACTCGCTTTGCCAGAGGTAAAGGATATGGGTCGCACCGAGACTATCGACTTCGCCAAGGCTCACCTCACCGATGAGAACCTGGCTGTATTCAACAGTCTGCCTACTGGTGTAGCCCGTCAGCTGGCTCTGGATCGCGATCCTCACGGAAACGTACAGGTATCACTCATTGAGACTGAGAAGTTGCTCTCTACCATGGTAGCCCAGAAGTTGGAGAAGATGAAGAAGGATGGCACCTATAAGGGAAAGTTCGGTACTCAGCACCACTTCTTCGGTTACGAAGGACGTTGCGCAGCTCCTTCTAACTTCGATGCTGACTACTGCTATGCACTCGGTACTTCAGCTGCCCAGCTGATTGCCAACGGCAAGACTGGTTACATGGCTATCATTAAGAACACAACCGCTCCTGCTGAGCAGTGGATTGCCGGTGGTGTGCCCATCACGATGATGATGAACATGGAGAAGCGCGCTGGTGAGATGAAGCCTGTAATCCGCAAGGCACTTGTTGAGCTGGATGGTGCACCATTCAAGGCATTTGCTGCTGAGCGTGATCGCTGGGCCCGCGAGACTGCATACGTATATCCTGGTCCTATCCAGTACTGGGGACCAACAGAGGTATGCGATCAGCCTACCAAGACGCTGGCACTCGAGCAGGCTAGCGAAGAACCGTAACCCGCAAGGGCATCGGAACCACTCATACGTATCACGGCCCAGGACGAAGAAAGCGTCCCGGAGTCGTGATACGGCTTTTACAGAAAATGCCGTCGTGGACATGGTGGATTGGGGGTGCTGGTATCGTGGCTGGTTATATCTGGTTCTTCTATTATTTCTTTGTTAGTCCATTCGGATTCAGATGGCGCGCACTCTATGGTGACGTAAGCTATCCTGAAGGCTATGAGATTCACGGTATTGATATTTCGCACCATCAGGGACGTATCGACTGGGATGAGTTGAAGGATAACGGTTCTATCAACGATTGTCCTATCCGCTTTGTGATGATTAAAGCTACAGAAGGTTCTACGCAGACAGACCGTAACTTCAATGATAACTTTTATCAAGCTCGCGAGCACGGGTTTACACGTGGTGCCTACCACTTTTACAGTGTTCATACGCCAGCCTATCAGCAGGCTACACACTTTATGAAAACCGTGAAACTGGAGAATGGTGATTTGCCACCTGTACTTGACGTGGAGCATAAACCACAAAACCAGACAGACGAAGAGTTTAAGAGTTCGGTACACCTCTGGCTCGATATGGTGGAGCATTATTATAAGGTTAAGCCCATCATCTATACCTATTTCAAATTTAAGATGCGCTACCTGAACGATTCGATATTTGACCAATATCCCTACTGGATAGCCCACTACTACGTAGACTCACTTGAATATAAGGGCGAATGGAAGTTTTGGCAGCATACCGATGTAGGTAGATTACCAGGTATTAAAGGTAATGTGGATTTTAATATCTACAACGGTTCATATTACGACCTGCGACAGATGACACTGGGATCGCAGGAAACCATAGGCGAGAAAGCCTATAGTGAACATTAAGCTTCTATTTCCGACGACGGAATTCGGAACAGGTAATAGCAGTTGCTATCGCCACATTCAGACTATCGGCCGTTTCACCCTGATGGAAATCGGGTATCAATAAACGACGATTAACACGCGAGCGAACAGCATCAGAAATACCATTTCCCTCATTACCCATAATTATCAGACCTTCTTGTGAGAGAGGTTCTTCGTAGATATTCCTGCCATCGAGGAAAGTACCATAGACAGGAAAATCGGCTGGGAGGTTATCCAGCATTTGAGGCAGGTTAATATATATAAGGTTCACGCGCGAGATACTGCCCATCGTAGCTTGAACCACTTTTGGATTCCAGGCATCGACGGTATCTTCACTGCAGAAGATCGTCTCAATACCAAACCAATCTGCAATGCGGATAATGGTACCAAGATTGCCAGGATCTTGCACACCATCGAGAGCGAGGGAGAGTTTATTGTTTATAGTTGAGAGATTATAGTTTATAGTTGGGATGGGGAAGAGGGCGAGGACTTGCTGGGGATGCTGCTGGAAACTAAGACGTATCAGTTCATCGGCAGTTACCTCGATGATCTCGAAATCAGCATTATGAAATGGGTGCGCATTAAGATAGTCGTGTGTGGCAAAAAGCATCTTGGGTTGGTAGCGTTGCATCAGATCACCTACCACCTTGATGCCCTCTGCAACAAAAAGACCTTCGCGCTTACGAAACTTCTTTTGTTCGAACTGGCGCACATATTTCAACTGGTTTTTACTAATCATTTTCAAAAAAGTCGTTAATTCATGTGCAAAGTTAAGAATTTATTCGTAAATTTGCAACTTATAAGGAAGAATGTTGAAGATGAAGCTCCGCTTTTGGCTCTATATACCCGTTTTAGCAGGTGTACTTACACTATACGGCTGCTCGGCCTCGCGCGACTTACCTGATGATAGCTATATGCTTAACAAGGTGAGAGTAGTAGCTGACGGTAAGTATAAGGACGTGAATACGGCCCAACTAAAAAGCTATGTAAGACAAAAAGAAAATTCACGCTGGTTTTCTACCTTTAAAATACCATTGGGCGTATGGGCGATAGCAGGTAAAGACAGTACCTGGGTGAACAAGTTGCTTTGGTCAATGGGTGAATCTCCTGTGATCTACGATACCCTCCATGCGCAAAACACCTGTATGGATTTACAGCAAGCCTTGCAAAATCTGGGTTATCTGGATGCGCAAGTGGAATTGTTTACGAATCAGAAGAAAAAGAAACTTGATGCCATCTATGTGCTCCATCCTGGTAAACCTTATTATATACGCGAGTTCAATATCGATATCAAAGATTCGGTAATAGCCCGATTGTTAGCAGATGAGAAGCCTCGTATACATGCTGGCGATCAATTCAGTGTGGATGCATTGAGCCATGAGCGCTCCAGAATTACAGATTTTCTGCAAGACAACGGCTATTTCAGATTCCATAAAGAGTTTGTGACCTATCGGGCACAGAAAGATACAGAGGCTAAGAAAGTAGACCTGACACTGGTACTTCATCCCTATCAGCGAGAGGGCAGACCAGATACGCTCCATTCGCGCTATAACATCCGTCATGTCATCTTCGAAAGCGGTATGCCCGACGATACGTTGATTCATCTGAGAAGACATGTGCTTGAAGAAAATACTTTCTTAAAGGAAGGAGAACTTTATTCAGCCTCAGCATTGCAAAACACATATAACCACTTTGGACGACTAGGAGCTGTAAAGTTTACCAATATCGCCTTCCAGCCTGTACCCAATACGAATGAGATGGATGCCAAAGTGACGATACAAACCAATAAGCCATCGAGTATCAGTTTCCAGCCAGAGGGTACAAACACGTCAGGAGATTTAGGTGCAGCGATTTCATTAACCTATCAGAATAAGAACCTATTCAGAGGTTCGGAAACCTTTAGTGTACAGTTGCGTGGTGCCTACGAAGCGATTCGCGGCCTAGAGGGTTATCGTAATCAAGACTTTTTCGAATACAGCATAGAGAGCAGGCTGTCGTTCCCACGATTCATCTTCCCATTCTTGAGTCAGGATATACGTCGCAGAATCATATCGTCGAGTGAGGTTTCTATCTCGTTTGATTCCCAAGACCGTCCAGAGTTTCACCGTCGTGTGCTCTCTGCAGGATGGCGCTATCAATGGCAAAATCAGTATCACAATGATAGTTATCGCCTGGATTTGTTGGATATCAATTACGTATTCATGCCTTGGATCAGTGAGACCTTTAAGCGTGAGTACTTGGATAATACGTCTAACTCGAACGTGATTCTAAAGTATAATTACGAGGATTTGTTTATCATGCGCACAGGATTTGGCTATGCCTATAACAATGGTCAGTTTGCGCTGAAGACACATTTTGAAACAGCAGGCAATTTACTATATCTATGGAACAAATTATTTAGTGAGGCAAGGAAGGACAGTGATTTTTATCGTGTGTTTAACATAGCCTATGCTCAGTATGTAAAAGGTGATTTTGAATTATCCTATCAACTGATTAAAAACAAAAGAGATCAGTTGGTGGCGCATATCGGTATTGGTATTGCTTATCCTTATGGCAACAGCAAAGTATTGCCTTTCGAGAAAAGATACTTTTCTGGAGGAGCTAACAGCGTGAGAGGCTGGAGCGTGAGAAGTCTGGGCCCTGGCAGCTATAAGGACAAAGACAACAAAATAAACTTTATTACACAGACGGGTGATATAAAGTTGGATTTGAATCTGGAATACCGCACACATCTCTTTTGGAAGTTTGGCGGTGCTTTATTCCTTGATGCAGGTAATATATGGACGATTAGAGATTATGATGAGCAACCAGGCGGCAGATTTACCCTCAAGAGTCTGATAGATGAGATGGCCGTAAGCTATGGTCTGGGACTCCGTCTGAACTTTGATTACTTTATCTTACGATTTGACTTGGGTATGAAAGCCATTAATCCTGCCTATAAAAATGAAAACGAAGAACATTTCCCTGTAATTCATCCACGACTGAGCAGAGACTTGGCATTCCATTTTGCTGTAGGTCTGCCATTCTAAATATGTACGTGTATTGTTAGTGATAGTTAATTTTTCACTTTTCGCTTAACGCTTTTCATTTCTTTTTCGTACCTTTGCACTAAAATTAAAAAATCGACATGTTAAAATTCATATCGTTTGGTAGCAGTAGCAGCGGTAATTGCTATTACTTGAGCACTGCGACAGACGCATTAATCATAGATATCGGCGTAGGAATACGCACACTTAAGAAGCACTGCAAAGACTATGGCGTACAGCTGAATAGTGTAAAGCGTGTGCTGATTACCCATGATCATGCAGACCATATTAAGTCGGTAGGATCATTCAGTCATGACTATAAGGTACCCGTATATGCTACCAAACTGGTGCATAAAGGTATTGATCAGAACTACTGTGTAGCACGCAAGGTGGCAAGTGAGATGAAACAGATTCTGATCCCTCAACAGCCTGTTCAACTGGGATACTTTATAGTGACGCCTATTCCTGTGCCTCACGATGCCAGCGAGAATGTTGGTTATGAGATTCAAGTAGAAGGTTGTACCTTTACGATACTGACGGATGTGGGTCGTATTACAGATGATATCAAAGCAGCCATCTATCGCGCTAATTATCTTGTGATAGAGGCAAATCATGATGTCGAGATGTTGAAGAACGGCCCCTATCCCGTGTATCTTAAGGAGCGCATACTGAGTGGTACTGGTCACTTGTCGAATGCTGAATGCGGTAAGGCACTGGTAGAGAATATGACAGAAAACCTGAAGCATGTATGGCTCTGCCATCTGAGTGAGGAGAATAATCATCCTGAGTTGGCGCGCAAGACAGTGGAAGCAATCTTGAGAGACCATGGTGTGATACCAGGTAAAGATCTGGAGTTAGAGGTGCTGAAGCGCCAGATGCCAACAGGTATGTATGAATTAACATGATGAAGATATGATAGAGGTAATCGTAAAAGATGCTGACCTGCAGAAGGCAGCGATGGAAGGAATGGACGCTTTCATTGGCGTGTTTACGAAAGCTATACACGATGCCATTGGAGGTGATCTTACAGCAGAAAACATGGGTGAGTTGAATGCTGACCAAATCACATTGCTCTCATGGGAAATATTGCATGACGAGTTGATGGATGGCGGTTTTGTACAACTGATCTATAATGGCTACGGACCTTTCATCTTTAAGAATCCATTTGCAAAAGCCCTGCGCCAGTGGGAGATGCGAGAACCCTCGAAACTGGTATACGATGCCCATACGCTTTGGCTGAAACATCGTGAGAAGATAGAAAAGGAAATGAGCGATGAAGAATTTATGGCACTCTTTGAACAGTTTCCTGATTTCGAGGATCTCGATGATAAGTTTATTGAGAACGAAGAGGTTTGGACAGAAGATATAGCACACTATATCGACGACCATCTGGAGAAATTCGCAAAGATCGTCGAATAAGTAAGATTTAAAGTTAGAAAGCGTTGAATAAAGCAGAAGAACAGCTCAGGAAAAAGAGCCCGATACAGATTAAGAATAAGAAGGCCTCATTTGAATATTTCTTCATTGAGACCTATACGGCTGGTATTGTACTGACAGGAACGGAGATCAAATCCATCCGTCTTGGCAAGGCCAGTCTGGTGGATACCTATTGTACCATTATTAATGGTGAACTGTGGGTAAAGGGTATGAGCATAAGCCCTTATTTCTATGGCTCATACAATAATCACGAAATGAAGCGTGATCGCAAACTGCTGCTTACGAAAAAGGAAATCAGAAGTCTGGCCAGTGCTACCAAACAGACGGGTTACACCATCGTACCCCTCTTGGTGTTTATTGATGACAAGGGACGTGCTAAGATGGATATTGCCCTGTGTAAAGGTAAGAAGGAGTTTGATAAGCGTCAGACTCTGAAAGAGAAGGAAGACCGCAGAGAGATGGATCGTGCAATGAAGGTTTATAAGTAGTAAGATTGTGAGAAGCAGACTTAACGATATTATCAAAGAAAGAATACTCATCCTCGATGGAGCGATGGGTACTAAAATACAGACCTATCATCTGACGGAAGAAGATTTCCGTGGTGATCGCTTCACGCATCTTGAGGGACAACTGAAAGGCAATAATGATATCCTATCGCTGACACGACCAGATGTGATACTAGACATCCATCGCCTGTATCTACAAGCTGGCGCTGATATTATCGCCACTAATACATTTAGTAGTCAGCGCATATCGCAAGCAGATTATCATTTAGAAGATACTGCCTACGAAATGGCACTTGAAGGTGCCAAATTAGCCAGGAAAGCAGCTGATGAGTTTTCTACAGATGACAGGCCTCGATTTGTGGCAGGTTCTGTAGGTCCTACCAATAAAACATGTTCAATATCGCCCGATGTAAGCAATCCTGCCCGGAGAGATATGACATACGACGAGTTGCTTCTGGCTTATGAAGAGCAGATGGAAGGACTCATTAATGGTGGGGTAGATGCCATTCTGATAGAGACCATCTTCGACACATTGAATGCAAAGGTGGCTATTGATGCTGCGATGCAGGTGATGCAACGACTGGATAAAACGTTGCCCATTATGCTCTCTGTAACCATCAGCGATTTGGCAGGACGCACCTTAAGTGGTCAGACTCTGGAGGCTTTTCTTGCCAGCATCAGTACATATCCCATTTTCTCTGTGGGACTGAATTGTTCGTTTGGTGCGACACAGATGAAGCCATTCTTGCGAGAATTAAGTCGGATTGCACCTTATTATATTAGTGCCTATCCCAATGCAGGTTTGCCTAACTCGATGGGACTCTATGATGAGACAGCCGAGACCATGGCTCCCAAGATGGGAGAACTGGTAGATGAAGGCCTAGTAAACATCATTGGTGGATGTTGTGGTACCGACGAAACGTTTATTGCTGCCTATTGTCCTCTAGTAGTAGGTAAAAAGCCACATGTGCCATGCGCAAAACCCACGACGATGTGGCTGAGTGGATTGGAACTGCTCAATGTAACACCCGAAGTACAATTCGTAAATGTAGGTGAACGTTGTAATGTGGCAGGTTCCAGGAAATTCCTCCGACTCATAAAGGAAAAGAACTATGATGAAGCCCTTGGCATCGCTCGTAAACAAGTATCGGACGGTGCATTGGTGATTGATATCAATATGGATGATGGTCTGCTGGATGCCAAAGCTGAGATGGTGAACTTCTTGAATATGATGGCAGCAGAACCTGATATTGCGCGTGAGCCAGTGATGATCGACTCTTCAGATTGGGAGGTGATTCGTGCAGGCTTGAAGTGCGTGCAGGGAAAGAGCATCGTCAACTCCATCTCATTGAAAGAGGGCGAAGAAAAGTTCATCGAACATGCCCTTGACGTGAAGCGCTATGGAGCTGCAGTAGTGGTTATGTGCTTCGATGAGCAAGGACAGGCTACTAGTTTTGAACGCAGGATTGAAATTGCTGAAAGAGCCTATAGACTGTTGGTAGAAAAGGTGGGTATGAATCCACTGGATATCATTTTCGATCCAAATATTTTAGCAGTTGCTACAGGTATGGCAGAACATGATGCTTATGCTGCAGACTATATTAAAGCTGTGGAATGGATCCATCGAAATCTGCCAGGTGCACATATCAGTGGTGGTGTCAGCAATCTGTCGTTTTCGTTCAGGGGCAATAATTACATCCGCGAGGCGATGCATGCTGTATTCCTTTATCATGCGATTCAAAAAGGCATGGATTTCGGAATTGTAAATCCCTCAACAAAAGTAACTTACAATGATATTCCTCAAGATTATCTGAATATAATTGAGGATGTGATTCTGAATCGGCATGAGCATGCATCAGAGCATCTTATCGATTTGGCAAACAAGTTGATGGAATCGAATACGAAGGAAGGTAGTGTAGGAACGAATCTTGTTAGTAAAGAAGAGATTCCATCATCGCTAAGTGTAGAGGAAAAATTATCGCAATCGCTCATCAAAGGCATAGGCGATCATTTGGAGGCCTATTTGCATGAAGCTCTCGAAAAATATCCGCATGCCGTGAATATCATTGAAGGACCACTGATGGCAGGCATGAATACCGTGGGAGAGTTGTTTGGTCAGGGAAAAATGTTTTTGCCGCAGGTGGTAAAGACTGCGCGCACGATGAAGCAAGCTGTTACCATTCTGCAGCCTTATATTGAGGCGGAGAAAACGGATAATAACAAGCATGCTGGAAAGGTACTTTTGGCTACGGTGAAAGGTGATGTACATGACATCGGAAAGAATATCGTAAGTGTTGTGATGGCTTGCAACAACTACGAGATTATCGATATGGGTGTGATGGTACCGGCAGAACAAATTGTTCGTAAAGCCATCGAAGAGCATGTAGACATTATCGGACTGAGTGGTTTGATAACACCAAGTCTTGAAGAGATGGTAAATGTCGCGAAAGAATTGCAACGAGCTGGGATGAATATCCCTATTATGATAGGTGGTGCTACCACGAGCGAACTCCATGTAGCCTTAAAGATTGCTCCTGTATATGGTGGCCCTGTAGTATGGTTGAAGGATGCTTCGCAGAATGCGATTGTTGCAGCTCGACTGATGAACGAAGAACAGCAGATAGAACAAGAACTCTCAGAGAAATATCAGCAACTGCGTGAAAATTATCAGCAACAACAAGAATCACTGGTATCCCTTGAGGAAGCCAGAAAGCATAAGCAAAATTTATTCGAATCATGAAGAAAACAATATTATTAGCAATGGCGCTGTTGTTCACCATGACAGCAAGCGCTCAGATGAAAAGGGAAATGCGTGGTGCATGGATTCAGTGCGTAAACGGACAATTCCAAGGTATGGGCACCCAGAAGATGCAGCAAACATTGACGTATCAGCTTGATGAGTTGCAGAAAGATGGCGTTAATGTGATTATCTTCCAAGTTCGTCCTGAATGTGATGCACTCTATGAGAGTAAAATCGAACCATGGAGCAGATTTTTGACAGGAAGACAGGGAGTTGCACCAAGTCCATATTGGGATCCCCTACAGTGGATGATCAATGAGTGCCATAAACGTAATATGGAACTGCATGCATGGATCAATCCCTATCGTGCCAAAACAAAAACTACGAAGCAGCTTGCAAAGAATCATATTGCCGTTCGCAAGCCAATGAGTTGTTTTTCATACGACAATCAGTTTATCTTAAACCCAGGAATACCTGAGAATCGCAACTATATCTGTGAAGTTGTGAAAGATATCGTAAGCCGCTATGATGTAGACGGTATCCATATGGATGACTATTTCTATCCCTATCCAGCAAAGGGTGAGACCATTCCAGACGATGAGCTCTTCCATGATTATTCAAATGGTATCAGAAATCAGAATGACTGGCGCCGATATAATGTGAATCTCTTCATAGAGCAATTTTATAAAACTGTTCATGAAACAAAACCATGGGTAAAAGTAGGTATCTCACCATTTGGTATCTATCGCAATAAGAAGAGTTCTCCAATAGGTAGTAATACAAATGGTCTTCAGAATTATGATGATCTTTATGCCGATATCCTTCTTTGGGTAAATAATGGTTGGTTAGATTATTGTGTGCCTCAGATATATTGGGAAATAGGTAATAGAGCAGCTGATTATGACACATTAATAAAGTGGTGGAGTCAGTATGCTTCAGCCCGTCCGCTGGTAATCGGTGAGGATGTTGAGCGCACTGTGAAGAATGCTGACCCCCAAAATCCCAATACCCACCAGTTGGCAGCGAAAATGGAACTACATCGCCAGTTACCTGCTGTGAAAGGTTCTGTATTGTGGTATGCAAAAGCAGCTGTTGACAATATCGGTAATTATGGTACATTACTTCGTCAGAGATACTGGAAGTATCCCGCACTTCAACCTTCCATGCCTTTTATTGATGGTAAAGCACCAAAGAAAGTGAAGAAACTAAAGCCTTTATGGACAGAAGGAGGCTATGTAC
Source organism: uncultured Prevotella sp. (assembly GCA_905234145.1). Taxonomy (GTDB): domain Bacteria; phylum Bacteroidota; class Bacteroidia; order Bacteroidales; family Bacteroidaceae; genus Prevotella. The sequence goes on along the minus strand of CAJOGK010000046.1, from coordinate 24,214 downwards.
TTTTCTGGACTGCACCAAAGGGAAATAATTGGAATGATGAGGCAGTAAAATATGTAGTGTATCGTTTTGCTGCTGGGGAGAAGGTGAATACTGAGGATCCTTCTAAGATATGCTGTATCACAGCGCAGACATATTATAAACTGCCATATAAAAATGGTCAGGAGAAATATACTTATGTAGTAACCGCTCTTGACCGTTTGCAGAATGAAAGTAAAGCAGTTAAGAAGAAAATCAAGCTATGAGGAAAGTTGCGTACATAGTACCACTTCTTTGTGTTATAGCCCTTCTGCATTCATGTGGAAGCAGACAAATGTCTCCTGCAGAATTAGAACACAAGCTCGACAGTATCAAGCAATTGGAGATAAGGGAGCGGCTTCTGGCTCAGGGTATTAATCTTGAGGACTCAAATAATCCTTTGAAGCAATTTTATGATAGTCTTGAGATTCAGCCACTTCCTATCAGTTATACCGAAGATTATGTCACTTATCTGCCAGACTTTCGTAAGGTTCCTGAAGAAATAGTGAGTTATCTGCATTTTGAGGGACATCATCCTAAAGCCATCTCACTCCCAGAAAGTGTGGGAACCAGAATGATTATTTTAGCTGCTGACGAAGACGAGAAAGACGAACATAAATACTCGCTTTGGCTCTATTCGTTGGATGATGAATATATACCTGTAGATAAGCTGTGTCTATATGCCATAGAGGACGAAGAAGATAAGTATGATGTCAATTCAGAGGAGTTTATTCAATATTTCTCTATAACGAGCGATTACGAAATACGTCTTTTGGATTATTCAAAAACCGTCAATGAGACACGTACAGAGGAAGTATATTATCTTGATCCCTCTCGCCATTTTGTTATTCAAGAAACAGATTATAAAATGTAATAGCTGCAAACGATTACGAATATTTTTGTAAAATAATCATAATTTCGCTTGTTTTTCTCATCAGATTTCTGTACCTTTGCAAAATGTAAAGTCTACATGGCAAATCAATGAGTAATAAGATCTCACATTCAGGTGTTATTGAGCAAATTCTGGATGGTTGCGTCAAGGTACGCATCGTCCAGACTTCGGCTTGTGCTGCCTGCAAGGTGGCTGCTCATTGTAATGCAGCAGAATCGAAGATAAAGATCGTTGATGTCTTTTGTAGCGACAATTCTACTTATCAAGTAGGACAGGATGTTGTGGTATGGGCATCGAAGGATGTTGCAAACAAAGCACTTTTACTGGGGTTTGGTATTCCCTTTTTGCTATTGATTTGTGTACTCCTTATAGCCTTAAGATTCACTTCTGAGGAAGGGATTGCAGCATTGACAGCGCTTGGATCGCTCGTACCTTATTATTTTATGCTTTGGTTGCTGAGAAAGAAAATCCAGCGCCAGATAGCTTTTCATATAGATAATTAAATCATTTAAGTTATAACTAAAACAAATTAAATTTATGGATTTCATCTTAATTGCAGTGATTGTCTTGGGAGCCATTGGCTTGATAGCAGCTATTGTGCTATTTGCTGCTTCCAAGAAGTTTGCTGTGTATGAGGATCCCCGTATAGCTCAGGTGAGTGAATTACTGCCAGGTGCTAATTGCGGTGGATGTGGATTCCCTGGATGTAGCGGAATGGCAGATGCGCTAGTTAAAGGTGCAGATGCAGGAAGCCTTGACGGACTTCTTTGTCCTGTAGGCGGTGCTGAAACCATGGGGAAGGTGGCCGATCTGCTAGGTATGGCGATTGCTAATACAGAGCCGATGGTGGCTGTTGTGAGATGTAACGGCACATGCGAGCATCGTCCTCGCATTGCAGAGTATGCAGGTCTTCGTACTTGTGCAGCCATGCATGCATGTGGTGCAGGTGAGACAGCTTGCGGATTTGGGTGCTTAGGTTGTGGTGATTGTGAGGCAGCTTGTCAGTTTGATGCCATCAAAGTGAACCCTGAAACGGGTATTCCAGAGGTCGATGATGACAAGTGTACTTCTTGTGGTGCGTGCGTTAAGGCATGTCCACGTAACATCATCGAGCTACGCAAAAAAGGACCAAAGAGTAGAAGAGTGTTTGTTTCTTGCGTCAACAAAGACAAGGGTCCTGTTGCCATGAAAGCCTGTGCTGTTAGTTGTATTGGCTGTGGTAAATGTGAGAAAGAGTGTAAATTCGGTGCGATTACCATTGAGAACAATCTGGCTTATATCGATCATCAGAAATGCCGTCTCTGTCGAAAGTGTGTTTCTGTTTGTCCAAAACATGCCATTGTTGATGTTAATTTCCCTGTACTTGATAGAAAGGAGGCTCAAGCATGAATATCAGAACATTTAGTATAGGTGGTATCCACCCAGAAGAGAATAAACTGACGCACGAAGCTGTCACTCAGGTAGCAGCCTTGCCTAAGCAGGCTATTTTTCCATTGAGTCAGCACATTGGAGCTCCTGCCAAACCCGTCGTTCAGAAAGGCGATAAGGTAAAGGTAGGCACAATGATCGCAGAAGCCGGAGGTTTTGTTTCTGCTCCTATTTTCTCGTCTGTAAGTGGTACTGTATTTAAGATTGATACAGCTATTGATGCTACAGGTTATCGCAAGCCTGTTATTATCATTAACGTAGAAGGTGATGAATGGGAAGAGACCATTGACCGTTCTGATAAATTAGAGACAGTAGAAGCGCATCCAGAACTTACGCCTGAGGAAATCGTAACTCGCATTAAAGATGCTGGTGTTGTAGGTATGGGTGGTGCCTGTTTCCCCACTTTTATCAAACTCACCCCACCACCAACAGCAAAGGCAGAGTGTGTGATTATCAATGCCGTAGAATGTGAGCCTTACATCACTGCAGACTTCCGTCTGATGATGGAGCACGCTGATGAAATCCTTGTTGGTTTGGAACTGCTGATGAAGGGTGCGAAGGTAACTACAGGTTATATCGGTATTGAGACGAATAAGATGCCTGCTATCGAACTCCTCACTCAGAAATGTGCTGAAAAGTTTGCAGGTTCGCCTTATACCGTAGAGGTAGTACCTTTGAAACAGCGCTATCCTCAAGGTGGTGAAAAACAACTTGTAGATGCTGTTATTCATCGTCAGGTTCCTGCACCTCCAGCAATCCCTGTAAATGTAGGTGCTATTGTTCAGAACGTGGGTACTGCCTTTGCTGTCTATGAGGCAGTAATGAAACACAAGCCTCTCTTTGAACGTTATACGACTGTTACTGGAAAACGTTTGAAGAATCCTGGTAACTTCCTGGTTCGTATGGGAACCCCAATGCAGGATCTCATTGAAGCCTGTGGTGGTATGCCTGAAGGCGATAACAAGTTACTTGCTGGTGGCCCTATGATGGGTAAGGCCTTGACTTCTACTGAGGTGCCTATCTGTAAGGGAACAAACTCTGTGACGATCATCTCTGATGACGAAGCTCGTAGAAAAGAGCCTCAGCCTTGTATCCGATGTGCCAAGTGTGTTGGAGCTTGTCCGATGGGACTTGAGCCATATTTGCTCGCAAAGCTATCAGAGGTAAAGAACTGGGAACGCGCTGAGCATGAGGATATTGTTAGTTGTATAGAGTGTGGCTCGTGCCAGTTCACTTGTCCTGCTCATCGTCCGTTGCTCGACAATATCCGTCAGGGAAAAGCAACAGTCATGGGCATTATCCGCTCACGTGCTGCTAAGAAATAATTCGTAAATCAGTAAATCGTAAATACAACGATGGGAAAATTAATTGTATCATTATCGCCACACGCACATGGTACCGATACTGTAGAGCGTAACATGTATGGTGTAATCATCGCCCTGATGCCTGCACTACTTGTATCGTTCTATTTCTTCGGACTTGGTTCTGTTATCGTTACGGCAACGAGTGTGGCAGCCTGCGTTTTCTTTGAGTGGGCTATCAGCAAGTATATTTTGAAACAAGCACGCAATACCGTACTAGACGGCTCTGCCGTTCTTACGGGTTTGCTCTTGGCTTTCAACCTCCCTTCAAACCTCCCTATTTGGATTATTATCATAGGTGCACTTTTTGCCATAGGTGTGGCAAAGATGACTTTCGGAGGTTTAGGTAACAATCTCTTCAATCCTGCACTTGTAGGTCGTGCTGCTTTGTTGGTAGCATTTCCGGCACAAATGACAACATGGCCAAAAGTAGGACAGTTAGGCAGCTATTTAGACGCAGAGACTGGTGCCACACCTCTTTCTATCATGAAGGAGGCAATTAAGAGTGGTGACGCTTCTGTGCTAGATCAACTGCCATCATCACTTGACCTCTTCCTCGGTAATCATCCTGATGGTGCTGGTGCCATGGGTGAAATTTGTGCAATTGCATTGCTCATAGGTTTGGCATACATGCTTTGGAAGAAAATCATTACATGGCACATCCCTGTATCGATTATCGCCACAGTGTTCATCTTCGCAGGTCTGCTCCATTTGGCTAATCCCGCTTATGCAGATCCCTTCTCAGTAATTCTCTCTGGAGGTTTGATGCTGGGTGCCATCTTTATGGCGACAGACTATGTGACAAGTCCGATGACAGCTAAAGGTCAGCTTATCTATGGTGTGGCCATCGGATTCCTGACGGTTGTAATCCGTAACTGGGGTGCTTATCCAGAGGGTATGTCGTTTGCCATTCTTATCATGAATGCGTTCACACCGCTCATTAATAATTATGTTAAACCCAAGCGCTTCGGTGAAGTGCCTGCCAAATCGTAAATTCGTAAATCGTAAATTGAATTATGGCTAAGGACGAATATGGTGCTGGTACTCACAGGAGTAGCAGTCATCATGGGTGGTATTCTAGCATATGTGAACCACCTTACAGAAGGTCCTATCAACGACCAGAAAGCTAAAGCACTTGCAGATGGAATTAAGAGCGTAATGTGTGTCAGCGACATTAAGGTTGCAAAGACTGACACTGTACGACAAAACGATGCCAAAGGCAAAGAGCTTACCTATATTATATATCAGACGCAGGATGCTCAGGGCAAGGATCTAGGTGCAGCTGTTGAGAGCACTACAGGTGGTTTCGGTGGCGACTTGAAGGTACTCGTAGGTTTCGACCCCGAGGGCAAGATTCTTGGTTACACACTGCTTGAACATGCAGAAACGCCAGGACTTGGTGCTAAAGCAGACAAATGGTTCCAGCAGGGGGAGAAAGGTGATATTATCGGGAAGTCTCCTGCAGAACCTCTTACTGTATTATCACGGCCTCTACTATTACGAGTCGTGCTTTTCTGCTTGCAGTGAACAATGCCTATAGTGCCTACAAGGCAACACCTGTCGACGCAGAGACTGGTGCTACAAAACAAGAAAAGAAGGAGAAATAAGCTATGAATGCAATACAGATAATAAAGAATGGCATCGTCAAGGAGAATCCTACGTTCGTCCTGATGCTCGGTATGTGTCCTACACTGGCCACAACCACCTCTGCCATGAATGGTATGTCGATGGGGCTTGCTACTATGGCTGTACTCATCTGCACTAATGTTGTTATCAGTTGTCTGAAGTCGATAACGCCTGATAAAGTACGTATCCCTGTGTTCATTGTTGTGATTGCTGCTTTCGTAACAATGTTGCAGCTGGTTATCAAGGCTTTCCTGCCTGATATCGATGCGGCTTTGGGACTCTTTATCCCACTGATTGTTGTAAACTGTATCATCCTCGGACGTGCAGAGGCATTTGCTGCCAAGCAGTCGCCATTGGCTTCTCTCTTTGATGGTATTGGTATAGGTCTTGGTTTCACGCTCGGACTAACCCTCCTGGGTATTTGTCGTGAACTTCTGGGTAATGGTTCTATTTTTGGATTTACCTTGTTGCCAGAGACTTATAACATACTGCTATTCGTGTTGCCTCCAGGTGCTTTTATCACTTTGGGCTTCCTGATTGCTATCGTTAATAAACTTAGAAACGCTTAAGTTATGGAATACATTCTGATATTTATATCCGCCATTTTCGTGAACAACATTGTGTTGTCACAGTTCCTCGGCATTTGTCCGTTCCTTGGCGTATCCAAGAAAATCGATACCTCGTTAGGTATGTCAGCAGCTGTAGCCTTTGTGCTGACGCTTGCTACTATCGTAACCTGGCTTGTTCAGAAATATGTGCTTGATGCCTTTGGATTGCAATATCTGCAAACAATTGCTTTCATCCTTGTTATTGCATCGTTGGTGCAGATGGTAGAGATTGTGCTTAAGAAGGTGTCGCCAGCTCTTTATCAAGCACTTGGTATTTTCCTGCCACTTATCACCACTAACTGTGCTGTGCTGGGTGTTGCCATCCTCTGTATCCAGAAGGATTACAACCTGTTACAGAGTGTGGTTTATGCTTTCTCAACAGCTATTGGCTTTGGATTAGCATTGACGGTTTTTGCTGGTATGCGTGAACAATTAGAATTGGTAAAGATTCCTAAAGGCATGCAGGGTATGGCTATTGTAATGCTCTCTGCCGGATTGTTGAGTCTTGCATTTATGGGCTTCTCTGGTGTAGATGGTGGCCTGAAGATTCTCTTTGGTCTAGATTAAGAAGATTGCATCATAAAAGAAATCCGCCTAACTTCAATTTGCTAGGCGGATTCTTTTTATTTGTATTTCTCTATAAGTGTTTCAGCTTGGGTGTTACCCATGTCTTTAGCCTTCTGTAGGTTTGGAATGCCTTCTTTTTTATTTCCTTTCAAACACTGTGCTAAACCAAGGAAAAGGTATCCATCACTATCTTCAGGATTGATGCTGATACTTTCTGTTGATGTAGCAATGGCATCGTCAAAGAGTCCAACCCTTACTTCAAGTGAAGCTTTTTCTGCATAATATAAGGTTTCTTGTGGATTCATTTGAATCGCACGATTAATATCATTGAGTGCCTGTTGAAATAGACGACCTTGAATTTCTGTCTGATGACGCACATAATAGAAATTATCATCGATAGTGGCTTTCATCAGATTTTCATATTCGTTCATATCGTTTATTGCATCGCGATATTTTCCAGCATTTCTTCTAGCATTAGCTCTTGCCCATAAATAGGGAGCGGCCTCCTTCAAATATGGTTTTGAAAACATATTGATGGTGCTATCCATTAGTGCTAACATCGTTGTGGTGTCCTTAAGCAACTCCTTACATCTGGCAGCACTATAAAATACTTCTGCACTCCGAAGATCTGAAGTAGTTAACTCATTGTAGATGTCGAATGCTTGATCATATTTCTGCTGAGCAAAAAGTATATGTGCCTCAAGTTGACGATAAGGAGATACAGATTTTTCCTTGATGGCTTCACGAACCTCAGAAAGCGCCTTGTCTAAATTCCAACCCTCAAATGGTTGTGCACTCTGATAGATTTCTTTATTGTAGATTAGTCGCGCAAACGAGAAGTGGGCTTCATCTTTTTTCTCTGCTAATTGCAAGGCCTTCTTCATATCATTATCAGCAGCAATAAAGTCACCACCATTTGATTCTAATTGAGCACGATATGTATAGCCATCAGGAGCCTGTGGAAACTTCTGGATAAAATCATTCACAAATGTGGCGTATGTTAAGGAATCCTGCTGGCTACTTGCCAGATAAAGTACCAATGTAGCATCCTTAATATCGTCGGGCAATTCTTTCTTTATTTGCGTAAGTTGGAGCGATGCTTCATTCATGCCAAAGCCAGTAATTTTCAGAGAATCAGCAAATACGGCACTGACAGCATAACTTAAAGTGTCTTGCGATGTAGCAGGTTGTTGCATAAGTCCGATTACTTCGCCAGCATCATTCAGGAGTGGACAACTAACAGCAGTTTCCGGCATATTCATGGCTACTGTATAGTAGGCATAATCATTTTGGAAAGTCTCGGCTTTACGAATGGCACCATTTTTCAGATTTTTTATCTCATGATAGGGTAGAAGCCATGTATTACTACCTACAGGTGCAATCGATTTGCAAAGGACCAATGGCTGTGTATTACCAGCAACACGGAATTTCACAACATCATACATATCGTTAACACCGATAATACTTACGACCTGCATTTCCTTACCTTGGGCATCGATAATTAATGCTCGCGATGCACCTTTGAATGGTGTGTAATTGCTCACTGCCTCACCATTAGTTCCTGTAAAGAATCCGTTACTACTGGCAATGAGCGATCCATTAGCATCGAATGTCTTCAAAGTAAATACCGATTTTGTGGCCTTCTTAACCCAAGATGGCTGGGCAAATGAAGTGGCCAGAGCAAATTGAAATGCGACTAATATCAATAAAAAACGTTTCATCATTATTTAAGTTTAAGTAATTCTTTTGCATTCTGTATAGCGGCATTGGTTATATCGCTTCCGCTAAGCATTTGGGCAATCTCAGTAACACGTTCATCAGAAGACAGCTGGCGCATACAACTTGTGGTGCCCTTAGCTGTTTCTTCTTTTTCAACCTTGTAGTGTGTAGAACCGAGGGCGGCAATCTGTGGTAAATGGGTTATACTAATCACTTGGCGCTCATGCGCTCCCATTTCCTGCATAATCTGAGCCATTTTCTCTGCTATCTTACCACTTACACCTGTATCTATCTCATCGAAGATAATGGTAGGTAATTTTACAGCACCACTTATCATCGCTTTCAGCGAAAGCATGACTCGGGCAATTTCTCCACCAGATGCTACCTGACTAACAGGTTGGAGTGGGGTAGAAGTATTGGCACTAAATAAGAACGATACTTTATCTTGTCCACTATGATTAAGCGATTCTTTTTCTATTTGGATGCTGAATCTCACGTTGGGCATTCCCAATGGCATCAAGCGGGTTAGCATCTCTTTTTCGATTTGACTAGCAGATTTCTTTCGAAGTTTCGTCAAGGCATCTGCTTCTTTTTGTGCTTGAACCTTCAGCCTCTCTAGTTTTTGCTGAAGCTCAGACAATGCTTCATCGCTGTTCTCAATATTGTTAATCTGATGATGGAGTAATTCTCGCTTTTCGATAAGATCTTCTACAGTCTCTACACGATATTTCTTTTCGAGATCGTAAATCTTGTCGAGTCGATTATTGATCGTATCTAATTCTGCAGGATCAAAGTCGATGTTTTCCATCTGATGACTAATTTCCTGAGCCAGATCTTTCAATTCGATATAGCTGCTGTCAATGCGTTCTGCCAATTCTTTGGCATCAGGAAATACATTCTCAATACCTTTTAGTGCTGAGAGGGCATTACGGAGCGACTGTACCACACCTGTACCTTCTGCACTCAGAGCATTATCGACATCGTAAAGGGCACTCTTTATATCTTCAGCATGCGTCATTGTCTCGCTCTTTTGCTCAAGTGCTTCCTGTTCGCCTTCTGCCAGATGGGCATTGGTAAGTTCATCGAATTGGAATTTTAGGAAGTCACTATTCTGACGATTGCGTTCAATCTCTTCTTCCAAAGTAGCTAACTCTTTCTGTGTGGCATGATATTGAGCGAATGTAGACTGATACTGACTTAGTTCTTTACTGTCATCTGCCAGAATATCGACTACACTAAGTTGGAAATCCTGCTTGTTTAGCAAAAGATTCTGATGTTGAGAATGTACATCTACCAACCGTTCACCAAGTTCTTTCAACATTGATAGCTGTACGGGCGTGTCATTGATAAAGGCGCGACTTTTACCAGTAGCTGTCAATTCACGTCGAATGATACACTCAGTTTGATCAAACTCGATATCATTCTCTGTGAAAAAATCCTCCATGCTGTATTTTGAGAGGTCGAATTCTGCTTCCATTACACATTTCTCTGCACCTTGCTTAATCGTCTTTGAGTCGGCACGCTGACCTAAAAGTAATGCAATAGCACCAAGGATGATGCTCTTACCAGCACCAGTTTCTCCAGTGATGACAGAGAACCCTGGATTAAATGCAATGTCCAGTTCGTCAATCAGTGTAAAGTTCTTGATATATAAATGTTTCAGCATACTATTGTTTGATTGTGTCCCATGAATTACTCTGCGATGCGTTGATTTCCATCAGCAGTTTATAGATTTGTTCTTTCTCTTTCTGCGTTCCTTTTCCTTTATAGATACTCATCAATTCATCGCGCTTATAATCTGTCCAAATTTGAGGAAGCAGACTCAGTGGCTTATTGTCGTGTGCCTTCTTCAAATCATTTTCAAGGGCACTCGATATTTCTGTTCTTCCACGTTCAGCATTATTAGCCATTTCATCCAATCCCTTACGATAGTAATCGTATTGCAACTGGCGTAATGGTTTCATTGCTTCGTCAAGATAATCGTTGATTATTGCATAGCGATTACGGGTATCTTCAAACGCCTTCCAACCAGAAAAACCCAGATTCTGCGTATTATTCACCAGATACATACACCGCTCAAGGATATCTGTACCACCCATCGGAGAAAAGCTGTCAAGATCAAGTCCGATGATGAGATAAGCGTAGTAGGCGAGTAGGGCAGTCAACTGGTAAACAATATGCTCATCAGTGTAATTCAACTGATCGAATTGTTGATATACAAAATCAAAACTGGCGTCTCTATTATTATATAAGGTGGAAGTATACGCAGAATTATACACAGGACGATTGGCCTGTATCAAAGCCGTACACTCAAAACGGTTATCCTCGCGCACATACTTATTGACAGTAATATTCAGACTGCATTGTATCTTTTCATTTTTCTGGAACTGAAGTTCTGTCCATTGCCTGTCGTTTACAAACTGCTCGATGGTCTGCTGCAGATTTTCGAAGACGCTCACATCCGTACCTTGTATCTGACTATGGTTGATGTTCACTTTCATCTGCAACTCCTGAGCCGATGAAGTGAGAAGTGAAAAATAGAAAGTGAAAAGTAGAGTCAGATATCTCATCCGTTCAATTTTGCTTCGCGTAGACGTATACGCGTCAGTACCTGTTTGGTGTTATAGGTGAAATCGCCAGAAAGAATCCAACTATAATAGCCAGGATCAATACGTAGCACATCCGCTACAGGCTGACCTTTATATTTTCCAAAGTTGAATACTTCAGTCATTTTCTCATTCACCTCGCTCCAGATAATACGACCTGCAAAGTCCACGTTATTATTGGTTCTTGAGAATTCCGCCAATTTATCCATATCGTTTTCCAGCACTTTCTCTTCATCCTCGTTGGCACCTGGTGCATACTTATCCAATTCGCCCATCAGCACACGATAGGTGGCTTCTGTGTCCTGATCTGCACGATGCGCCTCAAAGTCTTCCTCCATTTTGTGTCCACAATAGAATTTGTAGGCAGCTGCCAGATTGCGACGCTCCATCTTCTTGAAAATAGTACAAGCATCTATCAGTCTACATTTCGAGAAGTCGAAATCAATACCAGCTCGCAAAAATTCTTCAGCAAGCAATGGAATATCAAAATGGTTTGAATTAAAGCCACAGAAATCACAACCCGTAAACAATTGATTCAAATTGGATGCTATTTGCTTAAAGGTAGGTTTGCCTTTCACGTCATCGTTTGAGATGCCTGTAAGCTGGGTGATAAATGGTGGAATAGGAATTTCGGGGTTAATGATTTCATTACCCCGAATCTCCTCTCCATTAGGACATACCTTAATATATGATATCTGAATGATACGGTCTTTAACTAAGTCAAGACCTGTCGTTTCCAGGTCGAAAATGACCAATGGCTTTGTTAGATTCAGCTTCATTTTTATCTACTGATCTAAGAATTGATAAGCATTGGCATCATCAGCATCAAAACATCCTGATTCTCAGGCTGCTCTGATGGCAGTACAATACCTGCACGGCTAGGATCTGCCAATCTAATCAGTACATCAGAACAATCGAAATTGCTCAGTATCTCAATAAATGCAGAACCCTTGAAACCAATACTCATGGTATTACCATTATATTCACATGTCATGCGCTCGGTAGCAGTCTTTGAGAAGTCATAATCCTCAGCATCAAGCTGTAGGGTAGAGCCATCTACACGGAAACGAATCAGATTACTTGAGTCATTTGAGAACGGCTGAACACGACGCAGAGCAGATAAGAGCTGCAAACGGTCTACGCGGATTTCATTTGGATTGCTCTGTGGGATAACAGAATTATAGTTGGGGAATCTTCCCTCAATCAGGCGGCACTGCAGAGTACCATCACCATAATTAATCTCAGCATTGCGCTCATCGAAACGAATCACCACATCACCACCATCTTTACCAAGAAGATTCTTCAGTAGGTTAGCGGGCTTCTTAGGCAGAATGAACGATGCAGGCTGATCGCTTGTAATGGTAAATATCTTATTACGTACCAACTTATGACCATCGCTGGCAACAATTGCCAAACAGTCAGGATTTACGTCGAAATAAATACCATTCATTACCGGGCGAAGCTCATCCTGAGCGGTAGCAAAGATAGTGCGCGAGATGTTCTCTGCCAGTAAAGCATTAGGGATAGTAATAGTGTTCGCAAATTCATTGATAGGTTGAGCCATGGGGAACTCATCGGCATTCTCAATAGGCAGACTGAACAAACCGTTCTGATATGAGATCTTCACGATATTCTGTTCCTGATTCACATCGAATGTGATGGGCTGCTCAGAGAAGCCCTTGACAGCTTCCAACAGGAAATTGTTGGATATGGCAAATTTGCAATAGCCATCGCTTTCTGTCAGATCGAGTTGTGACTTCATCACATTCTCGCTGTCTGAAGCAGTCAGATACAGGATGTTGTCTTTGATTTCAAACACGAAATCACCCAGAATAGGCAGGGCGTTCTTGCTGTTAATCACTTTTGAGAGAGCAGAGAGCTTTGAGCTCAGAGCGGTGCTTGATAATGTAAATCGCATAGTTTTATAGTTATTTTATTCTTGAATACATATTATATAATTGAGTACAAAATTACAAAAAAACGTTGTAATGAACAAAATATTCGGCAAAAAATTGTGCTTTAGTAATTTCGCGACGTGAAAACGAAAAAATCAACAAATAAAAACAATTAAGTGATGGAATTAACAGGAAGAATTATTGCCGTTATGGAACCCAGAAGCGGTGTTTCAGCCCGTACTGGAAATGCTTGGATGACCCAAGAGTACGTCATTGAAGTACCTGGTCAGTACCCAAAGCGTTGTGTGTTTAATATCTTTGGTGAGGATCGTATCAAACAGTTCAATATCCAGAATGGAGACGACCTTACAATTCAGTTCGACATTGATGCTCGTGAGTATCAGGGACGTTGGTATAATGATATTAGAGCATATAATGTGATACGTGGTCAGATGCCACAGCAAGCAGCTCCTCAAGCTACACCATTCCCACCAGCAGATGGTGCAACATCACCATTCCCTGCACCAGAAACTGCTCCTGTATCAGAGGGTGGCTCTGCTGACGATCTGCCATTCTAAATTTCTCATTTTTTAGAATTTTGAAGCCTTCAATCATTTGAGGGCTTTTTTTTGTGATATTAAATATAGTAGAGGTGTAGTATTTTGTCTATTTATCATAATGATGATTCCCATAAAGATGCATCATAATATATCGCGATCGTCCAAAACTCTGAATTTTGAGCGTTTATGATTGATGTCTTCCAAATTCAGCAAATATGAAGCAGTAGATTCTTCGTTGGCTTTACAACTGGCCAACGTTTCACCAATGGCACTGATAATTGCGCTCTCTCCATAATAATGAGAATATTCATCATCACCAACACGATTACAAGCTATCATATATGCTTGATTCTCAATGGCTCTGGCTCGTGTCAGAATCTGCCAGGCGTTTTGTCTGCTTTCAGGCCAATTAGCCACAGCAATGATAGCGTCGTATTGTAATGCATCAGCATAACGGCTCCAAACAGGAAAACGCAAGTCATAGCACGTAAGCAGCAGAAATCTTATTCCTTCATATTCTACGATTGTATGTTCGGTTCCTGGTTCATAATACTGGTCTTCATGCCCATATCTGAATAAATGGTGTTTATCATAATATGAAAAGCTCTCATTCTTGCCATTCACAAAATAATGGCGATTTTTATAGGTTCCTTGCGCTGTTTTGATAGCCAGACTACCGCTGATAGCACATTTCAATTCTCTAGCTTTGGTTATCATCCATTTCAGGGCGATACTGTCTGTCTCGTTTTTGGCAATGCCATGAGGTTCTGTAGCAAAGCCTGTACTCCACATTTCCGGCAATACATAGAGATCGCTACCTGCCGCTTCCTGCATCAGTTTTTCTGTGCGATCTATGTTTTTTTGAGGATCGCCCCACTCTATATCCAGTTGTATAATTGTAACCTTCATCTTATATAAAAATCATTTGTTAATTCTTGATACCATTCACTCCTTACATTTGGAAAATTTTCTATAATTTTATCACTTGTAACAAATTCTTTTACAGGTGTTTTTATAAATTCAATCAACTGTCGCTTTGATGGTTTCTTAGGAGTCGTTCTTATGCAACAAACTTTACTTACAAAGAAGCCTTCCAATCGAGCGCAAGCCTCTAGTTTTGAGCGAGATTCCGTAGGAATAACCACTGAAAAATAGCCATCGTTTTTTAACAGTCTATATACACTTCTGATGAGTGTTCCATAAGTTAGCGATACTGTATGTCTGGCAACACTACGTTGCTCATTAGGACACGTCAGTGCATCCACAAAATATGGAGGATTGCTCACAATGGCGTCAAATTGTTCTTCTGGCTCGTAGATTGCTACATCCTGCTGAAGAATCGTAATTCTGTCTGCAAATGGCGATACCGAAACATTTTCAGTAGCCTGAATAACAGCTGCCTCGTCGATATCAATACCCACAATCTGTGCTTCAGGATAGCGTTGTGCCATCATCAAAGCGATAAGTCCTGTACCCGTTCCTATATCCAGTATACGACACCTTTTTGCTGGTGCAAAAGCCCATGCACCAAGCAGTGTACCGTCGGTTCCTACCTTCATACCACAACGGTCCTGTTTTACCGTGAATTGCTTAAATTCGAAGTAGTTATTTGACATTTTCGGTGCAAAGATACTAATAAATTGTTAATTCTTAGCCTTATCCTGCCACTTTCTTGAGATTTATTAGTAACTTTGCAGCCAATTTGCAAAAAGAAAGACGAATTAGTAATATGAAAATTGATAAGAATACATCATTTCAAATGATTGCTGATATCGATGGCGATATCAAAGATTTATTCGATAATCAGCAACCAGATACGGCACCAGTACTGCCTGTGCGTAATCTGGTGCTCTTTCCGGGTGTTGTCAGCCCCATTTTAATTGGCCGCTCTTCCAGTAAGACGTTGGTCCAGAAAGCCGAGAAACAAGGTACTATTATATGTGTGATTCCACAACGCGATCCTGATATCGACGATCCTCAACAGGAAGACCTCTATGAGTATGGCGTCTATGCGAAAGTTATGAAACTCCTCACGCTGCCCAATGGCAATATTACAACCATCGTGCAGGGCCTGGGTCGTGTCAGATTAAAGCGGATTATCAGCACCAAACCATATTTGGAAGGCGAAACGGAGCCTATTCCTGAGATAGAACCCGAGCGCAAAGACCGTGAGTTTAAAACGGCGATGGATGATTTGCGTACGCAGGTCAACGAGTATATCAACATCAGCGATGAGATTCCTGACGAGGCTACGTATGCCATCAAGAATATCTCTAATGATTTCATGGCCCTCAGCTTTGTCTGCTCCAATATGCCTTTCCCACTAAAAGAGAAAATGAAGTTGTTGATGGCAGAATCCTTGAAGGAACGCCTCTTCATGGTGCTCAAGGTGCTGAATCGCGAAATCAATCTGCAGAATCTGAAAGCTGATATCCGTAACAAAACCCGTGAGGATATCGACGAGCAGCAGCGAAACTACTTCCTGCAGCAACAGATTAAGAACATGCAGGCCGAGATGGGCAATGGCGAATCGAACGAAAAGCGCGAATTGTTGCGTAAGGCCTCTAACAAGATTTGGCCCCTCGATATCGAGCGCACCTTTTATAAAGAAGCCGATAAACTCGACAATCTGAATCCTCAGAGTCCTGAGTTTAATGTACAACTTACTTATCTGCAGACGTTCGTTGGATTGCCTTGGGGCGAATATACTGAAGATGATCTCGACCTGAAGCGTGCTCAGAAGATTCTCGACCAGGATCACTACGGCATGGAGAAAGTAAAAGAGCGCATTCTTGAGCACATGGCTGTTCTGGCATTGCGTGGCGACCTGAAATCGCCTATCATCTGTCTATATGGCCCTCCAGGTGTGGGTAAAACATCTTTGGGTAAGTCTATTGCTTCTGCCATGAAGCGTAAGTATGTACGTGTATCGCTGGGTGGACTCCACGACGAGGCTGAGATTCGCGGACATCGCCGTACCTATATCGGAGCGATGCCTGGACGTATTATCAAGTCTATCCAGAAGGCTGGTTCCAGCAACCCCGTATTCATTCTCGATGAAATCGATAAGATCACGCAGATGACCCATAATGGCGACCCTGCCTCTGCCCTGCTCGAAGTACTCGACCCTGAGCAGAACAACGCCTTCCACGACAATTACCTCGATGTAGATTACGATCTTTCTAAGGTATTGTTCATTGCCACGGCCAACAACCTCTCTACCATCCCACGTCCCCTACTCGATCGTATGGAAATTATCGAGGTAAGTGGCTATATTACAGAGGAAAAGATAGAAATTGCAAAGCGTCACTTGATACCTCGTGAGCTCGACAATACAGGTCAGAATGCAAAAGGTTTGAAGCCTACATTCAACAAGGCTGCCATCGAAATGATTATCGAGCGTTATACCCGTGAGAGTGGTGTGCGTCAACTCGAAAAGCAGATTAACAAGGCACTACGCAAGATAGCTTTCAAGCGCCAGATGGACGATACCATCGACTATAAGAAGATTACCCCGGCAGAGATAGAAGATCTGCTCGGAAAACCGCCATTCTATCGCGATATTTATCAGGGCAACGACTATGCAGGTGTCGTTACGGGTCTGGCTTGGACTTCCGTAGGTGGTGAGATTCTCTTTATCGAAACGTCACTCTCTAAGGGCAAAGGTTCTAAGCTTACCCTTACAGGAAATCTGGGCGATGTGATGAAAGAGTCAGCTATCCTTGCCCTCGAATACGTGAAAGCCCATGCCGAAACGCTGAATATAGATTACCGCATCTTCGATAATTGGAATATCCATATTCATGTTCCCGAGGGAGCCACGCCTAAGGATGGCCCCTCTGCAGGTATTACAATCGCCACCTCTATCGCCTCTGCTCTCACCCAGCGCAAGGTTCGTAAGAATACAGCGATGACGGGCGAGATTACTCTGCGTGGAAAAGTTCTCCCCGTAGGTGGTATCAAGGAGAAAATCCTCGCCGCCAAGCGTGCTGGTATCACTGATATCGTGATGTGTCAGGAAAACGAGAAGGATATACTTGAAATACCCGATATGTACCTCAAGGGAGTTACTTTCCATTATGTAGAGAATGTACAAGATGTATGGAATTTCGCCCTTACCGACGAGATTGTAAAACACCCCCTCGACTTCACCATACCCGAAGACGAAAAGGAGAAAGATAGTAAATCTTAAATAAGAAAATTGTAAATCTAGTGACATTCGAAGTACAACATAACGACCCCTCAAGCAATGCCCGTGCTGGATTGATAACTACCGACCACGGACAGATTTTAACGCCCATTTTTATGCCAGTAGGCACAGTGGGTAGCGTAAAGGGTGTGCATTTCAGCGAACTGCGCGAGCAGGTTAAGGCACAAATCATCCTCGGCAATACCTATCACCTCTACCTTCGCCCAGGTCTCAACATTTTACGCAAGGCTGGTGGTCTGCATAAGTTCAACACCTGGGATCGCCCTATCCTTACCGATTCTGGCGGTTTCCAGGTATTCTCGCTCACAGGCATCCGTAAGCTCCGTGAAGAGGGCTGCGAGTTCCAGAGCCATATCGACGGCTCGCGCCATATCTTCACCCCTGAGAATGTGATGGATACTGAGCGTGTGATTGGTGCCGATATCATGATGGCTTTCGACGAGTGCCCTCCCGGACAGAGCGATTACCAGTATGCCGAAAAGAGCCTCCGTCTAACCCAGCGATGGCTTAACCGTTGTGTCAAGCGATTCAATGAAACCGGGCCACTTTATGGCTATAAGCAGACGCTGTTTCCTATCGTACAAGGCTGTACTTATAAGGATTTGCGCCAAGATGCTGCCAAGCATGTCTGCGATGTGCTGGGTCAGCTTAATGATGGTGGCGGTGCCTCTATCGGTGGTCTGGCTGTAGGCGAGCCTACCGAGGTGATGTACGAGATGATCGAGGTGGTAAACGATATCCTGCCCAAGGATCGTCCCCGCTATCTGATGGGTGTGGGCACGCCTCAGAATATCCTCGAGGCCATCGAGCGTGGTGTCGATATGTTCGATTGCGTCATGCCTACCCGTAATGGCCGCAACGCCATGCTCTTTACCTACGAAGGAACGATGAACATGCGTAATAAGAAGTGGGAAGACGACTTTTCGCCCATCGATCCCGACGGTTGCGGTATCGACCGTATTCATTCCAAGGCCTATCTCCACCACCTCTTTAAAGCCCAGGAGTTGCTGGCCATGCAGATTGCGTCTATCCACAATCTCGCCTTCTATCTGCGCTTGGTTACCGATGCCCGTCAGCATATTGTAGCAGGTGACTTCTCTCAGTGGAAACGTAGCATTATAGATCAATTAGGACAAAGAAGATAAACATAGCCGCATGAAGGATTTCTTCAAATACATATCAAGACTCGACCGATATATTATCACCAAGTTTATTGGTACCTATATCTATTCGATTATCCTGATCATCTCTATCTCTATCGTCTTCGATATCAACGAGAATCTGGCCAAATTCTCAACCTATGGTGCGCCGCTCAAGGCCATCGTGTTTGATTACTATGCCAACTTCGTGCCTTATTTCTCTAACCTATTCTCCCCACTGTTTGTGTTTATCGCGGTTATCTTCTTCACCTCCAAGATGGCGGGCAACAGCGAGATTATTGCCATGTTGGCAGCTGGTGTCAGCTTTAAGCGCCTCTTGCGCCCCTATATGATTTCTGCCGCCCTTATTGCGGTAGTTAATTTCTATCTGGGTGCCTATGTCATTCCTCATGGCAATGTGGTGCGTCAGGATTTCGAGGTGAAGTATAAGAATAAGGATCGCGTCAACTCTGCCGTTAATGTCCAGTTGATGGTGGCGCCAGGCACTATCGCTTATCTGCAACAATACGATGACCCCTCTAAAACGGGCTATGGCTTCTCGCTCGATAAGTTCGAGAATAAGAAGTTGGTTAGCCACATGACGGCTCCTGTCATCCGCTATGACTCAATCAGTGAAAGCCGCTATCACTGGAAGGTGCAGAATTATAAGATTCGTACGCTGAAGGGCTTACGCGAGGAGATTAAGTCTGGCGAGACGCTCGACACGTTGATTATGATGGAGCCCATGGACTTGATTTTCAACTATGGTCAGCAAGAAACGCTAACCTCTTCCGAGCTCAACGATTACATCTCTAAGCAGGTAGAGCGCGGATCGGTTAATGTGGTTCAGTACGAGGTGGAGTACCATAAGCGCATAGCCACTTCTTTCGCCTCGTTTATCCTCACCCTCATTGGCGTATCGCTTTCCAGCCGCAAACGCAAGGGCGGCATGGGTCTTTACCTGGGTATCGGTTTGGCGCTCTCGTTCTCTTATATCTTGTTGCAAACTGTCAGCGCCACGTTTGCCATCAATGCCGGCACGCCTGCACTCTTGGCAGCCTGGTTGCCTAATCTTATCTATGCGGTTATTGCCTACTTCTGTTATCGACAAGCTCCTAATTAATGAAATTTGAAGAAACATATCTCAATGATAATATCCTCGATGCGCTCTACGATATGCGTTTCGACGATATGACACCTATCCAAGAACGTTGTATTCCCGAGATTCTCGATGGCTATGATGTGCTGGGTGTGGCCCAGACGGGTACGGGCAAGACCGCAGCCTACCTCCTGCCCATCCTCTCACAGCTCGACGATGGCGACTACCCCAAGGATGCCATCAACTGCATCATCATGTCGCCTACCCGCGAACTCGCCCAACAGATCGACCAGGCCATGCAGGGCTTTGGCTATTACCTCGACGGTGTATCGTCGGTAGCTGTTTATGGCGGTAATGATGGTGGTCGCTACGAACAGGAATTGCGTGGCATTCGTCTTGGCGCCGATGTGCTCATTGCTACTCCTGGCCGACTGCTCAGCCACCTAAAGGTGGGTAATCTTGATCTCTCGCGCTGTTCGTTCTTCGTTCTCGACGAAGCAGATCGTATGCTCGACATGGGCTTTATCGAGGATATCATGAGTATCGTCCAGCAATTGCCTGCCCATTGTCAGCGCATCATGTTCTCAGCTACGATGCCAACCAAAATCCGCGAGCTGGCCGTTAATCTGCTCCATAATCCTGTCGAGGTAAAAATCGCTGTGTCGAAACCAGCCGAGAAGATTCATCAGAGTGCCTACGTGTGCTACGACCCTCAGAAGCTCAAGATTATCAACCATATCTTCAAGCAGGGCGACCTTCAGCGCGTCATCATCTTCTCTGGTAAGAAGGAGCGCGTCAAAGAGATTACCCGTTCGCTCAAGTCGATGCACATCAATTGCGACCAGATGCATAGCGACCTGTCGCAGCAAGAGCGCGATGAGGTGATGTATCGCTTCAAGGCAGGCAAGGTCGATGTGCTTGTAGCTACCGATATCGTGGCGCGAGGTATTGATATCGACGACATCCGTACCGTTATCAATTTCGATGTGCCCCACGATGCCGAGGATTATGTGCATCGTATAGGTCGTACGGCCCGTGCCGATCGAGATGGCTTGGCTATCACTTTTATTAGCGATACCGACATCTACCGCTTCCAGCAGATAGAGCACTTCCTGGGCAAGGAGGTTGAGAAGATACCTCTGCCCGAGGGCTTGGGCGAGACACCCGAATACACCAAGCGCGAAAAGAAACGTTCCAATACCCGCCGCCATGGCCGCTGGCACTCCAAAGGCAATGGCAAGAACAATCACCGCAAAAGTTCCCAAAAACAATGATAACATTTCCAATAGCTAAAATCAATCTTGGTCTCAACGTCGTAGAGCGTCGCCCCGACGGTTACCACAACCTTGAAACCGTGTTCTATCCCGTCCCTATTTGCGATGCCCTCGAGGTATTCCCCATGGACGAGCAGTTCCCCAGCCCTGTAGATTGCGATCTCAAAGTAACCAATCTCCACATCGAGGGCGACGAACAGCGTAACCTTGTGGTAAGAGCTTATAATCAGCTCAAGGCCGATTTCCCACAGTTGCCTCGCGTGCACGCACATTTATATAAAGGTATACCAACCCAAGCCGGTATGGGTGGCGGCTCTAGCGATTGCGGCTTTATGATTACCCTGCTCAATCGTCAGTTCCAATTAGGCCTCTCCGATGAACAGATGATCGCGTATGCTGCCCGTCTGGGAGCCGATTGCGCCTTCTTCATCCTCAATAAACCCTGCTATGCCGAGGGCATTGGCGAGAAGTTGCAACCTGTCGAGCTCGATCTCTCCAGCTGGTATCTTGCTGTGGTGCGCCCTGATATTCCCGTACCTACCAAAGAGGCCTTCTCGTTGATTATGCCGCAACACCCACCGAAGAACTGTCGTGACATCGTGATGCAGCCCGTGGAAACCTGGCGCGATGAACTAACCAACGATTTCGAGCGCAGTGTGTTTGCCCTCCATCCAGAGATAGCCGCCATCAAGCAGCGCCTCTATGATTTGGGTGCCACGTATGCCGCCATGTCGGGCTCAGGTTCGTCGCTATTCGGACTATTCCGTTCGCCCGTCAGCCTCGACGAGTTCGATGCACCAGGCACATTCAAGACGCTGATTAAACTCTAAAAACGAGATTTTTCTATAAATTTCTTGTTCATATCGCTTATTTTTCCTATCTTTGCAATCTCAGAATTATAATTTATACTACATACGAATATGAAACAAACAATTTTGGTAACTGGTGGTACCGGCTTTATCGGAAGCCATACTACTGTTGAGCTGCAAGAAGCAGGCTATGAGGTAGTGATTATCGACAACCTGTCGAATTCTAATGCAAATGTAGTCGATGGTATCGAGAAGATCACAGGCATTCGTCCAGCCTTCGAAAAGGTAGACTGCTGCGACTTCGAGGCCCTCGAGGGTGTGTTCAAGAAGTACCCTAAGATTGAGGGTATTATCCACTTTGCCGCCTCTAAGGCTGTGGGTGAGAGTGTAGAGAAGCCCCTACTCTACTATCGTAACAATCTTACCAGCCTTATCAATCTGCTGGAGCTTATGCCTAAGTACGATGTAAAGGGTATCATCTTCTCTTCCAGCTGCACCGTTTACGGCCAGCCCTCACAAGAGCATCTGCCCGTTACCGAGGATGCACCTATCCAGAAGGCCATGAGTCCTTACGGCAACACCAAGCAGATCAACGAGGAGATTATCCAGGATTATATCCACTCTGGCGCGCCTATCAAGAGCATTATCCTGCGCTACTTTAATCCTATCGGAGCCCACCCCTCGGCACTCATCGGCGAACTGCCTAACGGCGTGCCCATGAACCTTATTCCTTTCGTTACCCAGACCGCCATGGGTATTCGCAAGCAGCTGAAAATTTTCGGCCACGACTACAATACGCCCGATAAGACCTGTATTCGCGACTATATCTATGTAGTAGACTTGGCAAAGGCCCACGTAAAGGCGATGGAGCGTGTGCTCGATAAGCCTGAGACCGACGCCGTAGAGGTATTCAATATCGGTACAGGTAAGGGGCTCTCTACCCTCGAGGTAGTTGAGGGTTTCGAGAAGGCTACTGGTGTAAAGGTAAACTGGGAATTTGCACCCCGCCGCGAGGGCGATATCGAGCAGGTTTGGGGCAATGTCGACAAAGCTAACAAGGTTCTTGGCTGGAAGGCCGACACACCTACCGACGAGGTACTGAAGAGTGCTTGGCGCTGGCAGGAAAAGCTCCGCAAAGACGGTATCCAGTAATCATATAAAAGCTCCTCGGCTTGAGGAGCTTTTTATTTCTTAATCATAACAGCTTATGAAGAAACCTGCGTGGCTTGAGAAAGAAGAGCTATATAAAATCTTGTTTGAATCAGACACTCCCAGAGGACGTACCTTCGATATCGTTTTAATGGTTGTGATCTCGCTAAGCATTTTTATATCCTTTATTGAGACAATTCCATCCGTGGCCGGTACTTACAAACTCGTACTGGAGATATTGGAATATCTGCTTACCGTATTCTTTACCGTTGAGTATATTGCCCGTGTCTACTGCTCGCCGCGTCCTAAAGACTATGTGCTGAGTTTCTTCGGTGTAATCGACCTTCTGGCCACATTGCCGCCTTACCTCTCTTATTTCCTGCCCAACGCGCGGTATATGCTTGTGTTCCGTACGTTCCGGTTCATCCGTATCTTCCGTATCCTCAAGTTGTTCTCGTTAATCAATGAGGGCTACATTCTGATGAACTCGCTCAAGAAGAGTATCAATAAGATATCGGTTTATTTCCTGTTTGTCCTGATATTGGTTACCTGTCTGGGCACGCTGATGTATATGGTGGAGAGCGGCAATCCCGACACGGAATTCACCGACTTGGCCACATCCGTTTATTGGGCGATTGTAACGATGACCACCGTAGGTTATGGCGACATTACGCCCGTTACCGCCATCGGACGTTTGCTCTCGGCATTCGTTATGTTGCTGGGTTATACTATCATTGCCGTACCCACTGGCATTGTTACCGCTACCATTATCGACGAGACGAAAGAGAAGCCTAAAGACGGACGCTGCCCACGTTGTGGCGATAAGGTTCGAAAAACCGACCGCTATTGCTCGCACTGCGGTGAAAAGTTGTAACTACGAATTTGCGTAATCTACCGATTGCTCAAAACAATTAAAGACAAACAACATACACCTACCTTCCATTTTCCTGCCATCTACCACACTCCTACCTACAACACGACCATTGCACTCAAAGGGCTCGCAATCTCGTTGCGAGCCCCAATTTAAACGTTTGACATTATGAAATAATATCAGAAATATGCAATAGTTATGCGATAATGTATATCATTGTCGTCACCGGTTGAGGGAGTAACAGTGTCTCTTTCCGAATCGAAATATTGCGGGGTTTTCAAGAAATACAGCTTGCTGACGGTTTCGCGAACCCAAAACGTAGAGTAAGGATTGATGTGCATCGATGCCTTTTCAAACACATCTAACAGCTCCTTATTCTCACGGAG
>CAJOGK010000045.1 GCA_905234145.1 uncultured Prevotella sp. | reverse complement strand
TTCTTTTTACCCAAGTGCTGTAACATTATACGTTAAAGCACTCGCTTCTTGTACTACTTCTGTCTATGTAAATCTTTCAAAGAACTCTTTCTTTTTTGCCCTCAACCCAGATTTTTAGGCGAAAGCGAATGCAAAGGTACAACAATTATTAATACCATCCAAATTTTTAAGAGAAAAAATTCCCAAAAACATGAAAGTTTTCGGGAATCGTTACAAATTAGAGCTATACCTTATATTATATATATAGCATTATTCAAAAATTTCCTCAATATCATTCATGTCATCAACTGCTGAAGATTCACCAATCAAGGCGCAAGGATCATACCCTTCTGGCATATCGAAAATAGCATTTTCATTATAGCCAAGCTGAATATCTTTATAAACTTGCTGCATGTAAAGCGCAAAAATAGGCAAAGCGCCAGATGCTCCCTGACCCATGGCCATCGATTCGAAATGAATATCACGATCGTCGCCACCTACCCAACATGCATTTACCAAAGTTGGGGTGATTCCTACAAACCAGGCATCACTATTATTATTAGTGGTTCCCGTCTTGCCACCGATCTCTCCAGTAAAGCCATATCTGAAGCGCAAGCGGCTACCTGTTCCGCCATCAACAACGCCACGCAACATGACAATCATCTTATAAGCACTCTCTTCGCTTATGACTTCATTCATACGAGGCTGGAACTGAGCAATGATATTACCTTCACTATCCTCGATTTTAGTAACAAACATAAGTGCAGCACGAATTCCATGATTAACAAATGCTGTATATGCACTCGCCATTTCTCCGACGCTGATATCGCACGGACCGAGACACAACGACATAGAAGGATGGATTTCCGGATTACGGATACCAAATTCATGCAGCAGATCAACAAAAGCCTGAGGATTAAGCCTACTCATCAGATAGGCAGAGATCCAGTTGTTAGATTGCTGAAGGCCCCATTTCAGTGTCACCATCTCACCATATCTCGCTTTACTACCATTTCTTGGTGTCCAAGGATGACCTGCCACCATATAAGTCTGCTGTATATTAGGTGCTACATCGCATGGAGAGAAACCATTTTCCATCGCCAAAGCATACAGATATGGTTTTATGGTAGAACCTACCTGACGACGACCATCCATGACCATATCATACGCGAAGTGACTATAATCCAATCCTCCAACATACGCCTTGACATGACCATTCTGAGGACAAACGCTCACGAAACCAGAACGCAGGAATGTCTTATAATATTTAATAGAATCCAACGGCGTCATGATGGTATCAATCTCTCCATGATAGGTAAATACCGACATGTGTGTTGGAGTACGGAACGACTTCTGAATTTCAGCGTCGGAGGCGTTATTTTCACGAAGCACACGATAGCGCTCACATTGACGGATAGAACGATTCAGAATCTGATCGACCTGCTGCTGCGTCAAGTTGCTTGAATAAGGTGCATTGCGCCTCTTCTTATTCTCAGCCGTAAAAGCAGGTTGAAGGAATTTTACCACATGTTGATAAACAGCCTCTTCGGCATACTTCTGCATGCGAGAATCGATTGTTGTATAAACTTTTAATCCGTCTGTATAGATGCTATAGCTTTCGCCATTACGTTTCTTGTTCTTATTACACCAGCCATACAAGGGATCTGTTTCCCAATTAATGGAATCATTATAAAACTTCACCATATTCCAAGAAGGATAGAGTGATTTCTCAGGTTTCTTAGCTGTAATATAGCGACGGAGATACTCACGGAAATACACAGCTAATCCTTCTTTATGGTCGTTTGTATGGAACTTCAGCTTCATCGGTTCCTTGCTATACTTATCATAGTCTTCCTCCGACAAGAAACCAGCTTTTACCATCTGGGCCATAACGACATTACGACGCTCGCGACTTCGCTCCGGATTGCGGACAGGATTGTAATACGAAGGATTCTTGCAGAGTCCCACAAGTGTGGCAGCCTCTGGAATAGTTAAATCTTTTGGCTCCTTACTAAAATAAGTGTTAGCTGCCGTCTTGATACCGACTGCGTTGTGAAGGAAGTCAAAATAATTGAGATACATCGTAATGATCTCGTCCTTCGTATAATTACGTTCCAACTTAACAGCGATGACCCATTCTATCGGTTTCTGCAACAAGCGCTCCAAGGTTGAGTTTGCATGTTCAGAATACAACTGCTTTGCGAGCTGCTGCGTAATCGTAGAACCACCTCCGGCATTTTTCTGCCCCAGGAATCCTCTCTTTATGATTGCACGTCCCAAGGCATAGAAATCAATACCAGAATGTTCGTAAAAACGCACATCCTCAGTTGCCACCAAAGCATTAATCATGAAAGGGGAGATTTTGGAATAATCAACCATTACACGATTCTCACGATTGTAATTCCATGTACCAATAAGGCGCCCATCAGCCGAATAGATTTGTGTTGCAAAACGGTTTATGGGATTCTGCAGGTCTTCAATTGGTGGCATATAGCCAATCCATCCCTCATTTATGGCATAAAATGCGGTAGCACAACCGATAATAATGACGAACAGAAATGTCCACAAGAAATAGACAAATAGCTTCCTCATAATCTTAATTTTATCACTTTTTGAAGTAATCTTGGTGCAAAATTACTATTTTCTTTGATAATATCGCACGAAAATGGGAAATAATGTGTAATTTTGCGGCAACAAAACGGAAATTAGTGATGGAAAAGCATAATTTTGTGACTATCGCCGACCTCACTCGAGAGAAAATTCTCTATATGATTGAGATGGCGGAGGAGTTTGAGAAACACCCGAATAGGGAATTATTGAAAGGAAAAGTAGTAGCAACACTATTTTTCGAGCCATCGACTCGCACTCGCCTCAGCTTTGAGACTGCTGCCAATCGTCTTGGCGCAAGAGTAATTGGCTTTGCAGACCCGAAGATTACCAGTGGTACCAAAGGAGAGACACTGAAGGACACGATCCTGATGGTATCCAACTATGCCGATGTGATTGTGATGCGCCATTATATAGAAGGTGCAGCCCAGTATGCCTCAGAGGTGGCTCCTATTCCTATCGTCAATGCCGGTGACGGTGCCCATCAGCATCCCTCACAGTGTATGCTCGACCTCTATTCTATCTATAAGACCCAGGGGACGCTCGAGAACCTTAATATATATATGGTGGGAGATTTGAAGTATGGTCGCACGGTACACTCACTCCTGATGGCGATGCGACACTTTAATCCAACCTTCCATTTTGTAGCGCCTAAAGAGCTGGCAATGCCAAATGAATACAAACTTTATTGTAAGGAGAATGGCATAAAATACCAGGAGCATACGGCTTTTAACGACAAGATTATTGCCGATGCCGATATTCTTTATATGACACGCGTGCAGAAGGAGCGCTTCTCTGATCTGATGGAATACGAGCGCGTAAAGAATGTATATGTGCTCAACAACGAGATGCTGAAGAGCGCTAAGCCCAACATGAAGATTCTGCACCCACTGCCAAGGGTTAACGAGATAGCCTACGAGGTGGACGATAACCCCCACGCCTACTACATCCAGCAGGCTGGTAACGGTCTCTTTGCCCGCGAGGCCATTTTCTGCGATGTGCTGGGCATTTCACTCGACGAAGTACGTAACGATAAAACCATTATTCTATGAACAAGAAAGAAAGACTGGTAGCAGCCATCGAGCATGGCACCGTTATCGACCATATACCAGCTGGCAAGACCTATCAGGTAGCTAGTCTGCTAGGGCTGTTTGATTTAAAAACACCTGTAACCATTGGTTTCAACTACCCATCGCAAAAGGTTGGTAGTAAGGGAATTATCAAAGTATCTGATAAGTTCTTTACCGATGATGAGATCTCTCGATTGTCGGTAGTTGCGCCTAATGTGATTCTGAGCATTATTCGCGATTACGAGGTGGTTGAGAAGAAAACTGTCGTAACTCCCGATGAGATTAAGGGCATTGTAAAATGCAACAATCCCAAGTGCATTACCAACAATGAACCCATGCCTACTCACTTCCACGTAACTGATGGTATTCTGACATGCCACTATTGCGAAAAGGAGCAGGATATTAACAAAGTAGAACTTTGTTAAAGGTAAAAAAGTAAAAAGGTAAAAAAGTTAAACCCAATAAACAAAACAATGAACAGAGACAACGCAATTTTTGAGTTGATTGAGAAAGAGCATCAGCGCCAGCTGAAAGGCATTGAGCTGATTGCAAGTGAGAACTTTGTAAGCGACCAGGTGATGGAAGCCATGGGATCTTACCTTACCAACAAGTACGCTGAGGGTTATCCTGGCCACCGTTATTATGGCGGCTGTCAGGTAGTTGACGAGGTAGAGCAGCTGGCCATCGACCGCGTATGCAAGCTCTTTGGTGCTGAGTATGCCAATGTGCAGCCCCACTCTGGTGCACAGGCAAATGCTGCTGTATTGCTGGCCGTATTGAAGCCAGGTGATACTTTCATGGGTTTGAACCTCGACCACGGTGGTCACCTGAGTCACGGTTCTCGTGTAAACACCTCTGGTCTTATCTACAATCCTATCGGCTACAATCTGAATAAGGAAACTGGTCGTGTAGATTATGATGAGATGGAACAGTTGGCCCTTGAGCACAAGCCCAAGCTGATTATCGGTGGTGGTAGTGCTTACAGCCGCGAGTGGGACTATAAGCGTATGCGCGAGATTGCCGACAAGGTTGGTGCTCTGCTGATGATCGATATGGCTCACCCCGCAGGACTGATTGCAGCAGGACTGCTGGAGAACCCTGTAAAGTATGCCCACATCGTTACTTCTACTACTCACAAGACCCTGCGCGGTCCTCGTGGCGGTATTATCCTGATGGGTAAGGACTTTGAGAATCCTTGGGGTTTGAAAACACCAAAAGGCGTCGTAAAGATGATGAGCCAGTTGCTGAATTCAGCTGTATTCCCCGGACAGCAGGGTGGTCCTCTGGAGCACGTGATTGCAGCTAAAGCCGTTGCTTTTGGCGAGGCTCTGCAGCCCGAGTTCAAGGAGTGGGCTAAGCAGGTTCAGAAGAATGCCAAGGTTCTGGCTGAGGAGCTTGTAAAGCGTGGCTTCGGCATCGTAAGTGGTGGTACTGATAACCACTCTATGCTGGTAGACCTTCGTTCGAAGTATCCCGAGCTTACTGGTAAGGTAGCAGAAAATGCCCTTGTTGCAGCTGACATCACTGTCAACAAGAACATGGTTCCATTCGACAGCCGCAGCGCCTTCCAGACATCAGGTATCCGTCTGGGAACACCTGCTATCACAACGCGTGGTGCTAAGGAGGATCTGATGATTCAGATTGCCGCTTGGATTGAGGAAGTACTCAATGATCCTGAGAACGAACAGGTAATTGCTAGTGTTCGCGCTCGCGTCAACGAGAAGATGAAAGACTATCCGCTCTTCGCATACTAACAAAAAATAAAGCCCTTCGCAATTGCGAGGGGCTTATTTTTTATCGCAGCGAAGCGTCAAAATGATCTATCGCTTGTCTATACAAGTGGTTTCTGGTGTTTCCTCCAGAGATTCCATGATTGCGATTGGTGTAAACCAACTGACGGAAGTCTTTATCAGCCTGCACCAATGCCTCAACATATTCTGCTGTATTCTGATAGTGCACATTGTCATCAGCCAGTCCGTGGATTATCAGTAATGCACCATTCAACTGCTCTGCCCTTGTTATTGGATTTACCTCGTCGTAACCCTTCGGATTCTCCTGTGGCGTACGCATATACCTTTCTGAATATATGGAATCATAAAATCGCCAGTTTGTTGGAGGGGCAATCGCTACACCGGCTTTAAACACAGGACGGCCTTCTGACATCGACATCAGCGTATTCCATCCACCATAGCTCCAGCCCCAGATACCAATTCTTTCCTTATCTACATAGCTCTGCTTGCCTAGCCAGATGGCAGCTTCCACTTGGTCACGACTCTCCAGTTCGCCAAGTAGTAAATAGGTACATTTCTCAAATTCAGCGCCACGACCACCAGTACCACGATTGTCTACACACACACAGATATAACCCTTCTGACAGAGATACTGCTCTAAAATGGCTCCATTACGACACATACCGATATCCCACTTGTTAAGTACCTGCTGACTACCAGGACCACCATACTGGTACATAATCACAGGATATTTCTTCGACGGATTAAAGTCTGCAGGCTTTACCATCCATCCATTCAGCGTAATACCCTCAGAGGTGGTCAGCGTAAAGAACTCCTTCTTGCCCATCTCATAAGCAGCCAGTTTCTGCAGCAGTTCGTGGTTGTCTATCAGCGTAGCCAGCTCTTTACCGTTGTTCTGGCAGATGGTGTACAGGGCTGGATTATTGATATCGCTCCAGATGTTGATGTAATACTTCAGATTTTTGCTGAAGATGGCATCGTTCGTTCCTGCTTTCTTCGATAGTGTCTCGATCTTTCCGTTCTGATGAGCAACCATCACCTGCTGCTCAGTCGCACCTGTAGGGTTAGCGGCAAAATAGGCATCGCCTGTCTTTTCGTCGTAGCCGTAAACAGCCTTCACCTCATACTTATCGGTTACAATCTGTCGTAACAACTGACCGTTCAGATTATAGAGATACAAATGGTTATAGCCATCGCGATCGCTGGGCAGCAAAAGGTGGTTTTCTGTAATTTGCACATTGTCGAGTACATCCTCCTTGATGTACTTATCCACCTTGTCTTCGATGGCCAGTTTGCAAACCGTCGACAGCGGATTTGCCATATAGATACGCAACTGGTCCTGATGACGATTCATCGTAAAAATGGCAATCTTCGTAGCATCGTCGGTAGCTTTAATTCGAGGGATATAGCCATCGGCATCCAGGGGCACATCGATTTTGCGTGTCTGTCGACTCTGGATATCAAAGCTGTGCACACTTACCTTCGAATTAACCTGTCCTGGAACGGGATACTTATAAGTATAGTCGCCAGGATATTCGGCAAACTCGCTGCGCTCAGGCTTCAAGCCCTTAAACAGCTGCATAGAGTACTGCTTAACTGCACTCTCATCATAGCGAATCCAGATGATCTGCTTTGAATCGGCCGAGAACACCATCGACGAGCTGGTTGAAAATTCCTCCTCATAAACCCAGTCTGGTATACCGTTGATAATCTCGTTGCGCTTGCCGTCCTTGGTTATCTGACTCTCTGCGTTATCATAAAGCAACTTTACCAAATAGATGTTATTATCACGCACAAAGGCAATCATGTTGCCATCGGGCGAGAACATTGGCGTCTGTTGTGGACCACCCTCAGATAGCGGCTCCAATTTGTTATTGCGCACGCTATATATATAATAGGTGGCGGTATTCGATCTGCGATAAATCGATTTCGTGTCAGTCTGTATCAGAAGACGGCTACCATCTGGACTGACAATATAGCCATCCACCCTGTTGATGCTGGCTCCACGAGCTGTCGTGGCATCGAAAAGTACGCCCGTCTGCTTACCTGTACGGAAAGCGTATGTCAGTATCTGCTTACCATTGTCGCTTATTTGCGCATACGACTCACCATCTGACAAAGGCGTAACTGCACTTATCGACTGACTACGGAACTCGCCCCTTGTAATCGCCTTCAGGGTTATTGTCTCTACAGCTGCAACGCTCATGGCCGTTGTCATCAACATACCAAGCGTTATCAATCTCAATTTCTTCATATCTTTTTCTGTTTTTTACGCTTTTATTGTGCAAAGATAATCATTTTTTCTCTAACTTTGCAAACTGATGGAATTAAATAAAGTGAATACCCCCCATTATCGCGACTATGGCACCTGGATTCGCCAGCAGTTTCCTTATCGCGTGCAGAAGATTTCGATTGATGCAGGCTTCAGCTGTCCTAATCGCGATGGGCGTATTTCTACGGGTGGTTGTATCTATTGCGATAACCGCACCTTCAATCCCGCCTACTGTCAGCGCCACCAAAGTATTACAGAACAACAGGAGGCAGGCAAACAGTTTTTTGCCCGCAAATATCCCGATATGAAATACCTAGCCTATTTTCAGGCTTTCACCAATACCTACGCCCCACTCCACCAACTGCAGGCACTTTATCAAGAGGCACTCAGCGTAGCCGATATCGCAGGTATTGTAATTGGTACGCGCCCTGATTGCGTAAGCGATGAATTACTTGATTATCTGGCCGAACTCAGCCATAAAACCTTCGTGCTTGTGGAGTATGGCATCGAGAGTGCCAACGATGAAACCCTAGTACGCATCAATCGCGGCCATTCTTTCGCCCAAGCCAAAGCGGCTGTTCTTCGTACCCACGAGCGTGGCATTCTTACAGGCGGCCATATCATCTTCGGACTTCCAGGCGAAGACGAAACAGAGATTCTTCGCCAAGCACCCATTCTCTCATCATTGCCGCTCGATATTCTGAAAATCCATCAGATGCAAGTCATCAAGGGCACGCCATTAGCCGAGCTTTACGCCCGCCAGCAACTGCATGTATTCAGTATCGACGAATACATCTGTCTACTCGCTAACTATATCCAGTATCTCAGAAAAGACCTTGTGCTTGAAAGATTTGTTTCTCAATCGCCAAAAGATTTGTTGATTGCGCCTCAATGGGGACTCAAGAATTATGAATTTACCAATCTGTTTGTGAATTACTTACGCACAAACAATATCTACCAGGGACAATTACTTGAAGTCTGAGTAGTTGTTGATTTTCAATAGTTCAGCAACCGTCAGATTCTTATTTTTTGTCATAAAGCGCGTTATCAGTTGCGTATATTGAGTATCAAACGCCTGCTTACCCGTTGCCTGGTTCACAATCCATTGTATTTTTGCAATGTGTATATCTCTCACAAATTGAGAATCGATACTATCCGATGGTATGGGGTACAAACTCAATAGATAAAAGCCAATACAATCGGGCACCACGTATTGCCTGTTCATCATCATCAGTTGCTCCTTGGTATAACCATATTCCTGCTTCTGATACAGCGGATAATCCTCACCCAGATATTTGTCGAGACAGATGCCTATCGAGTTATTACCTACGATGACGCTCTGATCAAGCGAACCTATCTGCGCATAGATTTCTGGAATTTCCATGGTTGGAATTTGCTCTTTCAGATATTTAAATGCATTCGCCAAGTCTTGGTTGATATCGTCCATATTGGCATACTGCAGTTCTGCTTCTGAAATGAGTGCCTGCAGCGTTGAGTCCTGATAGAAACGCAGGAATTTCTTGTTGATTTCCTGATCGTCCACCTTTCCGATTCTCAACACATCCTCAATGAGTGTTCTGGTTTGCGTAGGATATACCGTATTCATCTGTTGCAAAGCCGAGAAATCGCCAGTAGTCAGATAAAGACTCTCCACACGGTCATAGCGATTCACAGCAACAAACCCGTCTTCGTCAGGAGACAAGAATTGCCATTCGCAGCCGATACAGCTAAGCATGACAATAAACAGAAGGTAGTATATCTTATGAATGTTCAAGAGCTTATTATAATATATATGTTAAAAAACGATGCAAATATACTAAAATATATTTTAAAAACCAAATTTTAACCTAAAAAGTTTAAAAAATCGTATAAAAACTGGCACATTTTTGTTTATTTGTGTAAAAATCGCCCTATGTTTCGCTGATTTTGAGTACTTTTGTTACCGCTAAAACAAATCGGATATGAAAAGAATAGTATGCGCTTTTGCACTCCTTGCACTCTTCATCTCAGAGGCGAGTGCCCAGAAAGTTATTAATGTCAGTGTGAGCAATCCTGCCAAGATAGATCGCATGGATCAACCCGTCGTTATTTCGCTGAAAGACTATGGCGTTGTTTGTTCGGCTTTAGTCACCACCGATGGCAACGAGATACCTTGTCAGCTCGACGATCTCGACCAAGACGACACCTTCGATGAGCTCTGCTTCTTGGCCGATCTTAAGGGAAAGGAAACGAAGCAGTATCAAGTTACGCTTTATCAAGAAGGAGAACCTCGCCCCTATCCTGCCCGTGTGTTTGCCGAGATGCTGGTACGTAACGATAAGGTAAAGGAGAAGAATCGCCACAATAATTTCATCGAGAGCATTACGGCCCGTGGCGATTGCGCCAACTCTTATAATATTCAACACCATCATGGTGTCGATTTCGAGAGCGAGTATAATGGCATCCGTATCTATTTCGACAAGCGCCAAACGCTCGATCTTTATGGTAAGTTCCAGAAGCGCCTCGAACTGCAAGAAACCCAGTTCTACACATCCAAAGAGCAGAAGGCCGAAGGCTATGGCGACGATGTGCTGTGGGTAGGCAACACCTTCGGACTTGGTGCCTTCCGAGGCTGGAACGGAAAGGAGCCCACAATGATCGACCCTGTTCGCAGTCGAACCCAGCGTATTATCTCTTACGGTCCCCTCCGCACAATTGTAGAGCTTTACGATCGAGGCTGGCAGAAGTTGAATATGACCGTTCGCTATACCCAATATGCAGGCCACCGCGATACCGATGTCGATGTATTCTTCAATAAACCAGTAGGCGATTATCTGTTTTCTACGGGTATTATCAATGTGAAGGAGTCGGAAGAGTTCTCCGACCATCAAGGCTTGCGTGCCTGCTGGGGTACCGACTGGCCATCCAGTGATCATGAGAATTTCAAGCCCGAGACCGTTGGCTTGGGTATCTATATCCCGCAGGCTTATATCAAAAGCGAGGAGCCTGCCAATAAAGACAATTATGCTTTCGTGGTTGGCACCAACAGTAACCACCTCAGTTATAAGGTGATTTACTGTTCTGCCAACGAAACCTTCGGCTATCACTCAGCCAAGGAGTGGTTCAGCTTCTTAACGGAATGGAAAAAGGCATTAGAGCAGCCTATCAAGGTAAGCTACTAAACACCTTTCGTCCTTTTGCATAGTATTGCCAGAGCAGGGAAAAATCCTTTCGCTCTGGTATTTTTTTGAATTGTCTTGAGGCTTGTATCTCGCGACGGTCGCCCTCAAAATCCTTGCGCCACTGCTTAAATGCCTTTCTCGCACGATAGATCGCCTTAAAGTCGCCCATGTTTCGCTTCAAAATCAGCATCTCCCACGCAGCCAGATAATCTAAGAACCATCGCCAACGCATCACGCCCTTCAGTTCTTCCTCGGGCAAACACTTGTAGAGCATCGTCAGGTTATTGCGGAAGTTCAAGTAGGTCTTCATCGGATTACCTTTTGGCAACGTACCACCACCCACATGATAAACTTTACTCTCCGGGATGCAAACAATTCTGCGCCCACGAATACGCAAGCGCCAACACAAGTCTATCTCCTCGTTGTGTGCAAAGAAACGGGCATCCAGTCCTTTCACGGCCCAATAGTCTTTCGCACGAATCATCAAGGCCGCACCCGTCGCCCAAAGAAGATCCGCCTCGGTATCATACTGTCCGCGATCCTCTTCTACGGTTTCAAAGATGCGACCTCGGCAGAAGGGGTAACCATATTTATCGAGATAGCCGCCACATGCACCTGCATACTCAAAACGACTGCGCTCAAAAATCGAGAGCAGTTTGGGTTGACAAGCTGCCACATCCTCATGACGATCCATATATTCAATCATCGGCGTAAGCCAATGGGCAGTGACCTCTATGTCTGAGTTCAGCAGTAAATAATACTCAGCTTCTATTTGTTGTAGCGACTTGTTATAACCCTCGGCAAAGCCCCAGTTCTTATCCAGTTGAATCAGTTTCACCTCAGGGAAATGCGCTTTTAGCATCGCCATTGATTGGTCTGTCGAGGCATTATCAGCCACGTAAACCGTCGCCTCGTCCTTTGAATATTGTATCACTGAGGGCAGATACTTCTCCAGCATCTTCTGCCCGTTCCAGTTCAGAATTACAATCGCAACTTTCTCCATCTCTCACGCGTACCTTATTTATAATATAGTGGCTTTCAGCGATTGCTTATCATGTGTCAACTCGCCCAGCCTTACCTTTGTCAATTGATTATCCATCGCAGGATCGGCATCCTTTGCCGACAGCTCCACCCGGATATAATTCCTTGTAAACCCATGCATCGCCCTGCCTCGTGAAGCTTTCTCGAAGAGCACCTCAGCCTCCTGTCCGATATGTTGCTGATAAAAGGCGATGGTCTTTTCGTCCGAGAGCTCCAACAATCGCTTTGAACGCAGTTTCTTGTCTTTTTCACTTACCACATAGGGAATGCTCAGTGCCGATGTGCCTGGGCGCTCAGAATATGGGAACACGTGCAACTGCGTGACGTCGAGACGATTCAGGA
Source organism: uncultured Prevotella sp. (assembly GCA_905234145.1). GTDB lineage: Bacteria > Bacteroidota > Bacteroidia > Bacteroidales > Bacteroidaceae > Prevotella. The sequence goes on along the minus strand of CAJOGK010000045.1, from coordinate 6,763 downwards.
AGTCGTAAGTCTCCTCGAAACACTCGGGTGTTTCGCCTCTACAACCTACCATCACGTCTACACCGATAAAGGCCTCTGGCATCAGTTCCTTAATGCGATGAATCTTATCGGCAAACAGCTGACGGTCATAGTGACGATGCATCAGCTTCAGCACTGTGTCGCTACCACTCTGCAAGGGGATGTGGAAATGCGGCATAAAGGCTCTGCTCTTGGCACAGTATTCGATGAGCTCGTCGGATAGCAAATCGGGCTCCAGCGAACTGATGCGATAGCGCTGTATAGGCTCCACGGCATCGAGCGCCTTCACCAAGTCGATAAACTTTTCGCCCGTAGTCTTGCCAAAGTCACCGATGTTCACACCCGTCAATACGATTTCCTTGCCACCTTCCTTGGCGGTCTCTTCTGCCTGACTTACCAGCGAGGCAATAGTAGGATTGCGCGAAAAACCTCGAGCGTATGGGATCGTGCAGTAAGTGCAGAAGTAATCACAGCCATCCTGTACCTTTAAGAAATAGCGCGTGCGATTGCCACGCGAGCACGAAGGCGCAAAGCTCTTAATATCCTTTGTCTTCTGTCGAAACGCATTTCTCTCACCTCTATTAATCCATGCTTCTGAAAGAAACTGGATTAAGTTCGCCTTCTCGTTCGAACCCAGTACCAAACTTACGCCCTCTATCTTGGCTACCTCTTCAGCCTCCAACTGGGCATAGCAACCCGTTACCACCACAAAGGCACCAGGGTTCTCCCTAACCATGCGGTGGATGATCTGTCGGCACTTCTTGTCGGCCACTTCCGTCACCGAACAAGTATTGATCAGACAAATATCAGCTTTTTCACCCTTCTGGGCTGTTCGCACACCTAACTCTTGGAGCATTTTTCCAAATGTGGAGGTCTCCGAGAAGTTAAGTTTGCAGCCCAACGTATAGTAGGCAGCCGTTTTGCCTTGAAAAGAAGAAGAATCTATCATATCTACCTCATTGTTTACGGGCACAAAGGTACTGCTTTTTATTCAAAAAACACCAATTTTTGGCAAAAATCAGATAAGTGGCAAAAAAACACCATTTTTTAACACTTTGTAAGTACTTGATTATCAGCGCTTTGCTAAAAAGTTACAAAAAACCCCTAAAAAAAATCGAAAAAAATGATACGTTGTATTAAAATAATGCTTACCTTTGCAGCGGTTTTAATAAACAAATGATTGTTTTACAGATTTAAAAGCTTAGAAAAAATGAAAAAATTAGTATTTATGTTCGTAGCAGTTGCTGCTATCTCTTTCGCATCATGTGGTAACAAGGCTCAGGCTCCTGTACAGGACACTGATTCTATCGCTGAGGTAGTTGATAGCGTAGTTGACAGCATGGCTGTTGATTCAGTTGCAACAGATTCAGTTGCTCAGTAATTCACGAACAATTGAGAGAAATTGAGACCGCCGGACGAGAGTCTAGCGGTCTTTTTTTGTTTATTATCAGCCATCATACTGGGAAAAACAATCGTCCCGGGGATTTCGAAAAATCCTCGGGACAATAAAGTCATAATAAATAATGTTGCTCTACAGCAGTTGTTATTATTGTTATGATTTAAAAATTGCTTGTTATGCCTCTGCGGGAGCCTCGGGAGCATCGATAGCCTCAAGAGCTTCTGCCTCAGCAGCAGCTTCAGCAGCCTCTGCCTCGTCGGCAGCAGCCTTCTTAGCATCAGCAGCGGCCTTGATAGCAGCCTCAGCATCGGCAGCAGCCTTCAACTCAGCAGCGTTCTCAGCAACTACCTTTACAGGAACCTCAACGGTTACCTCCTTGTGGAAGTGTACGAGAGCTACATAGTCGCCAAGCTTCTTGGCATCCTTCATGGTGATGATCTTACGATCAACCTCCTTACCCAGCTTTGCGAGCTCCTCAGCTACCTGAGCAGCACCTACAGAACCATAAAGCTGACCTGTAGCGCTAACCTTAGCAGCAATCTCGAGAGCTACACCAGAAATCTGAGCAGCCTTCTCCTCGGCAGCAGCCTTCTGAGCAGCTATCTTGTGAGCCTGCTGCTTCAGGTTCTCTGCGAGAATCTTCTTTGCTGATGGAGATGCAATCACACCCTTTCCCTGAGGAATAAGGTAGTTACGACCATAACCTGACTTAACGTTTACGATATCGTTCTTGAATCCCAGACCGATAATATCTTCTTTCAGTATAATTTCCATAATCTTGCGTCCTCCTCTTTAATTATTTCATCAAATCGGTTACGTAAGGCAGCAGTGCGATCTGGCGGGCACGCTTAACGGCCTGAGCCACGCGACGCTGATACTTCAGAGATGTACCTGTGATACGACGGGGAAGAATCTTACCCTGCTCATTCAGGAACTTCTTCAGGAACTCGGGATCCTTGTAGTCGATGTACTTGATACCGCTCTTCTTGAAACGGCAATACTTCTTCTTCTTTGTATCGATAGAAGGAGCTGTCAAATAACGGATTTCACTCTGTTCTGCCATAGTTTAAGCCTCCTCTTTTTTACCAAGCTTGTTGCGACGCTTCTCAGCATACTCAGCAGCATACTTGTCAAGTTTAACAGTCTGGAAACGAATTACTTTCTCGTCACGACGGAAAGCGGTCTCCAATGTCTTAATCACTTCTGGCTCAGCCTTGAACTCTACCAGGCAGTAGAAACCTGTAGACTTCTTCTGAATAGCATAAGCCATCTTCTTCAATCCCCAGGCCTCTTCGTTGATGATTTCTGCACCCTTATCGGTGAGAACCTTCTTGAATTTTGCGGCCGTTTCCTAAAACGGGAGTTAAAATGAAAACGGTTTCGTATTGATTCATACTACTTAATAAATAAAAAATTAATAATGTTTGCTTAAAGCGGGTGCAAAGGTACTAAAAAGAGGTGAGAAGTTAGAGGTTAGAGGTTAGAGAACTCGGATATTTAAGAATATTTAATACTTTTCACACTTTTTCTGCTGTCGAATGTGTAAAGCGGTACCAATGATTATCATAAACAAACCGCAGAGCAGCACCAGATTACTGGATGTCCACCCTGCCAAATAACCGACAATTAAAAGGATGGCGCCAGCAATTACCAGCGCCAGTCCTATAGGGTTATTACTCCTCTTCGGGAGTGATGAGTTTGTATCCTTTACCATGTATGTTGATAATCTCGATTTGTTCGTCGGCCTTCAAATGCTTGCGCAACTTTGTGATGTAAACATCCATAGAACGGGCATTGAAGTAATTATCATCAATCCAAATGGTCTTCAAAGCAAAGTCGCGCTGCAGGATCTCATTGCTGTGAGAGCAGAGCAGAGCCAGCAACTCGTTTTCCTTGGTGGTAAGCTTGGTCTGCTTGTCGCCAATCATGAGCAACTGCTTCTGGGTATCGAAGGTAAACTTACCGATACGATAAACGGTCGACTCCTTGGTCTTCTTACCCTTGGTACGGCGCAGGATAGCCTCAATACGGAATACGAGCTCCTCCATAGAGAAGGGCTTGGTGATATAATCGTCGGCACCCAACTTGAAGCCTTCAAGTATATCTTCCTTCAAGGTCTTGGCTGTCAAGAAGATAATGGGCACTTCTGAGTTGGCTGAACGAATGTCCTGAGCGAGGGTGAAACCATCCTTCTTAGGCATCATCACATCGAGCACGCAAATGTCGAACTTGGCCTTGAGGAAAGCCTTGAAACCAGCCTCGCCATCAGCACACAACTCGGCTACAAATCCCTTAGCCTGTAAATACTCACGGAGCAGCATTCCGAGGTTCTCATCGTCCTCGCAAAGCAAGATTTTCAACTTTTCATCCATAATCTGTTTCATATTTAAATGATTAAACTTATATTATTTTAATTCTCGTCTTCTTGTAAAATGGGCAGCGAAACGGTAAACGTGGTGCCCTTTCCGAGCTCACTCTCGCACTTGATATCGCCTTCGTGCAGGGTGATGATCTTCTTGACGTAAGCCAGACCTAAGCCGAAGCCTTTCACATCGTGCACATTACCCGTATGAACGCGATAGAACTTATCGAAGATTTTCTTCACATTCTCTTTCTTGATGCCAAGTCCCGTATCACGAATGCTGAAGCAGAGGCGCCCTTTATCGTTCCAAGTACGGATATAGATATCGATTGGCTGCTCGGGCTTGCGATACTTTACGGCATTATCCATCAGATTAGTAATGGCATTCTGGAAGTGTACCTCATCCACAAAGATAGCAGAATCAACAGCCTCGATCTCTGTGTAGATATGGCCACCCGTATGCTCTACGCGCAATGAGAAACTGGAAGCTACAGATTCGAGCAACTCATTAAGATCGAGCTCTTTCTTCTTGAAAGTAGCCTGCTTGCGATCGAACATCGACATCTGGAGCACCTTCTCTACCAGGAAGCGTAGGCGCTTAGACTCATCGTTGATAACGCCTCCAAGATGGGTCAACATCGCAGGGCTCTTGGTAACCGACTCATCGTTGAGCATCTGTGCCGCCAACGAAATACTGGAGATAGGCGTTTTGAGCTCATGGGTCATATTATTAATGAAGTCGTTCTTAATCTCATTATAGCGCTTCTGACGGAAGATAACCACGATCGTAAAGAGGAACGTAACCAGCAATACCACGGTAAATACCATCGCAGGAATCATAAACCTCACACTCGAGAAGATGTAGGAGTTCATGTCAGGGAAGTGGATTTTTACGACACCCATTTTGGGCGATGGGTCGTTGCGGAACAATGTCTGCTTGTAAACATACTCCTCGCCCTCTTCGCTATAGTCAGGACAGCGATAGATTTCGCGACCATCGGCTGTTTCTACACGGAAATGGTATGGGATATTAATACCATTATTCATGAGTTCGGCGCGGATATCCTGATCGAGAAGCTTGAAGTTGATGCGCTCCTTCAGCGGTTTATCAGAAGCGGTATAGAGGATATTATAAACCACCTCGTCGAGCAAAGCTTTCTGGTACACATAGCGATTGCGCACAATCTCCTGCAGGGATTTCGAAGCCTCAGAGATGGAATTCTTGTCCGTACGCAGAATCATGGCCTTTGGTACACTGGCGGGTTTGATAGCGAAAGTCTTTAACTCGAAACTGGAGTAGACTGTACCATCATCGGCAGCAACAGCAAACTGATGGGAGTGCTTGATGGTACCATCCAAACCATCTACCATCACGGAATCCTGCTTATATGCTTTTCGCTCTGTCTCTTTAACATCCTTTTCCAAATAGCGCAGGGTTTCGTTCATCTCAAGGTTGCGCGATGCCTGATACAAGCTGCGATTCACCGATTCATCGAATTGCTCTTTCTTCATCTTGGCCATCTCTTCAATATAAGAGATTTGCAGATAGAGCAGTCCGACGAACGACAGACCCATGACGATAGCTATAATCCAAATTGTTCTTTTCTTCATCTTGGCAGCAAAGGTACGTGATTTCTTAAATAAGGCGCGCTTAAATGTTAATTAAATATTTTGATTTAAGACATATTAACCAAATAACAATTTTTAATTATTAATATTAAATTAGGGTGAAGCTTGCGCCCCACCCTAATCGAGTATTAATTTATAAAACCAAGAAGTTTAATCTTCTTCCTTCATCTCTTCCTCATGCTGCTTGATCAGTGCCTGCTGGATATCGTTTGGCACAAGCTCGTAGCTAGAGAAACTGGTTGTGAACGATGCACGACCACCAGTGATAGAACTCAGGGCGATAGAATAGCTAGCCAACTCCTTGAGAGGAATCTTAGCCTGCAGTTTCTGGTAACCAGCCTCTGAATCCATACCCATGATGATAGCACGACGTCCCTGCAGGTCGCTCATCACATCACCCATGTAGTCGCCTGGAACAAGTACCTCGAGGTCGTAGATTGGCTCAAGCACCTTTGGACCAGCCTCCTTAAAGGCTGCAGAGAAGGCGTTACGAGCAGCCAGCATGAACGAAAGTTCGTTGGAATCTACCGGGTGCATCTTACCATCGTAAACAATCACGCGAACGTCGCGAGCATAAGAACCAGTCAATGGACCCTGCTCCATACGCTCCATCACACCCTTCAGAATAGCGGGCATGAAACGCATATCAATGGCACCACCTACTACAGAGTTGATGAATACGAGCTTACCACCCCACTCGAGGTCGATTTCTTCCTTACCCTTGATGTTCATCTTGAACTCCTGATTGTTGATCTTGAATCATGCCCTCTGTGTAAGGCTCTACAATGAGATGAACCTCACCGAACTGGCCAGCGCCACCAGACTGTTTCTTATGACGATAGTCGGCACGTGCCATCTTGGTAATGGTCTCACGATAAGGAATCTTTGGCTCAATATACTCAATCTGGATCTTCTCATTGTTTTCCATACGCCACTTCAAGGTACGCAAGTGGAACTCACCCTGACCATGGACGATAATCTGACGCAACTCCTTAGACTGCTCAACTACCCATGTAGGATCCTCCTGGCGCATCTTCTGCAAAGCTGCCATCATCTTCTCTGTCTCAGCCTCGTTAACAGCCTTAATGGCACGAGAGAACTTAGAGTTAGGATACTTGATGAAGTCGAACTTGTTATCGCTATCCTTACCATTCAGGGTATTGCCAGTCTTGACATCCTTCAGCTTAACAGTACAGCCAATATCGCCAGCTACAAGCTGATCGACCTGAATACGGTTGGCACCAGCGCAAGCATAAAGTGTACCAATACGCTCCTTACTGCCACGATCAGCATTTGTCAGATCGTCACCACTCTTTACAACACCACTCATCACCTTAAAGTACTGAACCTCACCG
>CAJOGK010000044.1 GCA_905234145.1 uncultured Prevotella sp. | reverse complement strand
AAGAAGCCGGTGGATGATCCTAGGACTTATCAACTGCCGTCATCCGAACCATCGCCAAAACGCAATGAGACATCCGACAGATGGTCTTTAGGCCTGACCGCATCTGGTGGACTGCTTGCAGCCAACAACTCTGTTAATACAAATCTTCTGTACTATAAAAACGTTAATTCCATAGATTACGCTTTTTATGGTATCACCAGCCAGTTTTCAAACGCCCAGACAGAATTCGTCTGGAAGCATCGTCTGCCTTTACGTTTCGGCCTCAGTGTGCATTACCAGCTTAACGACCGGCTATCTCTGCTAAGCGGAATCAGCTATACTTATCTCTATACAGAATGCAGCATACCCCTCTACAATATAAACTACAATCAGAAGCTGCATTATTTAGGCATACCTATTGGCATGGTCTGGCAATTGTGGTCTTCTGGTCATTTCCGCTTGTATCTCTCAGGAAGTGTCATGCTCGAGAAATGTATCAATGCGTCATTCGACTATAAGAGTTCTGATGGGGTTGATATTGAAAAGCCCTGGCAATGGTCTCTCAATGCTGCAGCAGGAGCAGAATATTCATTTACTCCGCAACTCGGAGTCTACCTGGAGCCATCTCTTGGCTATTATTTCGACGATGGTTCCAACCTCGAACATTATTACAAAGAGCATCCCTTGGCACCCTCCATCAGCTTCGGATTAAGATTCAACCTCAATCCGCGGTAAAAAATATACTTCAGAGATATAATCTATTACTATTTAATCCTACTAAAATGCAAATAACATATTGGTTATTAGAATGTTTATATCGCATATTATTCCTTCCAAAATCCTACTAATACCCTACTATATCCCTACATTATTTCTACAAAAGCCCACATTTTGGCTGCAAAACACCTGCAATAAGTACACATTATTGCCAGATAAGGAGCTCTTAATTGGTGATAAGTGGCTATTAATTGCCGATAAGGGTACTCACAGAGATGAAGATATGGGCTTGCAAGATTTCAGACGAAAGGTAGTTAATGAATTCTCTAGAGAATTTGAGTGTTCCCTTAGGGGAAAACAAATGAGAGATTAGGGTTAATGGTTGAATTCTCTAGAGAATTCATGAGCGAGGATTAGACGGAAAAGTTGCAAGAAGGGCTTAGGAAACTTGCGGGCTAGGCAGGGAACAACTATGATATAGTGATAATCAAATAGGGATAATGTAGAGAATTAGTAGAGAATTAGTAGGATTAAAGTAGTGGAATAAATGATGCGAAATACTCGATTTATAAAGAAAAATTCGAAGTTTTGGTAGGATTAAGCATGAAAAACGAAACAATTCTCTTGGAAAATTTGGGAAATATGCCAGATTTTTAGTATATTTGCAGTCCGAAAGTGAACAACAAGGATATAGAACAAAAAACCAAGAAAACAGATATGAAAATCAGTTATTTGAAAGTTTCGCGCAAGAAAGAAGTCATCAAGCGTTTAGAATTGTCGGAACTCGCAGACATGATCCGCAAGGGACCGGATGAAAGCAAGGTGTTCAACGTACGCCTGAACTATCAGTTCCTGAAACCGCAGCGAATGAACAACGGACAGATCATCATCGACGACCAGCAGCATACAGTGAACCTGCCACGAATCCTCTTCGCTGTAGAATGCATGAACTACAAGGAGATGCAGAAAGGTCTGAAGTACAACGGACTGGTGGTGGTCGAGGTGAACGGACTGAAAACTTACGAAGATGCCGTTGTTGTCAGGAACCAGGCTGCGAGGCTGGACGAGACGGTGATGGCATTCTTGGGCGGATCAGGAAAGTCAGTGAAGATCGTATGTCGAGGCGAGATGTTTGAGGGGAAGGAGTTGCCCACGAAGGAAGACGAGATGCGACAGTTTCATAAGAACCTGTACGAGACGGCTCGCAGAGCCTACCAGAACCAGTTTGGCTTCGACATCGAGTATCTCGAGCCCACGCTGGAGCGCACCGTCTATATGAGTGCCGACCCCGAGATGTACTTCAACCCCGATGCCCGACCTTTCAAGGCTGATACGGAGAAGCATGACCAGCCCGAACCAGCCAGGATATCCTGGGAGAGCGACATGCTGATGCCTGGTCGCACCATCACGCGTACCTATCATCTCAACTGGCTCTTCATCGTGAAACAGGTGCTGGGTGACTATTTCAAGCTGGAAGACGTATCAGACGAGGACCGCCAGATGCAAATGCTGATGCGCATCGCCAGTCTCTGTCTGGACCAAGGCATCCCATTGGCCCACGCACAGGGATTGACCCTCGAACACCCAATCCTCAACACCGATCCCATACTGGTGAAAAACGTGTTTTCATCGGTCTACGACGTCAGTCTGCAAGCCGACTACCTGAAAAAACACAAGGTGAAGCCACTGAAGAGCGTGCCTGACGAGACGTTGCAGACGATGCGCACGGAGATGTTTCTGAATGCCAACTTCGACATGCGCAAGAACCTGATGACAGGTGTGGCAGAGTATCGCTATAAGTACTCTGAGGATCAGACATTTAAGCCATTAACGGAGGAGGTGCGCAATGATATGACCATTCAGGCTCGCGAACAGGGACTGAAGTCGTGGGATCAGGACGTGAACCGTTTTATCGACTCCACCCGCATCGAGCAGTATGACCCTGTGAATACTTGGTTGAAGAATCTCCCGACTTGGGATGGTCACGACTATATCAAAGACCTTGCAGCCCGTGTGCCCACCGACCAGCCGCATTGGGAGAAATATCTGCGCTATTGGCTGATGGGTATGGTGGATCAGTGGCGCGAGAGTGATAAGCAGTTGACTGGCAATGCGTTAACGCCACTTCTGATAGGTCGTCAGGGATGCGGAAAGACACGTTTCTGCAAGATCCTGCTGCCTGAGGAACTGCGCGACTACTATAATGACAAGTTGAACTTCAAGAACGAGTTCGACCTGAATATTGCGCTCACCTCCTTCGCCCTCATCAACATCGACGAGTTCGACAAGACCACCAATTCGCAGCAGATTGTGCTGAAGTATCTCTTGTCGTCGAGCGACGTGAAATTCCGTCCGCCATACGGCAAGACCATCAAGCAATACCGTCGTTATACCTCTTTTATTGGTACTACCAATCAGAAGCAACCGTTGGTTGACCCCACAGGCTCTAGAAGGTTCGTCTGTGTGGGCATTCCCAATGGAAAGAACATTGATTTCACCGATAATATCAACCACTCGCAACTCTTTGCCCAAGTGCTTCAGATGGTAGTCAACGGGGAGCGTTACTGGTTGGAAGACGACGAGATAACCCAATTGATGAAGGAAAACGAACCTTATCAGCGTACCGTTCCGCTGGAGGAGATGATTGCAGAGACTTTCCGCAAACCCAAAGAGGATGAGGGGCGTTGGTGGGGAACCAGTGAGATTCTCAGTCTGTTTGCCTCGAAATACACCTATTTCGATGCCGAAAAAATGTCACCCAACAAACTCGGAAGGGCACTGAACAGTTACAAGTTCAACTTCAAACACAGAGTGGTGAACGGGCTCTCTGAATACTGGCTGAAAGAGAAATAAACAATGACGATCTATCTATTTGACGGCACGATGGACGGACTGCTGACGGCAGTGTTCGACGCATTCAGTCTGAAAGAGCAGCCAGAAGAGTTGCTGACTGAGGGCGATGCCCTACCCCTTTTCTGCGAACACACCTATCAGGTGACAACAGATGATGAGAAGGCGCGACGGGTGTGGACAGGACTGGAGAAAAAGCTGACGCGAGAGGCCATGAAACTGATATCCGTAAGTTGGTTGTCAGAACTGAAAGAGCTGAACACGCCGTTGTTCCGATATGTCTGCAAGATATTCAGGCAGGGGGACATCTCCAGAAACTTTGCCGATGCCGACGTGCTGACAGTGACGAACATCGCCCGAAGGGTGCTTCATGAGCAGTTGCGCATGAAGCAGTTCATCCGCTTTCAGAAAGCGAAAGACGGTACCTATCTGGCTGTGGTATCGCCCGATCACAATGTGCTACCTATCATCATCGACCACTTCCAAGACAGGTTTAACGACCAGCCCTGGCTCATCTACGATGCCAAGCGGCATTATGGCTTTTATTATGACGGTAGTGCCACTCCCATCCGCGTGACATTTGAGGATGAAGCAGCTGTGCCTTTCGATCTAAGAAACGGTGAACTGGATGCAGACATCCTGAGCGATAACGACCAATTGTTCCAAGACCTCTGGCGTACCTATTTCAAGGCTATCTGCATCAAAGAGCGTATGAACCCTCGCAAACAATTAAAGGACATGCCTCGCCGCTACTGGAAGTATATGACAGAGAAAAACGGACGTTAACCCAAAACCTACTTGGACATTTTGAAGAAGGCAGCAACATCCTGTGCTGTCTGGCGACCGCTCGCCATCGCCCTGACCACGAGGGAGGCGCCATTGGCGGCATCGCCACATACAAACACATTCTTGGGGTATTCCGGATGCTCTGGTTTGAGGAAGCCCATGGCGAGGAGCACCAGCTCGGCCTTGATGATCTCGGGCTTGCCTTTCTCTACCATAATGGGGCGTCCACCATCTGGGTTTGGCTGCCAGTCGATCTCCTGCACTTTTACACCTGTTAGTTTGCCGTTCTCGCCTAAAAACTCGAGGGTGTTGATGTTCCAACGACGGGTGCAGCCTTCCTCATGACTCGATGTGGTCTTCAGCGTGCGGGGCCAGTTTGGCCAGGGGTTCTGTGGGTCTTCAGGACCTTCTACGGGTTTGGGCATGATCTCTATCTGAGTGACGCTTTTACATCCCTGACGATGGGCTGTACCGATGCAGTCGGAGCCTGTGTCACCGCCACCAATCACCAGCACATCTTTTCCCTTGGCTGTAACACGCTCTTCTTTCGAAAACTCCATGCCTGCCAGCACACGGTTCTGCTGTGAGAGCAGTTCGAGGGCGAAATGTACACCTTTCAGTTCGCGCCCAGGGGCTTTCAGATTGCGAGCAATCGGTGTACCGGTTGAGATGACGACGGCGTCGTAATCAGAGGTTAGAGGTGAGAGGTGAGAGGTTAGAGAAATCTCTGCTCCGTATTTGAACTCAATACCCTCGGCCTCGAGGATGCGAAGGCGGCGGTCAATGATAGCCTTGTTGAGTTTGAAGTTAGGAATGCCGTAGCGGAGGAGACCACCAGCGGCCTCGTTCTTCTCGAAGACGGTAACAGTATATCCCATATGATTCAGGTCGTTAGCGGCAGCCAGTCCGGCAGGACCAGCACCAATCACAGCTACCTTCTTTCCGTTGCGAGCGATATCGGTCTTGGGCACAATAAATCCCTCCTGGAAAGCCGTCTCTGTAATAGCAGCCTCGTCCTCGCGGTTGGTGGTTGGTTCGTGGTTAAAACGGTTCAGCACGCAGGCCTTCTCACAGAGGGCAGGACAGATACGGCCTGTGAACTCAGGGAAGGGGTTGGTGCTGGTGAGTAACTGATAGGCCAACTCGAAGTCGCCTTTGTACAGGGCATCGTTCCACTCTGGGGCTTTGTTGCCTAGCGGACAAGCCCAGTGGCAGAAGGGTACGCCGCAGTCCATGCAGCGTGATGCCTGCAGTTTGCGCTCGCGAGTAGAGAGCGTCTGCTCTACTTCGCCAAAGTCGTGGATTCTATCGTGAATCGGACGGTAACCCGCCTCCTGGCGGTGTATCTCTAAAAATGCTTTTGGATTTCCCATTGTCGTCAATTATTTGAAAGAAATGATCTTGTTATATTTTGAAAGAAATTAGAATAATTGGAATAATTTCGCATCTGCAAAGATAATTATACGCATTATTCTAATTTCTTTTAATTAATAATCTCGTTGGATGTCGGCGATCTTCTCGTGGAGCTTCCTCATCTTCTCTTCTTCGAGCACGCGTTTGTACTCGATAGGCACTACCTGGATAAAGTCCTCGATGTAGCGGTGCCAGTCGTCGAGCATACGTCCTGCGAGGGCAGAGCCTGTGTGCAGATAGTGCTGACGGATGAGCTCCAACAGCTCTTTGCGCGATACTGAGTCCTCAACCAGCGAGAGTTCAACCATATCCATGTTGCAGAAGTAGTCGAAGGTGTGATCGGGGTCGTAAACATAGGCCACACCACCACTCATACCAGCGGCAAAGTTACGGCCTGTCTTACCCAGCACTACCACACGTCCGCCAGTCATGTACTCGCAGCAGTGGTCGCCGGCACCCTCGATGACAGCGATGGCACCTGAGTTACGCACTCCGAAGCGCTCGCCTACCTTACCATTTATATAGAGTTCGCCCGATGTAGCACCGTACAGTCCGGTGTTACCTGCGATAATGTTATCCTCGGCCTTAAAGTCGTCGCTGCGGCGGGCAGGAGGCAGAATAGAGATGCGACCACCCGAGAGACCTTTACCAAAGTAGTCGTTGGTCTCACCCTCGAGGCGCAAATCCAGTCCCTTCACGGCAAAGGCACCGAAACTCTGACCAGCCGAGCCCTTGAACTTAATCTTGATGGTTCCGTCGGGCAGTCCTTCCTCGCCGTACTTCTGGGCAATCACACCACTCAGCATGGTACCCACGGCGCGGTCGGTATTCTTGATGGCATAGTCGAGTGTTACCTCTTCCTGGTTCTCGATGGCCTTCTGTGCAGCACGTATCATCTCCTCGTCCTTCACGCCGGTAACCTTGGTGTAAGCACCACGATCCCAATAGAGGTTCTTATCTGTCTCTGGCCTATGCAGCAGCCGTCCGAAGTCGATGGTCTTTTGCTTGTCGGTAGCGTTCTCGGTGTTCACCTCAATCAGTTCGGTGCGTCCGATAATCTCCTTCAGCGAGTGAACGCCGATTTCACTCAGGCATTCGCGTACCTGCTCGGCCAGGAAGGTGAAGAAGTTTACTACGTATTCAGCGCGACCCTCGAAGTGCTTACGCAGTTCTGGATTCTGTGTAGCCACACCCATAGGACAGGTATTGGTGTTACACTTACGCATCATTACGCAACCCAGTACAATCAGGGGCAGTGTTCCGAACGAGAACTCGTCGGCACCAAGCATCGCCATGATAATCACGTCCTTGGCAGTCTTCAGCTGTCCATCGGTCTGCAGGCGAACCTGGTTACGCAGGCCGTTCATCACCAGCGTCTGCTGGGTCTCGGCCAGTCCGATCTCAGGACTGATACCTGCAAATCGCATACTTGATGCAGGGCTGGCACCAGTACCACCCTCGGCACCACTAATCACAATCAGGTCGGCCTTGGCCTTAGCCACACCAGCGGCAATAGTTCCTACACCGCTCTCGGCCACCAGCTTTACGCTTACGGCAGCTGTGGGGTTGATATTCTTCAGGTCGAAGATGAGCTGTGCCAGATCCTCGATACTGTAGATATCGTGATGAGGTGGAGGCGAGATGAGCGAGATGCCGGGGATGGCGTTACGAGTCTTGGCGATAATCTCGTTCACCTTGAAGCCGGGCAGCTGTCCGCCCTCACCAGGCTTAGCACCTTGTGCCACCTTAATCTGTATCTCCTCGGCATTCACCAGGTACTCGGCGGTTACACCGAAACGGCCGCTGGCAATCTGCTTGGTCTTCGAGCTCAGGCTTACACCATCCACCTCTGAGTGGTAGCGGGCATTGTCCTCACCACCCTCGCCGGTATTACTGCGGGCGCCCAGCTTGTTCATGGCCAGTGCCAGTGCCTCGTGGGCCTCGATGCTCAAGGCACCGAAACTCATGGCACCTGTAACAAAATGCTTAACAATGCTCTCAACGCTTTCAACCTCGTTGATTGGGGTTGGCTTAGCAGCCTTCTTGAATCCGAAGAAGTCGCGAATAAAGATGGGACTCTCCTTCTCATCCACCAGCTTCGACCACTGCTTGAACTTTTCGTAGTTACCCTGACGGGTAGCCAACTGCAGCTTGGCAATGGTCTCGGGGTTCCAAGCGTGCTTAATACCATCCTTACGCCATGCAAACTGACCCTGGTTCTGCAGCAGTGTCTGCTCCTTGGCAGCCTCGTGAAGCGCAATGGCATCGCGAGCAAACACCACCAATGGTGCTCACCTCGGTACCGAAGTAGCGGCGCAGCAGATCCTCGCTCAGTCCGATGCTCTCAAAGATCTTGGCACCGCGGTAGCTGCGGATGGTGCTGATACCCATCTTACTCATAATCTTCTTCAGACCCTTGTCCACGGCCTTGATGTAGTTCTTCTCGGCAGTGGCGTACTCCTCCTGAATCTTTCCTTTCTTTACCAGGTCATCCAGTACGGCAAATGTCATATACGGACACAAGGCGCTGGCACCGTAACCCAGCAATAGGGCGGCGTGCATCACCTCGCGAATCTCACCACTCTCAACGATCAGGGCTGTCTGCACACGCTTACCCACGCTAATCAGGTAGTGGTGAACAGCACTAACGGCCAGCAGCGATGGGATGGCGGCATGGGTATCGTCCAGGTCGCGGTCGCTCAGGATAATGTAGTTAACACCCTCGTCTACGCTCTCCTCGGCCTTCTTGCACAAATCCTCGAGCGCTTGGCGCAAGCCTTCTTCGCCTTTCGCCATCTCGAACACGATAGGCAGTTTCTTGGTGTTGAAGCCTTTGTAGCGGATGTTACAAAGTATATCAAGTTGTGTGTTGGTTAAAACTGGCTGCGGCAAACGTACCATTTTGCAGTTCGATGCATCGGGGGTAAGAATGTTGGTACCCACGGCACCGATGTATTCGGTAAGACTCATCACAAGTTCCTCGCGGATAGGGTCGATGGCAGGGTTGGTAACCTGTGCGAACTGCTGACGGAAGTAGTTGAACAGCACCTGTGGACGATCTGAGATGACAGCCAGCGGGGTGTCGTTACCCATGGCAGCTACAGGCTCCTGTCCGGCTGTGGCCATAGGGATAATGGTCTTGTCGATATCCTCCTGTCCGAATCCGAAGGTCACCAGCTTAGCGTTGAGATCGCTCACACCGTTGTCCACATGCCTTCCGCTCTTCAGTTTCTCAAGCTGCACGCGGTTCTCGTTCAGCCACTCGCGGTAAGGATGGGCCTTGGCCAGCTTCTCCTTAATCTCGCCATCGTAGTAAATCTTGCCTTCCTGCGTATCAATCAGCAGAATCTTACCTGGCTGCAGACGACCCTTCGAAACCACGTCGCCGGGCTCAAAGTCCATAACGCCTACCTCAGAGGCTACCACCATCATGCCTTGCTTGGTGATGGTATAGCGGCTGGGGCGCAAACCGTTTCTGTCCAGCATACCGCCTGCGTAGCGACCATCGCTAAACAGCAATGCGGCAGGACCGTCCCACGGCTCCATCAGGATAGAGTGATATTCGTAGAAGGCTTTCAAATCTTCTGAAATAGGGTTCTTATCGTTAAAGCTCTCGGGCACCAGGATGGCCATGGCCTGTGGCAACGAGAGTCCGCTCATCATCAGGAACTCGAAAACGTTGTCCAAGCTCATGCCGTCCTGCACAATCGGGCGCAGGTCCTTGATGTCGCCCAGCGCCTCACTGCTCAGCACACTCTCTCTTGCCTTCATCCAGCCGCGGTTACCACGAATGGTGTTAATCTCACCGTTGTGGGCCAACAGACGGAAAGGCTGTGCGAGCTTCCATTTTGGGAATGTATTAGTTGAAAAACGCGAGTGAACCAAAGCCAGGCCGCTCGTAAAGTAATCGTTCGAAAGATCAGGGAAGTAGCGACGCAGCTGTCCGCTGGTAAGCATTCCCTTGTAGATAATATTCTTGCTCGACAGCGAACAGAGATAAAAATCCTCATCATCAATGCGGTTCTCTATGCGCTTACGAACCTTATATAATATACGATCGAACACGGGCACATCGTCTTCCGATACACCCGTCACGAAAATCTGCTTGATATCCGGCTCCACCTCGCGGGCAGCCACACCCAGCACCTCGGGGTTCGTAGGCACCGTGCGCAGATGCATCAGCTGCAGACCCTCGCGCTCTATCTCCTCGATCATCACGCTCAGAATCTCCTGCTGCCTATCGTCTTTGACCTCCGGTCGAGCCTGCTCACGCTCGGCAGAGCTCAAACTTGTTTGGCTCTGCTCTCGCTTACTCGCAGCCTTAGGCAGAAATACCAGTCCTGTACCATACTTACCTTTTTCAGGCACAGGGATTCCCTGAAGCAGAATAAACTCGTGGGGTATCTGTACCATGATACCCGCACCATCACCGGTCTTGTCGCGTGTCTCAGCACCACGGTGTTCCATGTTCTCAAGCACCTTCAGTGCATTGTCAACCAAGTCATGACTTTTTCCACCGTGTATGTTAACCACCATACCCACGCCGCAAGCGTCATGCTCATAGTCCGGTTGATATAATCCTTTCTGTATCCTCCTTCCAATCTGCGTATTACTTTGCGTTTGAAGTTTGCTTTTTACCATTTTAATCTAACTTTAACTTACACTTTGTTCGTTTTCGGCTGCAAAGATAATGCAAAATGTCGTTATTATAAAACTTTTGCTTTCCTTTTTATTCTTAAAAATACAAGCAACTTACACTTTGTCAATAATCAGCCGTATTTCATGTCATTATGACACTTTTAGACCATGCAAAGCACTCTAAAACTTACACATTGACATTTTGACCTATTTTCAAGCTTGCTGTGTACGATAACAATAAGGTTCGACTTGCAAGATAAGTGACGTTTTGTAACAAAAAGAGGGTTATCTGGCACAAAGTGTAAACAAAGTGACAGAATCATGCCACGCAAAATTGACAAAAAGAAAGTTAATATATGTTTTAACAAACAAAAGGATAGAAAACGCATGGATATTACGATAATATGCAATACCTTTGCACTCGATAATTATCAAAATGCAACCCAACGAGAGGGATTTATTAGTAATAATTAATTAGGTAAAAAGAGAAAAAGGTATGAAAAGGATTGAAGCAATTATTCGAAAGACGAAGTTCGAGGAGGTCAAAGAGGCCTTGCTAAGTTCGGACATCGACTGGTTTGAGTACCATAACGTTCACGGCATTGGACAGAGTCGACAGGAAAGAATATATCGTGGTGTACAATATTCTACGGACGTCATTGAGCGTGTTGCTCTGACCATTGTGTGTCGTGATCCGTTGGTAGAACCTACAGTGAAGGTAATTCTCGAAGTAGCACATACGGGTGAGGTTGGCGACGGTCGCATCTTCGTGAGCGACATGATCGACACCTGGAGCATCCGCACGGGCGAACACGGCGACACTGTACTGAGAGACAAGAAATAGAAGTTTAACGACAACGGATTTATCGGATTTAACAGATTGCTTTGTGCAATTTCCATCCGTGAAATCAGTGTAATCCGTTGTATAAATAAAAATTGTTATGAACGAAATTGGATTATCACTCGATACTGTATGGATGCTATTGGCAGCCATGTTAGTTTTCTGGATGCAGCCGGGCTTTGCACTGTGTGAGGCAGGTTTTACACGTAGTAAAAACACGGCAAACATCCTGATGAAGAACTTTGTCGACTTCATGTTCGGCTCATTGTTGTTCTTCTTCCTCGGCTTCGGCTTTATGTTCGGTAGCGAGGGCGCTGGTTTTATTGGTGCTCCCAACTGGGGCGACCTGAGTTTCTACAAGGGCGACTTGCCCGTAGAGGGTTTCTTGATTTTCGAGACCGTCTTCTGTGCCACTTCTGCTACCATCGTCAGCGGTGCGATGGCCGAGCGCACAAAGTTCTCGATGTATATGTTATATAGTGCTGTCATCTCGCTCTTGATCTACCCTATCGAAGGTCACTGGACCTGGGGAGGCGGCTGGCTCTGTAGCGATGCTGCCGATGGATTTATGATGAGCACCTTTGGCGATGTGTTCCACGATTTTGCAGGCTCTGCCATCGTGCATAGCGTAGGTGGTGTACTCGCTCTGATCGGTGCGCTGGCACTTGGTCCTCGTATCGGAAAGTATACTACTGACGGCAAGAGTCGTGCTATTCCCGGTCACAACCTGACGATGGCAGCACTGGGTGTGTTTATCCTCTGGTTAGGATGGTTTGGCTTCAACCCAGGTAGTCAGTTGGCTGCTTCTGGTGAAGTAAACCGTGTGGCTATCAGTCATGTATTCTTGACCACCAACCTCGCTGCTGCTGCAGGCGGTGTAGCCACGATGTTCCTTACCTATATCAAATATGGTAAACCATCGCTCTCACTGACGTTGAACGGTGTGTTGGCCGGTCTGGTAGGCATCACAGCTGGATGCGACATTGTATCACCCCTTGGTGCAGTTGTTATCGGCCTTGTTTGTGGTTTAACTTTGGTATTTGCTATCGAGTTTATCGACCATAAGTTGCACATCGACGACCCTGTAGGTGCTAGTTCTGTACATGGTGTATGCGGTATTCTCGGTACACTGATGACGGGTCTGTTGTCTACCACCAATGGTGCTTTCTATGGTTTCGGTTGGGGATTCTTTGGTGCTCAGGCTTTTGGTATTCTGGTGATCGACCTCTGGGCTGCTGTCTGCGGTTTCGCCCTTTTCTATGGCATCAAGTATGCTCACGGCCTGCGTGTCGACAAGCGCATTGAGGAAGAAGGCCTGGATATTTACGAGCACGGAGAGGCTTGTTACAACTAAATAAAATGGATCAACAAGACAATAAATTGTAAAATTTGTTGTTTTTAAAAGAAAAAGGATTATGAAAAAGCTTGTTTTATTGGCAATGAGTATGGTCATGGGAACGACGGCCATTGCGCAGGATAAGGTTGAGGCAACCATTAATGGAGATATCGTCAGTAGTTACATCTGGCGTGGTCAGGATCTTGGCAACGTATCGTTCCAGCCAACGCTGGGTATCGCTTATAAAGGTTTAAGTCTGTCAGCTTGGGGAAATATTGGCATCTCCAACGCTGATGATACCAAGGAGTTAGACTTAACGCTCTCCTATACCATCGGTGGCTTTAACATCGGTATCACTGATTATTGGACAAACGATGGCGGTGATCCTGAGGCCCGCTATTTCAGGTATAATGCCCATGGTACGAATCATGTC
Source organism: uncultured Prevotella sp. (assembly GCA_905234145.1). Lineage (GTDB taxonomy): Bacteria > Bacteroidota > Bacteroidia > Bacteroidales > Bacteroidaceae > Prevotella. The sequence goes on along the minus strand of CAJOGK010000044.1, from coordinate 30,703 downwards.
TTTGAGGGCAACATTGGCTATGACTTCGGCTTTTTATCGCTACAATGGTTTACGAACTTTGCTGGCAACGATTATAAAGAGGACGGCAAGCGAGCCTTTAGCAGTTATTTTGAGGCTACTGTCCCATTCAAACTAGCCCATGTCGATTGGACTGCAACGGCTGCCGCCGTCCCATTTACCACCGATTACTATAATGGTCATACGAGTGGTTTCGCTGTCACCAATCTTTCGCTCAAGGCGACAAAGGATATCAAGGTAACCGATAGCTTCTCCATTCCTGTCTTCGGAGAGATTATCGGCAACCCTTGCACACAAAAAGCATACCTGGTTTTCGGTTTTTCGCTGCATCCATAACTTTACCAGGTGCCCTCTCTTTCGACTCCGAAGTCGAAGGAGAGGAGGCTTTATTTGAAAAACTCCAATCTGACAGATTGTTTGATAATGGTCACATTTTGAGCAAAATGTAAGCGAATTACGCAAAAACGGGCTGCAAAACTTTACAAATTGATAGTTGGCGGTATTTTTAACAATACAAATAGGAGATTATCGTCCGATTGCCATCAGAAATAGCTACCTTTGCAGCACTTTTTGATTTATGGACACAAAATACATCTTCGTCACTGGCGGCGTGGTTTCCTCGCTTGGAAAGGGGATTATCTCCGCTAGTATTGGCAAATTGCTGCAAGCACGTGGCTACAAAGTTACCATTCAGAAATTCGACCCCTACATTAACATCGACCCTGGGACATTAAACCCTTATGAGCATGGCGAGTGCTATGTTACGACCGATGGTATGGAGACCGATCTCGACCTTGGTCATTACGAACGCTTCACAGATATTCAGACCACTCGTCATAACAGCATCACTACAGGTCGTATCTATCAGGCCGTGATCGACAAGGAAAGACGTGGCGATTACCTTGGCAAGACGATTCAGGTCGTACCACATATCACCGACGAGATTAAGCGACGCATCAAAGAAAACGCCAACCATGATCACTTCGATTTCGTGATTTCAGAAATCGGTGGCACCATCGGCGACATCGAGAGTGCACCATTCATGGAGGCCATCCGACAATTGCGCTGGGAGATGGGACGGAATGCCGTTAACATCCACCTTACGTATGTGCCTTACCTCCACGCTGCTGGCGAATTTAAGACCAAGCCAACGCAACATTCTGTAAAGGAACTGCAGAGCATGGGTATCCAACCAGATATCCTTATCCTGCGCACAGAACATCATTTGGAGGAAGGCATCCTACACAAGGTTGCCTCTTTCTGTAATGTAGAGCTAGAATGCGTGGTGCAGAGCGAGAATCTGCCTTCTATCTATGAGGTTCCTGTTAATATGCAGCAGCAGGGACTCGACATTGCGATACTGCGCAAGCTAGGCGCACCTTTACAACTGGAATCAGGAGGCCTTGTTTCGTGGTATCATTTCCTCCATCTCCAACAGGAGGCCAAGGAGGAAATACACATCGGTCTGGTGGGCAAGTACGATTTACAAGATGCCTACAAGAGTATTCGCGAGAGTCTCAGCTTAGCTGCTATCTATAACGGGCGCAAAGCAAAGATACATTTTATAAATAGCGAGGAAATTACAGCTCAGAACATCGCCTCCAAACTGGAAAGTTTAGCGGGCATCATTATCTGCCCTGGCTTTGGTCAGCGAGGTATTGAGGGTAAGATTATTGCTGCTGAATACGGTCGCTCACACGATCTTCCTACTTTCGGCATCTGTTTGGGTATGCAGATGATGGTCATCGAGTTCGCCCGTAACGTTCTGGGCTATCAAGATGCCAACAGCGCCGAGATGGATGAAAAGACACCTCATAATGTGATCGATATCATGGAGGAACAAAAGAACATCACGCAGATGGGTGGCACGATGCGACTCGGGGCTTACGAGTGTGAGTTGAAAAAAGGTAGTCGTACGTGGCAGGCCTATGGCGAGGCTAGCCTCATTAAAGAGCGCCATCGTCATCGTTACGAGTTCAACAACCGCTATCAGGAGGAATACGAAAGCCATGGTATGAAATGCGTGGGCATCAACCCCGCAGCTAACCTCGTTGAGATTGTTGAAATCCCTGAAAAGCGCTGGTACATTGGCATGCAGTTCCACCCCGAATACTCCTCAACGGTACTGCATCCGCACCCGCTCTTTATGGACTTCATCAAGACATGTATATTATGGAAGAATTGAAGCATGAATGTGGCGTAGCGATGATTCGTCTGCTGAAGCCACTCGATTATTATGAGCGGAAATACGGCACGTGGCGGTATGGACTGAACAAGCTCTACCTGATGATGGAGAAACAGCACAACCGTGGTCAGGAAGGTGCCGGTGTGGCCTGTGTCAATCTTGATGCACCCGCTGGCGAGGAATATATGTTCCGTGAAAAGGCCGAAGGCAAGGATGCCATCACAGAAATCTTCAAGCGTGTAGACGACTCATTTGCGGGTCAGTTATATATGGGTCACCTCCGCTACTCTACCACAGGCAAGAGCGGTCTGCAATATGTCCACCCCTTCCTGCGTCGTAACAACTGGCGTGCCAAGAACCTGTGTCTCTGTGGAAATTTCAACATGACAAATATCGATAAGGTTTTTTCTTTCCTCACCGCACAAGGCCAGTCACCACGTATCTATGGCGATTCATATATCACATTGGAGCTGATGGGTCATCGACTCGACCGCGAGGTTGAAAGACTCTTCGTAGAAGCCAAAGAACAAGACTTACAGGGTAAGGACATCACGGCCTATATAGATAATAATGTGGAGATGGCGAATGTTCTCAAAACCACGATGCCCCATTTTGATGGTGGCTATGTGATGTGCGGACTAACTGGCTCTGGCGAGCTGTTTGCCGTGCGCGACCCTTGGGGCATCCGTCCTGCTTTCTGGCATCAGGATGACGAGGTGGTCGTTCTGGCTTCGGAGCGCCCAGTCATTCAAACCACCTTCGACCTTCACGCTGATGACATACAGGAACTGAAACCTGGTCAATCGCTCATTGTCCGCAAGAGTGGTAAAATCGGCCTGGAACAAATTATGCCTGAAAAGACGTTGAGTGCCTGTAGCTTCGAGCGCATCTATTTCAGCCGAGGCTCCGACCGTGATATCTATCTGGAACGCAAACGACTGGGCGAACAACTCACGCCAGCCATTATGCGGGCTATCGGCAACGATGTAACCAACACAGTTTTTTCATATATCCCCAACACGGCCGAGGTCGCCTTCTATGGTATGACCGACGGTATCCGAAAACTTAACCACGACGTGCGTATCGAAAAGGTGGTGTGGAAGGACATCAAGCTCCGCACCTTCATTTCCGACGGTGCCGAGCGCAACGATCTTGCTGCTCACGTCTACGACATCACCTATGGCTCTCTTGTGCCTTTCGAGGACAACCTCGTGATTATCGACGATTCTATCGTACGAGGAACGACTCTGAAGGAGAGCATCTTTAAGATCCTCGATCGTCTGCATCCCAAGAAGATTGTGATGGTGTCGAGTTCGCCCCAGATCCGTTATCCCGATTACTACGGCATCGACATGTCGCGGCTAGAGGAACTCTGTGCTTTCCGTGCAGCCATTGAACTGATCAAGGAACGGGGCATGCAACAACTGATTGCAGATACCTATCGAAAATGTAAGACGGCACCCATGGCTGCAAACCACGTGAGAGCCATCTACGCACCGTTTAGTGTCGATGAAATCAACTGGAAAATTGTAGAAATGCTGAGTCCTGATGGTATGCGGGCACCTGTCGAACTGGTGTACCAAAGCATTGAAGGATTGCATAAGGCCTGTCCTAACCATCCTGGCGACTGGTACTTTACTGGCCATTACCCCACGCCAGGCGGCATTCGCATGGTAAATCAGGCATTTGTAAATTATGTAGAGAAAATAATAAAGATGCAGTTATAAAAGATATGAAAGCAGCGAAATTAGTACTTGAGGATGGCACCCAATTCTGTGGCTGGTCGTTTGGCTACATGGCCGACACAGCAGGTGAGGTGGTGTTCAACACGGCGATGACGGGCTATCCAGAAAGTCTGACAGACCCCAGCTATGCGGGTCAGATATTGGTAACCACCTATCCACTGATAGGCAACTACGGCGTACCTGATACGGGCATCGGCAGCAACGGTTTGCCCCTGTTTATGGAGAGTGAAAAGATTCATGCCAAGGCACTGGTGGTTGCCGATTATAGCGAAACATATTCCCACTGGAATGCCCGTGAGAGCCTCGCAGCCTGGTTGCAACGTGAGAAAATACCCGCCATCACAGGCATCGATACACGTCGACTGACGAAGGTGCTCCGTGAGCATGGCGTCATGATGGGCAAAATAGAGGTTAGAGGTGAGAGGTTAGAGGTAAGAGATATGACGGAAGCAGATGATTACGGTTCTGTGAATTGGGTGGAGCAAGTAAGTTGCAAGGAAGTGATTACTTACTCACCTGATGGTAATCTCTCACCTCTCACCTCTCACCCCTCACCTCTGAAACGTGTCGTTTTGGTCGATTGTGGTGTAAAGGCGAATATTATCCGTTGTCTCATCAAGCGTGGCATCGAAGTGATACGCGTGCCTTGGGATTATGATTTCAATCAGTTAGAATTCGATGGCCTGTTCTTGGCGAATGGCCCTGGGGATCCTGAGCAATGTAGTAAGACGGTTGCGAATATCCGCACCTTCCTGAATAATGCGCAGGTTAAACCCTGTATGGGCATTTGCCTTGGCAACCAGTTATTGGCAAAGGCCGCAGGGGCCAAGACTTACAAGCTGAAATATGGTCATCGCTCCCACAACCAACCTGTACAGCGAGTGGGCACTACGCAGTGCTTTATCACCTCGCAGAATCACGGTTATGCGGTAGATGCTTCTACCCTACCCTCAGACTGGGAACCGCTGTTCGTAAACATGAACGACGGCTCGAACGAGGGCATCCGGCACAAAACGAACCCCTGGATGTCGGCACAGTTCCACCCCGAGGCCTGCTCCGGACCTGTCGACACGGAATTCCTCTTCGACGAGTTCACAAAGATGTTGATTTAACGACCACGAATTTAACGAATTAAACAAATTTTTCTATGCAGACGGATATGATAATGTATCTGAAGATGCTGCGAATTAAACGAATAGTAGAAATCGCACGCGCTTCTGTTCGAGAAATTCGTAAAAATATATAAATGTGCGCAGCCAAATTAGTGAAATTCGAATAATTCGTGGTAAAAAAGAATATGTATATGGACAAGATAAAAAAAGTATTGTTGTTAGGGTCGGGAGCCTTGAAGATCGGTCAGGCGGGTGAGTTCGACTATAGCGGTGCCCAGGCGTTGAAAGCCCTGAAGGAAGAGGGCATCCATTCTGTGCTCATCAATCCCAATATCGCCACGGTACAGACCAGTAAAGGCGTGGCTGATACCGTTTATTTCCAACCCGTTACCCCTCAGTTCGTAAAGCGCGTCATTGAGAAAGAGCGTCCTGATGGCATTCTCCTGAGTTTCGGAGGTCAAACAGCGCTTAACTGCGGTGTAGAGCTCTATGAGAAAGGTATTTTGGAGAAATACGGCGTCAAGGTATTAGGCACACCCGTACAGGCCATCATCGATACCGAAGACCGTGACCTCTTTGTAAAGCGCCTCGATGAAATTGGTGTCAAGACCATCAAGAGCGAGGCCTGTTCTACCGTCGAAGAAGTTCAGCGTGCAGCCCATGAATTAGGCTTCCCAGTGATATTAAGAGCCGCATACGCCCTTGGTGGTCTCGGCTCTGGCTTCTGCGATAACGAAGAACAACTGCTTGCACAGGCCGAGGAAGCCTTCTCGTTCTCGCCTCAGGTATTGGTTGAGAAAAGTCTGAAGGGTTGGAAGGAGATAGAATACGAGGTGGTTCGCGATAAGTATGACAACTGCATCACCGTCTGCAACATGGAGAACTTCGACCCTCTGGGCATCCATACAGGCGAGTCGATTGTGGTAGCCCCGTCGCAGACGCTTACCAACAGCGAATATCATAAGTTGCGTGCCCTCGCCATCAAGATTATCCGTCATATCGGCATCGTGGGCGAGTGTAATGTGCAGTACGCCCTCGACCCCAATAGCGAGGATTATCGTGTCATCGAGGTAAATGCCCGTCTGAGCCGCTCCTCGGCTTTGGCATCAAAGGCTACGGGCTATCCATTGGCTTTCGTTGCAGCCAAGCTGGGTCTCGGCTATGGTCTCTTCGAACTGAAGAACTCTGTTACAAAGACCACCAGTGCCTTCTTCGAGCCAGCCCTCGACTATGTAGTGGTAAAAATTCCCCGTTGGGATTTGACCAAGTTCCAGGGCGTAAAGCGCCAGCTGGGTTCGTCGATGAAGAGTGTGGGTGAGGTGATGGCCATCGGTCGCACCTTTGAAGAGGCACTGCAAAAAGGCCTCCGTATGATTGGTCAGGGCATGCACGGCTTTGTGGAGAACCACGAAATCAAGATTCCCGACATTGAGCAATCGCTGCACGAGCCTACCGATATGCGTATCTTCGTCGTTTCAAAGGCTTTGCAGATAGGCTACACCATCGAGCAGATTCACCAGCTCACCAAGATCGACCGTTGGTTCCTGCAAAAACTGAAGCATATCGTTGATATCGACCTCCAGCTCCATGAGTTCACCCTTCTTTCCGAGATTTCTGAGTTTATGGAGCCCAGCGAGTTCAAGGAGTATTTGCAGTCGCCCGAGGTGGCATTGTTGTTGCGTGCTGCGAAGGTTTATGGCTTCAGCGATTTCCAGATCGCACGTGCCATTGGCTTGGAGCATCGTATGAAGATGGAGCAGGCTGGTCTTACCGTCCGCAAATGGCGTAAACAGTTAGGCCTCGAACCAACCGTCAATCAGATCGACACCCTCGCAGCTGAATACCCAGCCCAAACCAATTACTTGTATCTCTCATATTTGTAATAAATCCGTAAATCGTAAATCTTTAAATCGTAAATAGCATTATGTGTGGAATAGTTGCAATATTGAATGTAAAAGAGCAGACGCATGAGTTGCGTGAAAAGGCTCTGAAGATGAGTCAGAAAATCCGTCATCGCGGACCTGACTGGAGTGGTATCTATTGTGGTGGTTCAGCCATCCTCGCCCACGAGCGATTAAGCATCGTCGACCCCGAGAGTGGTGGTCAGCCCTTGTTCTCACCTGATCGCAAACAAGTGCTAGCCGTCAATGGTGAAATCTATAATCATCAGGAAATCCGTCGCCGCTTTGCCGGAGAGTACGAGTTCCAAACGGGCTCTGACTGTGAGGTTATCCTCACCCTCTATCGCGAAAAGGGCATCAACTTCCTCGAAGACCTCAGCGGCATCTTTGCTTTCGTGCTTTACGATGAGGAGCGCGATGAGTTTCTGATTGCTCGCGACCCTATCGGCGTGATACCTCTTTATATTGGTTACGATAGCGATGGCACCGTCTATGTTGCCTCCGAGCTGAAAGCCCTCGAAGGTCAGTGCGAGCGTTACGAGCCTTTCCTCCCCGGTCATTACTATTGGAGTGTCGACCCTGGCCAGAAGTGGTATTACCGTCGCGACTGGATGCAGTACGATGCTGTGAAAGATAACCCTGCTTCCGTCGAGGCCATCCACGATGCTCTCGAAGATGCTGTCAAGCGCCAGTTGATGAGCGATGTGCCATACGGTGTGCTGCTCTCTGGCGGTCTCGATTCGAGCGTTATCTCTGCCATTGCTGAAAAATACTCCGAGATGCGTATCGAGGACGATTCCAAGACCAAGGCCTACTGGCCGCGTTTGCACTCGTTTGCCGTCGGCCTGAAAGGTGCTCCCGATTTGGCAAAGGCCCGTCTTGTAGCCGATCATATCGGTACCGTCCACCACGAAATCAATTACACCATTCAGGAGGGCTTGGATGCCATCCGTGACGTCATCTACTTTATCGAGACCTACGATGTCACCACCGTTCGCGCCTCTACGCCCATGTATCTGTTGGCACGTGTCATCAAGTCGATGGGTATCAAGATGGTGCTTTCTGGCGAGGGTGCCGACGAGATATTCGGTGGCTACCTCTACTTCCATAAAGCTCCGTCGGCCAAGGAGTTTCACGAAGAAACCGTTCGCAAGCTGGGCAAACTCTACCTCTACGATTGCCTGCGAGCCAATAAGAGCCTCTCTGCCTGGGGTGTAGAGGGACGTGTGCCCTTCCTCGACAAAGAGTTCCTCGATGTGGCCATGCGCACCAATCCCGAGGCCAAGATGTGCCCGGGCACTACGATGGAAAAGAAGATTGTTCGCGAGGCCTTTGCCGATATGCTGCCCAAAGAAATCGCTTGGCGCCAGAAAGAGCAGTTCAGCGATGGTGTAGGTTATTCATGGATCGATACGCTCAAGCTGTTGACTGCCGAGGCGGTTTCCGACGAGCAGATGGCCCATGCTGCCGAGCGCTTCCCCATCAACCCACCGAAAAACAAAGAGGAGTATTACTATCGCAGCATTTTCACCGAGCACTTCCCCAGCGACAGTGCCGCTAAGAGTGTGCCCAGCGAGGCCAGCGTCGCCTGCTCTACGGCTATCGCCCTCGAATGGGATGCTGCTTTCAAAGGCATGAACGACCCCTCTGGCCGTGCCGTTAAGGGTGTTCATGAGCAGGCCTATTAAGCCTTATAAAAGCAAGTGGTACATGCCTCCTGCGAGAGGTTTTACCACACCCTTCATTTCGAGTTGGAATAAGAGGGCCGTCAGTTGTCCGATCGTGATGCCCGTCTTTACACTCAGAATATTCAATTGCAGGTCGTTGATTTCCTTCAGGAGGTCGATGACCTGCTTTTCTTCTGGTGTAAGGTCTGGGAACAGATTACGCTCGATACCTTCGGAAAGGGCTTGTTGGCGTCGTGCCTCATCCTGCCAACTCATCGCATTCACAAAATCCTTGGCATTGGAAATCAGCCCTGCCCCATTGTCGCGAATCAGGTTATTGCAGCCCTTGGAGAATTCCGCTGTTACATTGCCAGGGAAAGCAAAAACAGCTCGATTATAACTTTGGGCGATCTCACAAGTAATCAGTCCTCCACCCTTTTCTGCACTTTCTACCAATATGATCGCATCCGCCATACCGGCCACAATGCGGTTTCTGCGCACAAAATTGGGCTTATCAGCATTGGTCTGACTCATGAATTCTGTAAGCAACCCGCCTTGATTTAACATCTTTACCGCAGTATCGCGATGATGATACGGATAAATTTGGTCCAGGCCATGGGCCAAAACGCCAATCGTGGGGTAACCATTTTCCAGAGCCTGACGATGGGCATTGATATCTACACCATAAGCCAGTCCACTCACAATCAGCACCTGTGGACAATAGGTCTTCAGGTCTGCAATAAAACGACGAATCAGATCTTGTCCGTAAGTGGTGATTCTACGTGTACCAACGATGCTGACGATCTTGGCCTGATTCAAATCGGCATTACCTTTATAATAAAGTACGATAGGTGCATCGCTGCATTCACAGAGTCGTTGAGGATAGTTGTCATCTGTCAGTGTCAGGGCTCTGATTTGGTGTTCTTCCATGAACTTTAACTCATACTCTGCCCGCTTCATGCCATCACTCCAGTCTTTCAATGCCTCCACAAGTCGAGGCGTGCTGTTGTCTATCATATCGCCAATGTCATGGCGATGCTCATAGAGGGCTTGTGCACTCCCCGCTGCTTTATACAGTTCTAATGCTTGTTGGTAATTAAAGTTCGTCAGGCGTGTCAGCGCCATCGCATAAAAAATCTCGTCTTTATTCATTTTTCATTTTCTTTTCAAGTATTCATAACCAAATCGGCAACGCAGGCAATCTTTTTTATTGCAGTATTTCGTCTTCAGTTGGATAAGCGCCTGAGAATCACCTGCAGTCTTGACAGGCAGACCCACTTGTTTCCACATACGAACGATATAATTGTCTTCTGCCTTCAGTTGTTCCAGCAAATCGAACGCCTTATCGCAAAGCACCTCTTTTGATTGGTGGCGACCATAGGCAAAAAGCATCGGGATGGCCGTATTGATCATCAACAGATTCAGAGAGCCATAAGCCAAGTGCTTCTCGTTTTTCGAACTGGTAGAGCCAAAGGTGTAATGCGTTTCCCAGTAAGGTGTCACATGCGAATAGAACAAGCGCTTTAAATCCTCGACGGTTTCACATTCCACCAACTGACTCAGACTCGTTTTCCGTTGATAATAGAGGTTGGCGAGTTGGGAGATACGGATATGCGGGAAGTTCTGTGGTCGCAATCTGAGAAAGCGCCATAGTTTAAAATCCATTGGTTGCATCGAGAACTTATGGGCCAGATAGAGGTACTCGTTTCGCAGTTTCGCGAAATAGCCCTCGTTGAGCGCATCCTTTTGATAATACTCAGGAATGGTATCCAGTTCCAGCAAACCAGCCTGCCCCATGAAGATGGCTTCTATCTGAAAGAGGTCGTCACGATGGTGGGCAATGGCCGACATCGGTAGTTGCTGAGCCCAATACTCAAAGGCATCATTGTTGATGCCAAAGCCATAGTTTCGCGCCAAGGTCATAAAATAGGCATCCTCCCACGAGCCATCACAAAGATCTACTCTCTTTCGAATGGCTTCTGTCTTCTGTTCCAAACGCTCCGTTTGCAAAGCAGCCATCCACGCATGCACCAGCAAACTGGATAAGTCGGGTATCACCTGATAACATGGCGGATAACTGTCTGTTTTTATCAGCTCATCGTAATGCTGCCTTACATTATCAGGCACGTCCATCTGCATCTGTTGCAGAAACTCGCCATTGGTATTCATCACTTGAGCGTCAATAATACCTGCAACATGAAGGATGACGTTATCGTAACGCTTATCCTTATCATGCCCATGCAGATACCAGTCGCTCGATTTATCGTGAATCTCTACATTACCAACCCAAAGCGTATCACCTATCTTAACTTTTGCGTTAAAGAAGTCAGGCCCGGAATTGTGGTTATGCAATCCTGGATCCAGCACTTCAATGGGCTTACCATCGGTTGTCTGTAATTCACTTAACGGAAACATTTTATGCCGCCACGCATAATGAAGTAATTGCTCCATAGTGCCAAATTTAGTGTTAAACAACTTTATTGGTTGCAAAATTACACCAAAATAGTTAATTGACCAAACATTTTAGCGGAAAAATGACTAACTTTGCCGACGAAATGAAAATAGGCACAGTAGAATTTGGCGAAAAACCCGTTTTCCTGGCTCCGATGGAGGACGTGACGGACATTGGTTTCCGACTGCTCTGTAAGCGGTTTGGGGCGGCAATGGTGTATACAGAGTTTGTAAGTGCCGAGGCCCTGATACGCGACGTGAAATCTACCATCCAGAAACTGACCATCAGCGATACGGAGCGCCCTGTGGGTATCCAGATCTATGGTCGCGATATAGAGGCGATGGTAGAGGCGGCAAAGATCGTAGAGCAAGCGGGCCCTGACGTCATCGACCTGAACTTCGGCTGTCCTGTAAAGAAGGTGGCAGGCAAGGGTGCCGGGGCAGGCATGCTGCAAAACATCCCCAAGATGCTGGAGATAACCCAAAAAGTGGTGGAGGCGGTAAAACTGCCTGTAACCGTTAAGACGCGCCTGGGTTGGAATCAGCAGCAACTCATCATCACCGAACTCGCTGAGCAATTACAGGATTGCGGTATTCAGGCACTGACCATTCATGGTCGCACCCGCAGTCAGATGTACACGGGCGAGGCAGACTGGACGCTTATCGGCGAGGTAAAGCGCAATCCACGTATCCATATTCCTATTATCGGTAATGGGGATATCCACTCGCTGAGCGAGGCGGATGCAGCCTTCGAGAAATATGGGGTGGATGCTGTGATGATAGGGCGCGCCACGTTTGGAGCACCATGGATTTTCTCGCACGAGCAACTGACGCTCGACGAGAAGATCGACATTCTTGAGGAATTGTTGCGCATCAATGTAGAGCGTATCGACGAAAAGCGTGGCATTCTGCACACACGTCGACACCTCGCAGCTACACCTATTTTTAAAGGGATCCCCGATTTCCGCCAAACGAGGATTAAAATGCTCCGGGCAGAGACTATGCCCGAGCTGCTCTCAATCTTAAAAGAAGTGAGAGAGAGACTCACAAGTATTTAAACAACCACAGACGCGCAGCCAAAATCCGTGTAATCCGTGAAATCTGTGGTAAAAAAATATTTAGAGAATTGAATTAAAAGATAAAAGTTAATAGTTTATGAAAAAGATTAGTTTGAAAGTGGCGACATGCCTTCTGGCTGGATGCTTTATGTTCAGTTCGTGTATTGGTTCTTACAGCTTGTTCAACAAGTTTACAAGTTGGGAACTGCGCATGACCAAGAGCAAGTATCTGAATGCCATCATTGGTTTTGTGATCGACATTGTTTGTATCCCTGTGACCCTTGTGGTAGACTCACTGGTACTCAATACCATCGAGTTCTGGAGCGGTGAGAACCCCCTTCAGGCCAATATCGGCAAAACACAGCAGGTCATGGGTCAGGATGGCAAGATCTATGCCGTTAAGACGCTGAAGAACGGCTACGAGGTAACCGACCCCAGTGGCGCAGTAACCCTCTTTACCTATAATAAAAAGGAGAACAGCTGGAGCATGAGCCAGAACGGAGAAACGAAGGAACTCTTCCGCTTCAATCCCGATGGCCAGAGCATCAGCACGGTGTTGAATGGTGAGCAGAAAGACTTCACCCTCAACGAGCAGGGCGTATTCGAGGCTCAGATGGCAGCAGGCAACGGCCTCTTCTTTGCCGCTCGCTAAACGACGTGTATCGTAAATGAAATGACGACAAATTACTATAGCGTAGCCGGACATGGGTTTTGTGTGAGTGCCGAAGCTGAGGCCTTTGCACTCATGCAGAACTATGAGCCGTTTGCCTGCAAGCCTGGCGATGTGGTGTTTACGCTTGCTGTCGAAGATGGCGAGCCACCAGTTTATGGCGAGGAACTTCGCCAAGAAGACGAGGGCCAAGACATCATTTGCGGCAAAACGGGCGATGACCGCTCGGTGTTTGAATTTCGATGGCTGAACGAAACAGCAGGATGGCTGGTCAGTTCGGATGACTATCGCGAGGGGCGACTTATCACCACGGGCCAGCACACGAAGTTTGCTATCGACAATGCCCTGATGGTGCTCTATGCCTTGTCAACCGCAGCACAGGCCACGGTACTCTTCCATGCCGCCATCGTCAGTTATCAGGGCAAGGGCTATATGTTTCTTGGCAAGAGTGGTACGGGCAAAAGTACCCATGCCCGACTGTGGCTGAAACATATCGAGGGCACAGCACTCGTAAACGACGACAATCCCGTGGTACGTATCGAGGGCGAACAGACCATCGTGTACGGCTCACCTTGGAGCGGTAAAACGCCTTGCTATCGCAACGTGAGCTATCCGTTGGGAGGTATCGTCCTGCTGAGTCAGGCACCTTATAACAAGATTCAGCGCCTTAGTGGTATTCAAGCTTACGTGGCGCTGGTTGAGAGTATTAGTGGCAAACGTTGGGATAAGCACATTGCCGACGGTCTGCACCATACAGAAAATGCGCTGGCGATGCAGGTGCCCATGTGGCATCTGGAGTGCCTGCCCGATGAGGCAGCGGCAAAACTTTGCAATAAGGAAGTAGCAAGTGGAAAGTGAAAAGATCATAGAAGAGGCCATCAGGCTGGTGGACGAGGGAGTGAGCGTCACCTTCCCCGTTAACGGGCGCAGCATGCTGCCGTTTATCATCGGTGGCAAGGAGAGCATCATCATGCAAAAGCCTGCGGAGCTGAAAATCGGTGATGTGATCCTTGCCTGGGTCAACGGTACGCACTATGTGGTGCATCGCATCATCCGCATCGATGGCGACCACATTACCCTCATGGGCGATGGCAATATCGCAGGCACGGAGCATTGCTTAAGGAGCGACGTCAAGGCGATTGCCACGCATGTGGTGGATGCCAAGGGAGAGATACATGATTTATATAATAGGTGGCGACAGTGGGGTGCCAGATTATGGTTCCTGCTTCGACCCCTCAGACGTTATATTTTAGCAATTTATCGAAGATTATGAGAATCAAGAAAGGATTTGTGCTGCGCGAGGTGTGCGGCGAAAATGTGATTATAGGCGAGGGCCTGGGTGCAATCAATTTTGGTAAGATGCTGGCGCTCAACGAGACAGCGGCATGGCTTTGGAAGCAGGCTCAGGAGATGGGTGATTTTTCCATCGAGGATTTGACCAGCAAACTCTGTGAGGCTTACGAGGTGTCACGAGAAGCGGCCAAGACCGATGTTACAGAAATCGTGACCCAGTGGCAGAACGTTGATGTAATAGAATGAAATACATCAGCTGGCTTTGGCGTAACTCACGTGGCATCCGCTGGCAATCGCTGGTGCGCATCGTAACAGGTACCGGGCAAGTGGCGCTCGGTCTGATGATGGTTTGGCTCAGCAAGCGGTTTATCGACGAAACAATCCGCACGGGTTCTACCGACGATGTGCTACAGATGGTTTTATGGCTGGTGCTCACCGTTGTGGGTGGCGTGTTGTTGCGACAAGTAAGCTACTGGCTGTCTGTTATGGCCAGAGTGCGCCAAACCAACACTTTACGACTCAGCATCTTCAGTAGTCTGTTTCGTAGACAACTCTATACCGAACAAGAGCTCCACTCGGGCGATGTAACCTCTCGCCTGGCAAAGGATATAGAGCAGGTAAGTGGTGTCTGTTCCGACACCCTCCCCCAGATGGCCATAACGATGATACAGCTTTTTGGTGCCTTCCTGCTGATGCGATGGTTCGACCCGCGACTGGCTTGGGCACTGCTGTTGCTCACCCCGCTGGCCATCGTCTTTGGTAAGCTGATTGCCAGAAGGTTACGTCAGATGACGCTCGATATCCGTGAGGACGAAAGCCGTATTCAGATGCAGGTGCAGGAGGGCATGGAGCATAATGCCGTGTTGCGCTCGCTGGGTAGCGAACAATGGGTAACCAACAGGCTCGACTCGATGCAGCAGCGACTGAAAAGCAATGTGGTACGTCGCATGCGGTTTACCATCGTCGCAAGAATCATCTTGGGTTTTGCCTTTGGTCTGGGCTACCTCTTGGCTTTCGTATGGGGCGGTATCGGTTTGCGTAATGGCACGATTACCTTTGGTGTCATGACCTCGTTCCTGCAACTTGTTGGTATGATTCAGCACCCGATTCTGCAATTGCTGAATATGGTGCCCGAGGTGATCCACGCCTCTGCAAGCATTGACAGGTTGGAGGAATTGAATGTATCACAAAGGGACGGTTCTTTTGTTACATCGCGCAATAAACTATCCACTATCAACTATCAACTAAAATTTTCCGATGTCTCTTTCCGTTATGCCAAGGGCGATCGCATGATTTTAGAGCACTTTAGCCACGACTTCAAGCCTGGCTCTAAGACCGCTATTATGGGTACAACGGGTATCGGCAAGACCACGCTTTTCAGACTGATACTGGGCTTTATCGAGCCTACGGAGGGCACGCTCGAAGTAAGTGGCGATATCAGTTTCGTGCCTCAGGGCAATACGCTGATGAGTGGCACCATCCGTTATAATCTGCAATTGGCAAAGCCCGATGCCACCGACGAGGAACTGCAACAAGTGCTGCAGCCGAGTTTGTGAACGACTTGCCCGATGGCATCGATACCGAACTGGGTGAGCGAGGCAGTGGTCTGAGCGAGGGTCAGGCGCAACGCATCGCCATCGCCAGAGGTCTCTTGCGCCCAGCGCAGATCCTGTTGCTCGACGAAATCAGCAGTTCGCTCGACGAGCCCACCGAATGTGAGCTTTACCGTCGTCTCTTTGCAGCTTATCCCACCCATACGATGTTATTCATCACCCATCGCAGCACCGTTACAGCCCTCTGCAACGAAACGATTCACCTTTGAACTTTGCGCCCATCCCTCACATAAATCTTCCGAATCGCCTTTGTATAAAGGGGAAAAAGAATGTGAGGGATGGTTTGAATCCCTCACATTTCGGTCACTTTTCACTCACATCAACCCTCACTAGCCTCAGGCTACCTTCAACGGAACAACTTCGTAGAAAGGTATGTGAGAATGGTCTTTGTGCTTGAATCCCAGAGCTGAAACCACCTTGCCAAGTCGCACCTTATTGCCAACGGTGTTCTGAAGCGTAGGATAGTCCTTCTGAATCACCTCAATCATCTGATTGCAGTTCATCTTCTTGACTATTTCGCCTTCATTGGGAAGTCGGAAACAGGCCAGGAACATCTCCCCAAGGTCTTTCTGCTCCATGAAGTCCTGATTCAGTTGCTGAATACGGGCCACCTCATCGTTGTCATACCAATAAGGTGACTTCTTTTCATACAACTCATACATCACTTGTGCATAAAGCTGACCATAATCGATGTCGCCCGTATTGTCAATCATCTGTCCGTCAGGAATCAGGATGCAGACATAGCGTCGACTACCCGTAGCATCCTGAAGCGGATGGCGATTGTTGGTAGTAGCCACAAACGAGGCAAATCGCAGACGATCTTCCTGGGTACGTCCGAAAATGGGGCGCCCATTCACCTTACTTACAGATAGCGTCTGCTTCAGCGAGGCTTGCTGGGTGGGACGTATCGCCTCCAACTCATCGAGGTTGACGATGAGATTGTTTGTAAGCGCCATTTCCTTGTCAAACTTGTTTGAAAGGTTTAGGTGATCCATGTAATACTCACGCAATTGAGGTGGCAACAATCGACGCACGAAGGTAGTCTTGCCACAACCTTGAGAGCCGATAAATGTTGGCACGCACTCATTGCCGTGAAGCATGTCCATCTGTTGCCAATGGGCCACACAAGAGAGCAACCAAACGGTAAGATAATGCAGTTGCTCGGAACTGATACCAGGCAAGCGTCCGAATACCTTAGCAATATGGTTCTGTCCATCCCATGCTGGCAGATTGTTGAGAAATTCCTGCACGGGATTGAACGCAGGCACCTCCTCCGACTCTACATAATCGGTAATCTCCGTCTTTGGATTGCCCTTCTTCAGCACCTCTTCGCGCTTGGCTTTAATCACAATGCTCTTAATCGCTGCTGGTGTCAGCGTTCGGAATTCTAATCCGGCTCCCTCAGAGCCGCTCGAGAGGCCATCGGTAGCATCAGCTGCCTTTGGCAAAGTTGCAAACTCTACCTTTCCGTTAAGGATGTTTCGACGGAAACGGTAGTTGGTCATCAGGTACTGCTCGATGACGAGCGTAGCCTCCTGTGAAACTCCTTGAGTTTCAGCAGTAATTACATTACTTTCTGTCATAAAGTTATTGAATCAAAATTTTAACGATTTCCTTAAGTCCTTGTCCTTGTAGTAACGCTTCTCATAGCGTGTGTTCGTTTTCGAGGTGCAAAGGTACAAAAAATTTAGGTATTAACCAAATGTTTCAGCCAAAAATCCGATGTAAAATCCGAATCCCAATGTGAACTTTTTATTCCCAGTGTGGGAACATTTTATTCCCAACGTGGGAATTATTTATTCCCAGTGTGGGAATAATTGCTGCTCCATAAGGGCTCATATAAGGGCATCTTGTCGTGTGAGTGATGGTGTGAGGGCTCATGTGAGAGATGGTGTGAGTGAAAAGTGACCGATATGTGAGGGATGATGTGAGGGATGAATAAGCGGGAACCCCTTTGTTTAAAGACTTTTTCCTCAAAAAATGTGAGGGTTAGGCTCGTTTCATCGTTGCCTTACTCTCGTTGCATCGTTGCCTTACTCTCAATGACACTCTGTAAGGCCTGGAATATGGTCAAAGGTGGGAAAGTTATTTTACCCAGTCCTCAATTTCAATGCCTTCGATATGACTAAAGTGTTTCACATTATGTGTTACTACGGTAAGTCCTGCAGCCTTAGCTGCACAGCCTATGAGCAAGTCGAAGTCCTCTATAGGCTTACCTGCATTCCACAATGAAACTCTTTCTTTAGCAAAAGTCTCTACGCAATCTTCGAAAGGCAAGACATTCATCGCCTCAATGAAGGCTACACAGGTACTTGTATCTAGAAGGTAACCTTTCATAACTCGATATCAATATTGTTTGAAGTTCTGGCACTACGTATGTCATCGACAATTTCGTCAGCAGTACGGTTATCCTCCCATGCTCCAACGAACCGAGTAGCCCATCCTGCATCTTCCTTTGCCTTTTTTGCAGGTGCGAGTCCCTTCACATACTTAAGTACCTTGGCCAACAATGTTTCATCGTTAGCAATTTCGCCCATAGCGCGATAAATTTCCGCATTTAACTCTAATGCTGTCATAATCAAATTATTATTGTTCTGCGTGCAAAAGTAGTGATAATCTAGCAAATATCCAAATAAAACGCATTATTTTTTGCTAAAGCGGAAAGTATGCATAGCAAAGATATGATGACAATAAAAGCAGGCCAAATGGTCTGCTTTTATTGTATCTCACAAAGTATCTGTGAGCAGAATCCTATCTTCTGTGTAAGATGCCGTATTGGCAAAGGCGATCATAAATTACACGGTCATCGTAGTTATAGAGAGGTTTGCCATGAGCGATTTCGTAGACATGCTGAGGATGGCTATCAAGTTCGCTGGCAACCTTCTCGTAAACTGACGAATTCTTAGACTGCTTGTAGTCTCTATATTCTCGCCTTTTCTTGGAGAAGAAAGGAAATCTTGCCAATACTTCACTTAACATTACAGATTATCTTTTTGTGTGAGGATTTAATGAAGATTAGAGATCTTCCATAGTTTCATCATAATAATCCTCTTGTTTAACTGCAGCTCTGGTTATACTTCCTACTAACAAATGATTTTGTGTCTTAAGTTCAACAACCTGCATATCGGGCTTCATATATATTGCTGGAAGGGGGCGAGGAAGGCCTCGGTAACGTGGATGATTTCTTCACCTATATAAATACAGTCGTTGCGGTCGACCTTACGAATCTTGTCGAGGGCGACGATGATTCGAACTAAAAACTGGTGCAAAGATAAGGTGATAATGTCCTGCCTCAAAATACTTTTCGATGACTTCCTGGGATTTTTTTCGACGACTTTCTAAAAATTATCAATTATCAGTTGTCGATTATCAATTATATTTTGTACCTTTGCGCCCATTAAACCATTAATTATTGTGCTTTATGATTGTATTAGGAATTATTATCGTACTGGTGGTTCTTATCATTGGTTATTTCATTTCCACCCAGCGTGAGCTCGTTAATCTTGATGAGTTGTGCAAAAATGCACTCAGTCAGATTGAGGTACAGCTCAATTCTCGTTTCGATGCTGTCATCGCCTTGGCCAAGACTGCAGCTCAGTATGCCAAGCACGAGTCGGAGACGATTATCCAGGCTGTGCAGGCCCGTGGCGGCAATCTTGGTAATGCCAGCACCCCAGCAGCCATCAACGAACAGGCTAGTTTACTGGGACAGATGATGAGCAAGTTGAACGTGGTATTTGAGCGTTACCCTGAACTGAAGGCCAGCGATCTTTATAAAGAAGCCCAAGAGGGCATGAAGCAGTATGAGGAGAACGTACGCATGTCACGTATGGTGTATAATGATACGGCCACCAAAATGAACCGCATGGTACGCCAATGGCCATCAAGCATCGTTGCATCCATGCTCCACTTCGACCAGAAGGATTACCTGAAGGTAGACAGCGAGGAGAAGAAACAATATCCAAACCTTGATGAAGCGTTTAAGAAGTAAACTGCTTTTGTTGCTGCTTGTAGCAGCAACAAGTCTGAGTGCGCGTCCGTCACTGGAAAAGCTCAACATCCAAGTGGTGCTGAGCCATAACGGTGATGCCCGTATCACAGAAACCCGTATCATGGATATCGACGATGAGGGCACCGAGTGTTACATCGGACTCGCCAACATGGGGGGTAGCGAGGTGCGCGACTTGGAGGTAAGCGACGAAACGGGCCAGAGATATGAGAACATCGGTAGTTGGGACGTAGACCGTAGTCGCAGTTGGAAGGCAGGCAAGTGTGGTATCGTATATAAAGGCAATGGCTACGAGGTATGTTGGGGTCTTGGCGAGAGCGGCAAGCGCGTTTATACCACGAGCTATACCATTACCAGCTTGGTGCACGCCTATCCCGATGCTGACGGCATCAGACATATCTTCCTCGCAGAGGACGTATCGCCTAAGCCAGACGAGGCCTTGCTAACCATCGAAGCTGAAGACAGCCTTCTGTTTTCAGAGGAGAACTGCGGTATCTGGGGCTTCCGTTTCGGAGGCGAATTGGGTTTTTCCGACGGAAAGATTGCAATCTATAACACGGAGCCTTTCGGCAATCGGGGTGCCCTATATATTATGGTACGCTTCGACAAAGACCTCTTTGAACCTACCATTCAGGAAGACGAGACCTTTGAGCACAAGAAAGAACAGGCTTTTGAGGGTAGCGACTATGCAAATTATGACGAGGACGAGGAGACTTGGCCCGTGATGCTATTCGGCATTATCTACATTGCCATGGCACTGACCCCGATCATTGCCTTCATCTGGCGACTGGTCAGTGTGAGTCGTGCACGTCGCAGGGTGAACAAGAACCTGATGTGGTATCGCGACATCCCTCTGAACGGTGACCTGCAGGAGGCCAACAACATGCTGAACGCCTACAAATATTTTGGCACCAACTATAACGACCTGATGTCGGCCTGTATCCTGAAGCTCATCAACCAAGGTGCCATCACCATCGAGACGCGCCCCAATATGAAGGGCAAGATGGAGCAGAACTTCGTGATAAACGACCTGAAGGACAAAGACAAGCAACCCATACTGGTGCGCAAGATATACGACATCTTTAAGCAGGCAGCAGGGGCCGACACCGTGCTGGAGCCCAAGGAGCTGAAGCAATATATGAGGAGCAGTATCCACCAGAGCGTGATCGACTCGTTTATCAACACCCTGCACTCGACCACCAAGCTGTCGAAATACAAGAATCGCGAGGACGAGGTAAGACAGGTGTTCGGACTGAAGAAATTCCTGAAGGACTTTACGCTGCTCGACGAGCGCGAACTGAAGGAGGTGAAACTTTGGAAGGACTATATGATTTACGCCACGCTGTTCGGTATCGCTGACAAGGTGATCAAGGAGATGAAGAAGGTGAACCCTGCCTACTTCGATATGGATAAGGTAGCAGGACAGATGGCCGACGACATGACGTTGCCTACCATCTACTCAACGCTTCATCGTAGCACTTCGAGTGCAGTCGCAGCCAAAGCGGCTCGCGAGCACCGTTCGTCGGGCGGTGGTGGTCACTCCTCATGGGGAGGTGGCGGAGGCGGCTTCTCTGGTGGAGGCGGCGGAGGCGTCAGATAACTAGTTGATAGTTGATAGATGATAGTTAAGAGTGATGGAAGAAGAATTTAATATAAGAGAAGAACGTTTCTCACAAGGCGAAAAAGACTTTGAGAATGCACTGCGACCCCTTAGTTTCCGTGATTTCAGCGGACAGAAGAAGGTTGTAGAAAATCTAGAAGTGTTTGTCGAGGCTGCCAAATACCGTGGCGAGCCCCTCGACCACACTTTGTTGCATGGTCCTCCAGGACTGGGAAAGACAACCCTCTCAAATATTATTGCCAATGAACTAGGTGTGGGGTTTAAGATTACCAGTGGTCCTGTGCTCGATAAGCCAGGTGATTTGGCTGGTATTCTTACCTCACTGGAAAAGAACGACGTGCTGTTTATCGATGAGATTCACCGCTTGTCGCCCGTGGTCGAGGAATATCTCTACTCCGCGATGGAAGACTACCGCATTGATATCATGATCGACAAAGGGCCTTCAGCACGTTCGATTCAGATAGATTTGAACCCCTTTACCCTTGTAGGTGCTACGACACGTAGTGGTCTGCTGACGGCTCCTTTGAGGGCACGCTTTGGTATCAACATGCATTTAGAGTATTACGATCCAGAAACGCTCCAAGCCATTATCGAGCGCTCAGCAGGCATCCTGGGTGTGCCCATCACAGAAGATGCCTCACTGGAGATAGCTGGTCGCAGTCGTGGCACGCCACGTATCGCCAATGCCCTGTTGCGTCGTGTTCGTGACTTTGCACAGGTAAAGGGTAACGGCAAGATTGATATGAAGATTTCGAAGGTGGCGCTAACGGCACTGAACATCGACCAGTATGGTTTGGACGAAATCGACAACAAGATTCTGCTGACCATTATCGATAAGTTCCGTGGTGGTCCTGTGGGCATCACGACGATTGCTACCGCCATTGGCGAGGATGCAGGCACCGTAGAGGAGGTTTACGAGCCATTTCTCATCATGGAAGGATTCATCAAACGTACCCCTCGCGGACGTATGGTTACCGAGTTGGCTTATCGCCATTTTGGGCGCAATCCGTATGGTGGAAACATCATGGAACCAAGCCTTTTTGAATAAAAAATAGACTTTTTTATCATTTTTTTTAATTTTGGGGGTAGTTTTTTTCCCCTTCACCCGTATAATAATTAGACATGAGTCAGAAACAGGCTATCATAGAGCGGCTCTTCAGGACGCATTATGCACGAATGTACCAATTGGCCAACGTGCTTTTACATGACGAAGAAGAAAGCAAAGATGCCGTGAGCGACGTGTTCGCACGATTGGTTCAGAATGACCAAATGTCTGAGATGAGTATTACTGAAAGTTACCTACTTGTCGCTGTAAGGAATCGCTGCATGGACTATATTGCCCATCGTCAGGTGCGCCAAAAAGTAGAGCGCTTACTTCCTACCGACAACGTCGTCTACCTCTCAGATGCTGTTGAGGAAAAGCGATATGCGGAAATAAGAAATTTCGTAGAGACGGAGCTGACAGAACAAGATCAACGGATTTTCCGCATGCGTTTTGACGAAAAGATGACGTATAAGGAAATCGCAGAAGAGTTGGATGTGACAGAGAAGACTGTCTACAAGCATCTGCATCAGGCAATCACAAAGCTGCAAGAACATTTTAATGGTCAAGATAATGAATAGAACAGGACAAACCGACAAGTTAGCACAGGTGCTTGACGCGATAGAGCGTCCGGAGCGCTACACTAACGAACAACTGCTACAGTTGCTCAGTGATGAGCAATGTAGCGACTATTATCGCCTGATGTGTGATGCTACGAGTGCGTATGCAGGCTCACATACAGTTAGTACAGTAGATATTGATGCTGAGTGGCAGAAATTCAGTCGTCAGCACATGAACAGCTCTCTGCGCATCTGGCGCAAAATTGCAGCCGTATTTGTAGGCTTAATGATGATTTCCGGCTTGTCCTACGCAGCCATCCACATGATCAATTCCGAGAGCAGCGCTCCCGCTGTTGAGAATGTGGAGTCGACCCCAGCAAAACCCGTTGTAACAGATAGCCCCAACCAGACTGCGACCGCAGACATGGTTTACACTTTCGAAAATGCAGAGTTGGAAGTCATTCTGACCGAGGTGGCTAGATATTATCAGTTGCGTCCAGAATTCCGCAACGATGAAGCACGCCATATCCGTCTGTATATAAAGTGGAATAAAGAAGAAAATGCTCAAACGATGGTGGAGCGCCTGAATCGTTTCGAAAAAGTAAACGTAACATTAACTAATGGCCACATCATCGCGCAATAATGAGACGGGCACTGTATTTAATTTTATTATGTACAGCTGTCCTCTCGGCACGAGCGCAGCATATCTTTCAGGGCACATCGCTATCTGAAGCTCTCATTGAACTCGATCTGTCGTCAAAACAATATGACATCTCGTTTGTCTACGACGAATTAGAAGATTTCACTGTCAGCAAAACAATCGAAAAAGGCCGCTCACTTCCCGATGCTGTTCGGGAAGTGTGCGGCTTTTATCCCGTTAAGGTTCATTTATTTAATAAGGAAATCTTTGTAGAGTGCATCCAGAAGGATCGCACAAAGCTTACAGGAAAGTTGGTTGATCAGAAGCGAATGCCCGTGATGTATGCCAATATTGCGCTATTCAGCCTTTCCGACTCTGCCATGATTGGTGGTGGTGTAAGCAATGAGGCAGGCGATTTCGTGATCCCTTGTGGTGCCAAAGAGGCCAGGGTTCGCATCAGTTGCATGGGCTTCAAGACCATCGAGCGCGTGATGGCCATCGGACAAGTTGGCACCATTCAGATGCAGATGGAGAACAACTATCTGCACAATGTAACCGTCACCGGCCATCCTCCCATTATCCGCAACAAGGGCGATCGTCTGCAATACATCGTGGCCAACGATCAGTTTGCCAAAGGTCAGGACATGCTCGAACTGCTGAGTCGTGTGCCTACCGTCAGTCTCTCAAATGGCTATGCCAGCATTCTGGGCAAAGGTCGTGCTGTCATCATGCTCAATGGCAGGGTGATAGAAAACGGCAATGAGGATTTCCGTCAAAAACTCTGGTCGTTACGTGCAGAGGATATAGAGCGCATTGAGGTGATTTCAATCCCTCCCAGCCGGTACGAAAGCAACGAGGGTGGATACATTAATATTATCCTGAAACGTGACCAGACAAAGGGATGGCGAGGTGATGTAACTGGCTTATTTGCGCTTAGCGATACTTGGAGCGGTGCAGCCAATGGTTCTGCCAGCTATTCTTCTGAGAAATTCGACATGACCATCGGTGCCGATTTAGAGCGCAAGGCAGACATTATTGATACGGAGTCGCGCTATAACTTCACTGGTATCTACAAGACCTCATATACCCATCAAAAATGGGTGAACGAAATCTTTGGAGGCAATGGTCTCTTCCGCTATCAACCCCTGGAGAATCTGGAACTTGGAGCGATGGTTTCCTATCGCCAGAACAAAGAGTTTATGGATATCACCGACAGAACCCTGTTTATCGACGTCAACACTTCTAAAGGTGAGCAATATCCTAGAATTCCAGCCCACATGTTCAGTCTTACGATGTATGGCGACTGGACACTCGATTCGCTGGGCAAGAAACTGAGTTTGACCCTCAACCACTATCAGGAAGACAACCACGGTACTTTCGACATTCTGACTGCTTTCCCGCACGATGATTACTATCGCTCACGCTGCTTGTCGAAAAGCAACTATCTTATCCAGTCGGCTAAGTTTGATGCCTTACTGCCCTACCCCTTTGCCACCTTCGAAACGGGTTTGGCCTACACCAGGATTCATAACGATGCCAACGTATCGGATATCCGTGTGTTCTGGGGCGATCTCAGCTCGTGGAAGACGGATTTCGACTATCGGGAGCAGACCTATGCCATCTATTTGAATGCACAGAAATCCTTCTTCGACACATTTACGGCAAAAGCTGGGGTAAGATTCGAACACACCCAACTGAAAGGCTATCAGCATTTTGATATCACAAACAACTCGAATCAAACCATCAATCCCTATACGACGATAACGCCTGACAAACAAGAGAAAAACAATCGCTCTTATAACCAGTTGCTGCCTTACGTCAATTTCAGCTACAAACTCAGCCAGCAACAGCGACTCAACCTGAGCTGGAATATCAGTATCACGCGTCCTAACTTCAACGACTTAAATCCCTTTGAGGTTTATTCCTCATCGCTCTCCATCAGAACAGGTAACCCGTCGTTGCTGCCTAGTACAACGAGTCACCTGGAGTTGTCATACAGTAATGACAACGGACTCTATGCAGCTCTTTACCATTACCAGGGTCGCGATCAAGTAGATTGGATTACGGCCTTCCACCCCGAGGTGTATCTGCAGAACCACAATTCTATGGAGTTCGATACAAGCACCTATGAATATAAGATCAGCTTCCAACAGGAGACACGCCCCCTGAACTGTTTCGACAGCAATAAATTCGGGCTCTATCTGCGCTATCAGCATAAATTCACACCTTGGCTCAATGCCAGTGTAGAAGGTGAAGCTTATTATTACGATGCCCGTCCAGACATCGACCCCTATGCTTTCCTTTCAACATTAATCGATAAGTCGTCCGATCGCTATAACACCAAGATTCCCGAAGAGATTGGCATGCCGAATCTTTATGGATGGGGAAAGCGAGTGGGTGTTACGGCCGATGTTTTCCTGAATCGCCAACACACATTGGTGTTTAATGCCCGTTACGACCATTGGTTCTCGCAATACGATGCGCTGAGCAAGTATGGCAGCTATGGCACCTCCCATTTCGCCCTTCACTACACCCTCTTGAACGATCGTCTGAAGCTCTCGCTCGTCGTTCACGATCCGTTCCAACAGCAGGTCATCGATGTCACACGTCGCTATAACGATAACCTCTTCCGCGAGTATGACAGAATCGACAGGCACGTTCACAGAGTTAGCATCTCAGCAACCTATTCTATAGGCGGCAAGAAGAAGAGTCGTGCCCAGCGCGACACCAAGGACACAGAATCGCAACGTGCAGAAAAAAGGGAAAAATAAGCAGCATTTTATTTAAAAAGCCGTTTATTTCCAAATTTATTTGTACCTTTGCCGCAGATATGAGAACAGGTATTTTCGTAGGGAGTTTCAACCCCTTTACTATCGGCCACGATTCTATCGTGCGACGTGCTTTACCACTCTTCGACCGCTTGGTGATTGGGGTGGTTGGTGATAATGTGCACAAGCCTGATATGCCTTCTGCCGAAGAACGGATGAAGGCCATCATCGACCTTTATAGCGACGAGCCACGCATCGAGGTAAAGAGCTATCAGGGACTTGCCATTGACTTTGCCAAGGCAGAAAAGGCACAATTCATCGTCAAAGGTGTTCGTACGGTCAGCGATTTCGAGCATGAGCAGTGGCAAGCCGATTTTAACCGCAAACTGGGTGGCATTGAAACGATCCTGCTCTATACCGAACCAGAATTGGCCAGTGTGTCATCGAGTGCCCTGCGCGAGTTAGCCCACTTTGGTGTCGACATCAGCTCATATCTGCCTAAGAAGAGTTTATAGTTTAAAAGTTTAGAATTTATAGATGATCACCTACGAAGCAGAAGGGGTAAAATTCCCTAATATCAAGAAACGCGAGACGTCCAACTGGATCCGTCAGGTAGCTGCCAGCTATGGCAAGAAGATCGGAGAGATTGGCTATCTGTTTGTCAACGACGACAAGATTCTGGAGGTTAATAATCAATACCTTGGTCACGATTACTATACCGACATTATCACTTTCGATTATACAGAAGGCAAAACGCTGAATGGCGACCTCTATATCTCGGTAGATACCGTATTTACCAATGCCGACAAGTTCGGGCGCCCTTACGACGAGGAGTTGCATCGTGTAATTATCCACGGCATTCTTCATCTCTGTGGCATCAACGACAAGGGTCCTGGCGAGCGCGAAATCATGGAAGCTGCCGAGGATAAGGCCCTGGCTATGAGATAACAGCAAACCCCGCACAATACAATATGAAATTTATGGCTAGTAGAAACGTGTTTTTGATGGCAGCTTTATTGGCTGCCAGCCTTTGTCAGGCTGAAGAAGTAAAGGTGACATCACCAAGTGGAAATCTGGAAGTTGTGGTGAACGACGAGGGAGGTAAGGCTACCTACCAAGTATCGCTCGATGGCAAACAGATGGTAACAAAATCAAATCTGGGTCTGAATACCAGTATTGGTGATTTGACCAACGGCCTGAAGATTGTTGCCAACAAGACAGAGGCTGTAGAGAAGCACTACGATATGCGTACCATCAAGACGTCGCACATCGACTACAAGGCCAACAAACTGATGCTGACCCTTGAGAATCAGGAGAAGCTGCAGATGACCGTTACCTTTATGGTTTCTGATAACGATGTCGCTTTCAGATATGGCATCGCCAAAGCGCCTCGCGACATGCAGCGTACCTTAATATATGGCGAGGCTACCAGTTTCAACTTCCCTGATGGCACCACCACCTTTATCACCCCGCAGATAGGACCTAATACTGGTTGGGCCAACACCAAACCCAGCTACGAAGAGGGTTACAGCGTAGACGGAGCGATGAATGTAAAGTCGCATTATGGTCGTGGCTATACCTTCCCTTGCCTGTTCCATCTTTCAGATGGTTGGGCATTGGTCAGCGAAACGGGAACTACTGGCGCTTATTGCGGTACCCATATCTCCGATTATCAGGCAGGTATCGGCTATACCATCGCTTTCCCGGATAAGGGCGAAAATGGTGGTTTCGGCTCTGAGTTCGTAGCTATGTCGCTCCCTGCAGAGACCCCTTGGCGCACCATCACGGTAGGTTCAACCCTGAAGCCCATCGTTGAAACCACCATCAGCTACGATGTCGTTGACCCACTCTACGAGCCCTCAGAACAATATAAGGAAGGTCGCTACACATGGAGTTGGAGATAATGCTACCGTTTATAAAGATCAGGTAGAGTTTATCGACCTGGCCTCTACGATGGGCTATGAGTATTGCCTGGTAGATGCCCTTTGGGATACCCAAATAGGTCGCGATAAAATGGTCGAACTCTCCCGTTATGCCCAGTCAAAGGGGGTTAGTCTGATGCTTTGGTACAACTCTAATGGTTATTGGAACGATGCGCCTCAGGGGCCACGCAATTGCCTGAACACTTCTTTGGCTCGCAATCGCGAGTTTAAGTGGTTGCTGGAGATTGGCGTAAAGGGCATCAAGGTAGATTTCTTTGGAGGCGACAAGCAGGAAACGCTTCAGCTTTACGAAGATATCATGGTCGATGCCAACCGTTATGGCATTCAGGTTATCTTCCACGGTTGCACTCTGCCTCGCGGTTGGGAGCGTATGTTCCCCAACTACGTCGCTTCAGAGGCCGTATTGGCTAGCGAGAATGTTTTCTTTGGCGAGGGTGCCGCTATCCACGAGCCTTTCGATCTGACCCTTCATCCCTTCTGTCGCAATGCTGTTGCCTCTATCGATTGGGGTGGTGTGATTATGAACAAGTATCTGAGTCGCGACAACAAGAGCCGTCACTCTCGTAAAACGACTGATATCTTCGAGATCGCTTCCGGCTTCACCAATCAGACATCGATTCAGTGTGTGGCCATGTGTCCTAACAATCTGCAAGAACTCCCTCAGTTCGAGCTTGACTTCTTGAAAACGATTCCCACCACATGGGACGAAACACGCTTCCTCGATGGCTATCCTGGCAAGTATGTGGTTCTGGCGCGTCGTCACGGTGCCGATTGGTACATCGCTGGCTTGAATGCCCAGAAAGAGCCACAGAAACTTACGCTCCAACTCCCCATGTTTGCAGGACAAACAATCACCCTCTATGTAGACAATCAGAAGGGAGAGCCTACAAAGACCACTTTGAAGGTCGACAAGAAAGGCCAAGCCAAAGTGGAGATTCAGCCTAACGGAGGCGCTATTATGTGTCTCTAGTGAAAATCAGCCTGTAGTCAACAGGGCTCATCCCGATAGCGTCTTGAATACGGCGCTGAAGGGTGCGCACACTTGCGAATCCAGCTTCCTCAGCCACCACGGCAATCGTATAGAGTGGCTTATCGCGCAAAAGGCGCAAGGCAGCTAGGGTTCGCAAGTTGTCGATATAAGCTTCCGGGGTATTATATCGTGTCTGATGACGGAAAAGCAAGGCCAGTCGATGGGGCGAAACACCGAGTAGTTCAGCCAAGGCTGCAGCATCGAAGTCTGGGCGTAAGTGGGGACGGTCTTTCTCCACCAGATTCTCAATCAGTGCCATCAGTTCTGCATCGTCCTTTAGGTCGGCATTACGCTGACGCTCCACGTAGTTGTCCATGATTTCATGGGCCACTTCCACACGCATACGAAGCTCGGCATCCTTCTCCAAGCGCTCCGAGAGGTCGAGATTTCTGCTTACCATTCTTACCAACTCATCCTTGAGTCGCTCCACATCTTTCTTGAGTTCCGTTACTTCTGCCTTCAATGCCTGATTCTCTGTTTGCAGAAGTGCCATTTCGTCTTTACTTGCCGCCATAGTCGTATCTGTTTTTAGTTCTCAACCTTGAAGAGTTGCAGGAATCCGCTCAGTTCGAACACCTCTTTCACATCGTCAGCAATATGTTTGAGAATGGTGTCATGGCCATTGGCACGTGTATGCTTATACACATCGAGCATCATGCGCAACCCACTACTCGAAATATAGTTTAGCGCCGTACAATCCAGAACCACGTCGCAATCTGTATGCTGGTATATGGGTGCAAAACTTTGTACTGCCTGCTTGGTTGCAGCATTGTTGAGGTCACCATCAATAACGACTACGAGACGTCCTCCTTCTTCCTTGAGATGAATGTTGATTGCCATACCTTATAATATTATTCGTTTATAATCTTTTTTATCAGCGTGAGCACGTTGCGGTTTTCCATGCGCTGATAGCTGAGGTCATCGGTCATCTGATGAAGCAGCATGATACCCAGCCCCCCTGCCGGGCGCTCGTCTGGGCGCAAAGAGAAATCGGTAGGTGATCCTGCTGTCGCATCAAAAGCGATGCCGTCATCCGTGATGGTCACCTTCAGGCATCCGTCGCCTATATAGGCATCAAAGTTCACGTAGGTAGCCTGACTATAGTTGATGACATTGGCCACAGCCTCTTCCAGCGCCAAACGTATTTGCTTTCCCTCCTTGGTTGTTAGTCCTGCCTGTTGCGAGGCATTCGCTATAAAGGGGTCCATCTGTTCGATGTCGTCCATATCGGCACATATCGACAAATGGTAATGGGAGTCATCAGGCTTTTGCCACTTGAGAATCAGCATCGTAAGGTCGTCGCTCTGCTCTGTATCGCCTACAAACTGTTGTACCTCATTTTCTATCTGTTCCGTCAGACAGGCTCCCTCATGTCCC